>JBMZCV010000116.1:0-17147 GCA_049613665.1 Chitinophagales bacterium | reverse complement strand
TATCATTTTTTTCCCCTAATAATCCCACAGGAATGTTAGGGGTTTTTTGTATGTAGCAGACAGCTAAACCAAGAGATTGTTATCGTTTTTATTTTTTAAGTCAATGGTTCGGGCATTTATACGTTTTTTATCAAAAGTTTAAACATACTATTTTTTTAGGCTAAGGCGGCCAGTATTTGCAAATTTAATGGCCTTTTGAACTGAAAAATAGTATGTTTGCCTTGCCAAAAGGTGTTTTTTTATTAAACTGAAAATTGTTATAAAAAATGTCCGAACCATTGTTAAGTTAAACAAAAATAAAAACGATAACAATAGTTTTCTCTAAAAATGTAGAAGCAAAAAAGCTTCGCAAAAAGCAATAAAAATGTCTGAAAATCTGCAAGTCGCATTGCAAAAAATACAAGAGGCTCAAGACAATCAACTCAAAACACTAGATTTGAGCCATCTACATCTTACTTACTTGCCTGAAGAAGTCGAACAACTTAGGCATATCGAAACCTTATGCCTACAACACAACAAACTCAACAATTTGCCTGCCGTTGTTGGACAGTTATCTAACCTAAAAGTCCTTGATGCGTCCTACAATCAGATTAGCAATATCTCAAGAGGCATTCGCAAATTGAGCCAACTTGAAGTGCTAAATTTGCAACACAACAAACTCAATACGCTTCCAAGAGAAACGACACAGTTGCAAACTTTGACGAAATTATTGCTGGATTATAATAATTTTACGAGCTTGCCGAGTGCAGTAAAATACCTTGTCCATTTGACAGAACTTTCGGTGGCCGACAACAAAATTAATCGGATTACGGAAAGTATTTCGCAATTGCAACAGCTAGAATATTTTATGTTGAATGGCAATAAATTGGCTAAATTGCCCAACGCTATCGGTCTTTTACCTAGATTGAAGCAGCTCAATTTGCGAAACAATCATTTGCAAGCTATTCCGCACACCATTAGCGAACTCAAAAAACTGCAAGAACTCAATTTGTCGCAAAATCAACTGCAACAACTGCCATCAAGTATTGGAAAATTGCAGCAGCTACAATATCTTGATTTGAGTTTTAATCAACTCAATCATTTGCCTAGAGAAATAGCTTATTTAAAACAGCTTCACAACACCAAAAAGCAGATTCAATGGCAACTTGGCCTTGATTTGCAAGGCAATTGTTTTAATATTCCAGCAGAAATATTGCTGCGTGAGCCATCTGAACTCATACAATTTGTGCTAGATTTGCAGGCTTCTCGGCAAAAAAAACCTTTGCACGAAGCCAAACTCATTTTTATTGGCTCAGGATATGTAGGCAAAACTTCGCTTATCAATATGCTGTTGAACCAACGATACAATCCAGAAGAACAGAAAACAGACGGTATTCAGATTAAACAATGGCAAGTAAAACGGCAGAAAAATATCATAAAAATGCACGTTTGGGATTTTGGCGGCCAAGAAATTATGCACGCTACCCACAAATTTTTTATGACTGCCAGAAGTGTGTATGTTTTGGTAATAAATCCGAGAACAGAAGACCAATATGGCGAGTCGGAAGTAGAATATTGGTTAAAACTCATTCGCTCGTATGCAGGCAATGTGCCTGTGGTGATAGCGATAAATAAATGTGAAACGCATAAAATTGATTTGGCAAAAACGGCTATTAAAGAGAAATATACAAATGTCGTTGATTTTGTGGAAACTTCATGCAAAAAAAATGTGGGTATTGGCCGTCTCACAAAAGCGGTAACAGAAGCTATTTCACGGCTCGAACATATCGACAATTTGCTTCCGCATAGCTATTTTGAAATAAAAAGTGCCTTGCAACACAACAATGCAGACTATATTCCTTATGTAGATTATCAAAAACTGTGTAGAAAAATTGACCATAATTTTAAGGAAAAAAGTATGCAGACGCTCATGAGTTTGCTACACGATTTGGGTATTATGCTCAACTTTAGCGAAGACCGCCGCTTAATGGATACGCAGGTGCTCAACCCTGAATGGGTAACGCAAGGTGTGTATCAAATCATTATATCGCCGCATCTGATTAAGAAAAAAGGCATTTTGACTGTCAAAGAAATTGCTAGAATTTTGGATAAAAATCTATATCCTACTGCTCGTGAGCGGTTTTATATCATGGACATCATGGATAGATTTGAGTTGTGTTATCAAGTACCTTATATGCGAGATACTTATTTTGTTCCAGGTGCTTTTTCCAATGACAAAGCTGCTATTCAATGGAAACATAAGGTTGATGAACTGTTGCGATTTCAGTATCACTACGATGTGATGCCGAGCAGCATTATGTCTCGTTTTATCGTTAAGGTACATGAGTTTATTCGCAAAAGAGAGTATTGGCGAAATGGCGTAGTCATCGAAAAAGACAATTGTTTGGGGCTGATTACGGCAGACCCAGAGGAGCGAAAAATTTATATCGAAGTAACAGGAAAAGGTTATCGAAGAGATTTATTGACTTTTATTCGTGGCCAATTTGATACTTTGCACGCTCGTTTGTCAAATTTGAAGGTAGAAAGCAAAATTCCTGTCGATGAATGTGGAGGAGTAGTGCTAGATTATCAAGACTTGTTATTTCATGAGGAAATGGGCGAAGAGACTATTTTGGTGCGTGCCTTACGCACTCGTCTCAATATTCAGGAATTGCTCAATGGTATTGAAACTGCTAAGGAACGAGAAAGTCGCAATACAAATTTGGCTACTCCTCGAACAGATATGAGTTTGCAACCCGAAAATCGACATGCAGCACATCGTTTTTTGCCCAATCAAGCCGATAGCGAAAAAGTGAATTGGTATAAACGTGCCGAATTATTGATACCTGCTATTGTGAGTGCCGCCATTTTTTTGGCAGCAGTAGCAGAGTTCACAGGCATTACTTTGATGAGTTTTATAGAATGGTTGACAAATCATGGCTATTTGGATTGGAAATAAATGTCAAGCACTATTTCAATAATCAATGATTCTGACATTTTTTTTTGTAACTTAGATTTGACTGATAAATGCAACTTTTGGCAAGTGAAACATACTATTTTTCAGTTCAAAAGGCCATAAAATTTGCAAATGTTGGCCATCTTAGCCTAAAAAAAATGTATAAATGTCCGAACTGTTGAAATAATAAAACGATAAAAAAAGAGGTGGTAGGCATTTTCAAAATGTTTGCCACCTTAGTTATTTATGATTGCTGATTAAAAAATTTGTGAATAAAGTTTAGTATCTAAAGAATAAAAATGTAGCAGCCTGTAAGTGTTTTTTTGGACAATAAGCTAAAAAAATCTATCTTACTTGCAAAATTCATAAAAAGCAGTTTAGAGATTGTTTTCTTTAGCTAAAGAAAAATATTTCAATAAAATTCTCGCCATTATTACCAACAATTAAAAGCGAGAATTGCTGCATTTTTTTTTGTATGAAAAGCTAATAGAACAAGGCAAACCATGATGATAAATAGTAAACTTATTGAATTAGCTAGTAAAATACCCAAACGACAATTCAAACGCTTACAAGATTTTTTAGAATCGCCCTATTTCAATAAGAAAGAAGAGCTTATTGCTTTATATCATTTTTTGGCCTCTTTTCAGTTCGATTTTACACACGAAAAACTGACGAAAGCCAACGCTTTTATATATGTTTATGGAAAGCATAAGCCTTATGACGAAAAAGAAATGGGCTATATGATGAGTCAACTCACACAGCTTATCAATGATTTTTTGGCACATGAACAGCTCCGCAACGATGATATGATGAAATCGCAACTCCTCATGCCGCTATACAATGATTGGGACTTGGATAAAAGCTTTTCGGAAATTCTGAAAAAAGCCAACAAATTTCAGAAGAAAAAAAGAGGAAAAGATAGTGATTATTATTTCAATCAATTTAAGATATATCTCAACGAAGCCGAGCAGTTTGCCAAAAAGCAAGTACACGCCCAAGATGTCGCCTTACAAAAAGCCATAGATTTTTTGGATTATTATTATATTGCTACCAAATTGCAGTATAGCTGTGCTATTTTGAGTCGTAGCCTAGCAGCAAAAAACTACCAAGTAAAGTTGATACAAGAACTTAAAAAGTATTTGCAAAACAACTCTCACGAAAATCATTATAGCATACATATCTATCACACAATTTTGCAAACAGTGCTCGATAGTGACAATGGCATTCATTTCATAAAACTCAAAAAACTGATGGAAAAATATATCCATCATTTTGAGCCAGAAGAAGCAACAGGTATTTATACACATGCTGTCAATTATTGTGTGCGAAGAATCAACAATGGCCAAAGCCATTATGCAGCAGAATTATTGACACTCTATAAAGATTTATTGAAAAATAGGCTTATCTTTGAGGGCAATTATCTTTCGCAATGGAACTATACTAATATTGTATCTATTGCGATAAGAAATGAAGAATTTGAATGGACAAAAGAATTTATTCGAGCATATAAAACGAGCCTAGATCCTGTGTTTCGCAAAAATGCTTATACCTACAATTTGGCATATCTTTTTTTTCATCAAAAAGAATACGATAAAGTACTAGAGTTATTGCCTAAAGTAGAATTTAAAGATGTGTTGTATGGCGTTTCAGCTCGCTTATTGCTCATAAAAAGCTATTATGAGCAAAACTATGTGATGCCTTTTGCTTCGCTTGTCGATTCTTTCAAAATGTATCTGAAACGAAACAAAATTATTTCGGACGATATGCGAAAACGACATCTCAACTTTCTGAAATATATAGATGCTGTTCAGAAAGAACTAAAAGGCAATAATGTGAAGCTTCTGAAATTGAAACAAAAAATAGAAGCCGACAAGCAAACTATCAATAAAGCATGGTTATTAGAAAAAGTAAATGCGAAAATTAAAATTAGAAAGTAAACTTTTGCCCTAAAAAAATACAAATCCTACTTATTTCCCAATTATTTTTTTGCAAGTGTCGATAAACAGACAAACTATATACCCTAACTTGACGTACTTTGTATTTTAGGCTACTAATGTGACAAAATAATCAACGCAAAATATTATAAATATGCTACTTATTCATCAAACAGCACATATTTTTGAGAACATTAAGCTTTATTTAGCTGCCATTGATGCAGAAAAATATACACAGCCGCTTGAAGTGTTTTCTGACTCTACTATCGGACAACATACTAGACACATCGTTGAGTTTTTTCAATGTTTGGTAGAACAATGTCAATGTTCGCAAATCATTGATTATGATAAGCGACAACGCAACAAACGTATCGAAACAGACCCAACATATACGATACAAGTATTAGAGGATTTGTTGCAAAAAATCGAAAAGCAACCACTCGAGCAGATGCTTTATTTGGAAGTTGATTATTGCGAAAATCATGCAGCAGATACTATTCCAACTTCGTTTAAAAGAGAACTAGTCTATACTATCGAACATGCTATTCATCATTTGGCAATGGTAAAAATTGGCCTAAAAATTCTCATGCCTACATTTATTTTGCCAAGCGATTTTGGCGTAGCTTCTTCTACCATAAAACATAGAAAACATGTGCACAGTCAGCTTTCTGCCAATGGCTAATGGCAATTTTATTTTAACTTCTAATAGAGACGAAACAAGGCTTAGAAAAACCTTGCCTCCGCAAACTGAAACTACCGAAAATAGCAAACAGCTTTTGTATCCGAAAGACGAAAAAGCTGGCGGAACATGGATTTGTGCTTCTGAAAAAGACCAACTGATTTGCTTGCTCAATGGTGCTTTCGAGAAACACAAACGAGTATTGCCATATCGAAAAAGTAGAGGAACAGTTGTTTTGGAGTTTTTCGAGTATGAAAACGCTCATCAATTTTTGGACAACTATGATTTGGACAACATTGAGCCGTTTACGCTTGTGATATATGATAATGGATTTTTGGCAGAGCTAAAATGGGACGGCCAAAAAAAGCATATCAGAAATTTAGATACTGCGAAAACTCATATTTGGTCGTCGGCGACTTTGTATAATGACGAAATGAAAGTGAAACGAGAAAGTTGGTTTGAAACATGGCTGGCCAAAAAGCCTGTTTTTATGAAAAAAACAGCCATGTACTTTCACGAAACGGCTGGTGATGGCAACGAATTTTATGCCTTAAAAATGAATCGTTTTCATCTTGTAGAAACCGTTAGCATTACTTGCGTAGAGCGAAAAAATGATAGGCTAGAAATGACTTATAAAGATTTTGTTAACCAACAAATTACAAAAACAAATATTGAAATCGCAAACACCGCAAAGCTTTTGGCAAAGCCTTAAATCGCAAGGCTTTTTCCTAAAACTCTTGAATTGGGAATATTGGCCTATGCAAGTCATTTATATTCCTGTGGCTTTTTATGCTATTTATTTGTCCATAAAAGCACGTTCTTTTTTCTTTTTTGCCAATGCAAATCCCAGTATTAATATGGGCGGTTTGCTGTCTGATTCTAAAAACGAAATTTACGAACAACTGCCTCAACAGCTCATTCCGAAAACCTTTATACAGCAACCTACCAATAATTTGCAGCCGATTTTCGATTTTATGCAACAACACAATTTCGATTTTCCTGTCATTGCAAAGCCAGACATGGGCGAAAGAGGCTCGTTGGTCGAAAAAATTGATAGCAAAGAAGAATTGATAACCTATCACAACAAAACGAAAGTGCCTTATTTGGTGCAAGAATTTATTACTTATGCCGAAGAAGTAGGTATTTTATACTATCGCCTGCCAAACGAGCCGAAAGGACATATTACTTCTGTGACGGTAAAAGAATTTTTGAGCGTAACAGGCAATGGAACAGATAATATAGAAACTTTGATGTCGCAATCTGGGCGAGCGAGTTTACAAATTGAGCGTTTTCGCAACGAAAAACCCGAATTATTGATGAAAGTATTGCCGAAAGGCGAAAAATATTTGCTCGAACCTATCGGCAATCATTGTAGAGGCACAACTTTTTTAGATGGCAATCGTTTTATTGACGAAAAATTGGTAAGTGTTTTCGATGAGGTGAGTCATCAGCTCAATGGCATTTATTTTGGCCGCTACGACATCAAATGCGAAAGTATAGAAGATTTGAAAAACAATCGCAATTGGTCTATCATCGAACTCAATGGCGTGAAATCTGAACCTACACACATTTATCAGCCCAATGCTTCGCTGCTAGAAGCCTACAAAGTGCTGTTTCGACAATGGCGTGTGATATACGACATCAGTATGGCAAATAAAAAACGAGGTATTCCTTTTCCTACTTTTTCGGAAGGCATGAAAGAAGTGTTTGCGGCTATTCGGCATAGTAAGAAGAAACAAAGTTAAAGAAAATTAAAGTGAAATCAATCATACTTGAAATTTTTAGAAATGCTACATTTACTGAAGATGAATCTGCACTTATATACAGCAAGCTAGAACAAATAAAGCTTAAAAAAAAAGCATTTCTTTTAAAAGCAGAAAAGGAAGTCAATGACATTTATTATATTCATGAAGGTTGTTTGCGAACTTATTTTATAGATGCTGCTGGAAAAGAACACACTTTGCAATTTGCCATAAAAGGCTGGTGGATTAGCGATTATATCGCTTTGTTTGGAAGAGAAAAAACTAAATCAGTATCGAATATTGAATGTTTGAAAGATGCTATATTATACAAAGTTTCAAAAAAAGATTTTGATAGCTTATGCAGAGAAATACCGAAAATAGGACATTTTCATATTAGAAATTTAGAAGCTGCCTTTGCTGCTTTCCACAAAAGAATACTCGAAAATCTAACCTTGCCAGCAAAAGACCGTTATATCAATTTTATTAACTCTTATCCTAATATAGAACAGAGCGTCAAAAATTATCATATCGCTTCCTATCTAGGAATTACTACCGAAAGTTTGAGTAGAATCCGAAAAGAAATTGCACTCCAATAATTTCTTAACATACATCAATTTTTAGTACCTAACAGCATATTATCTTTGCACTTTATTTGAATTGCAAAAAAAAAGTTATGTTAAAAAAGATGTTGGGTATTGCTCCACAATTGGAAGCAGATGGTTCTTACAAGCCTTCAAAACTAGCTTTAAAGTTAGGAACGGTTGCCAAAACTGATTTTGAAAATGTTTCATACACGAAATATCAAGGACAGCAAACGAAAATTTTAGTCATTTTTACCGAAAGAAAAAATATGACTATGAAAAATGGCAAAAAGTTTTCGACAGGAAATCATCCAGTAGAAGCTTTATTGCCGATGTTGCACCTTCAAAATGCAGGTTTTGATTTTGAAATAGTTACGCCAACAGGAAAGCCAGTAGTTTTTGAAATGTGGGCTTTTCCTGCAAAAGATGAGCATGTAAAAGCTATTTACCAAAAATATAAGTCAAAGTTTGAGCAGCCGAAGGATTTACGAAAATTTATGAATACAGCATTTGCAGATGTAGAATCTTATGCAGCAGTATTTGTGCCTGGCGGACATGGCTCTATGTTAGGTATTCCAGAAGATAAAAATGTTGGAAAAGCATTGAATTGGGCACACGAAAACGGTTTGTTTACTATAACGCTTTGTCATGGGCCAGGCTCGCTTTTGACAACGACATTAAACAATCAAAAATTTCTTTATGATGGCTACGAAATGGCTGTATTCCCAGATTCAGTTGATAAAATGACACCTAAAATTGGCTATTTGCCTGGCCTCATGCCGTGGGGTTTGAGCGAAAAATTGAAGAGTTTGGGAGCAAAACTTGTCAATACTAAAGGAGACGATACGGTTTGTGTGGATAGAAAATTAATCACAGGAGCAAGCCCTTTAGCCTCTAACAATTTAGGAAAATTAGCTGCTAATACTTTGTTGAAAGAATTGAAATAAAGAAGAAGTAAAAGTGTTTCTGTTTAAAGCTTACCATTTTTTTTAGGAAAATGGTAGGCTTTTTTATTGTTGAGAAGCATTGATTTTGTTATGAATTTTATATATATTTGTAGAATGAAAACAAAACTCAGATATAGCATTTGCGAACCACTAAACCCAAATATTATTGAAAAAGGCAACATCAATAAAAAAGAAGTTATCAAGATATTTGAGGCATTTCCTTGGAACAAATACTTATTAGATTTGTTGAAAGCTGATGAGAGTGAGATTTATCATTCGCCTTCTTTAGAATTTGAAAATAAAACGAGTAAAAATGGCATCACTATATCAGCCGTAGGAGAACCAAAAGATTTTGAATTTTATATTTTTTATAAGCGGCCAAAAGAAACAAAATATTTTTTTGGTTTGATGAGCAGCACAAATGAAAATTATACAAGCGATTTGCCAGACCAAACCAAAAATGATGTTTTGGAGTGTCTTATTGCTTTAATCAATGATGATAGTAATTTTCTGGAACGGAAATTCAATTAAAAAAACATGAACATTTACAAAAATTAAACACAAAACATGAACATAAAAGAAGCAAAAGTAATTATTACAGGCGGAAGCTCTGGCATTGGCTTTGAAACAGCACGAATGTTAAAAGAAAAAGGTGCGACGGTTCTTATTTCGGCAAGAAATGAAGCGAAGCTAGAAAAAGCAGCAAAAGAACTCGGTGTGTTGTCGTTTAGAGCCGATATGTCGAAAGAAGATGAAGTGAAAGATTTATTTGCTTTTGCGATAAAAGAATTAGGTAGCTTCAATGTCTTGATAAACAATGCAGGCGTTGGCTGGTTCAAATCATTGGTAGAAACGACGACAGATGATTTTCAGAAAATGTGGGAAGTAAACACTAGAGGCTTATTCATAGCAGGCCAGCAAGCCGCCAAACATTTCATAGACCAAAAATACGGTAATATCATCAATGTCGGTTCAACGGCAGCAGTAAGAGGGTTTGCGTATGGCTCGGCTTATGCCGCAAGTAAGTTTGCAGTATCTGGATTGACAGAATGTTGGAGAGCCGAATTGCGGCCGCACAATATCAGAGTGACGCAAGTGAATCCAAGCGAAGTAGTCACAGATTTTTATGAAACGGCTGGCTTTGAACAGAAAGATATTACTTACAAGCTCAAAGGCAAAGACATTGCTCATGCCATTTTATCGGTTTTGTCGCTAGACGATATTGGTTTTGTGCCAAGCCTTGAAGTTTGGGCAACTAACCCGAATAGGAAATAAGAGAAAAGCTTTTCTTACAAAAAAATATGTTTCTGTAAAAAAATATGTGCTGTTTATATAAAAAAAGAATTATACTATAAAAAAAGGTGGCAGGCACTTTAGAAGTGCCTACCACCTTTTTCTAGGAAAAATTTGACATTAACAGTTTTTATTTGGCTAAGATTTAATTTTATTTATATATTTAACGCACTTTTATTTACAGAAACAAAAATATTCATCATGGAAGCTTACGCACAAGTATTAAATTATGCCATTCCCTTTTTCGTCTTTCTTATCGGCATCGAATATGTCATAGGCCGTTTTATGGGCATCAACACCATACGCAGCATGGATGTCATTTCGAGCCTTAGCTCTGGCCTCACCAACATTCTAAAAGACGTTTTGGGATTGACGATTGTAATTTTAAGTTACGGCTTTTTAGTAAAACACCTATCGCTATTTGAGATAGAAACCACTTGGGTTTTATACCTCATCACTTTCATCGGCATAGATTTCGCTGGCTATTGGTCGCATCGTTTCCAGCATGTGATAAATGTTTTTTGGAATAGGCATATTATTCATCATAGCAGCGAAGAATTTAATTTGGCTTGTGCTTTGCGTCAATCTGTTTCCGAAATATTTGGCATTTTCACATTTCTATATATACCGCTTGCGATTTTGGGCGTTTCTATTGAAGTTATTGCTGTTGTAGCACCTTTGCATTTATTTTCTCAATTTTGGTATCACACCAGATTGATAAATAAAATGAGTATTTTGGAATATATTATAGTTACGCCTTCACATCATCGAGTGCATCACGCTATCAATGATGAATATTTAGATAAAAATTTCGGACAAATTTTCATTATTTGGGACAGACTGTTTGGCACTTTTCAAGTAGAACTAGCAGAAACTCCAGCAGTATTTGGCGTAAAAAAGCCTGTGCAAACATGGAATCCCTTTCTCATCAATTTTATGCACATATCGCAAATTGCAAAAGACTCTTTTCGCACCGAAAAACTTGTCGATAAAGTGAAAATTTGGTTTATGCCCACAGGTTGGCGGCCAGCAGATGTGAGCGAAAAATATCCTATTCAAATCGTAGAAAATCCTTATCAGCTCGAAAAATACGACACTAATCCTAACATGATTTTCGCAATATGGCATTGGCTACAACTTTTTATAACTTCTGCTCTCGTACTTTTTTTATTCAATAAAATAACTACTTTTCCCTTCAATGATGTTTTGTTATATGCTATTTTCATTTTCGTTTCCGTATTCTCTTATACTACGCTCATGGACAAAAATAAATATGCCATACTGACAGAAGCTATCAAAATAGCTTTTGGTTTTTCTTTAATATATCTTTGGAATGGTTGGTTTGGCATAGATGAAATATTGCCAAATGGAACACATATTGTCGTATTATATTTCATAACTTCATTTGCTATGAGTATTCTTTTTTCAACTCAAGAAACAGTAAAAACATCATACTAATTTTAAAACAGACTCTTAGCAATGTTATCTAGCTATTTATATTTAACTAAAAAAACAAACATGAATTTTACACTTATCAAGGAATTTAAAGAATTTGCACTTAAAGGAAACATGATTGATATAGCCATCGGTGTAATTATTGGAGCAGCATTCAACAAAGTAGTTGATGTATTGGTAAAAGAAATCTTTTTGCCACCGCTATCACTTATCACAAATGGAACAAATTGGGAAAATAAACGAATTATTTTGCAAGAAGCAGTAATTGATAATGGAGTTGTCAAAACAGAAGAAATTGCATTGGGCTATGGAAAATTATTTGAAGCAGGCGTAGATTTTCTTATCATTGGATTTACAGTATTTTTGGTTGTAAAATTTATGAATTCTATTCGAAAAAAAGCCGACGACCCAAAAAATGAAACAGAAGTTACGCCAAAAGATATTGAACTATTGCACAGAATGACAGAGTTGATGGAAAAACAGGTTGAACTTTTGGAAGGTTCAGAAATAAAACCTAAAAAATAACGTATTATATTTCTATTTTAGTTAATTAACAGCTTTCTGACGAAAAAAGAGGTAGAAATAAAAAAAAATCATTACATTTAATTAATTATTGTTATGTATATAACTGAATATAAATATTTTTTTAAAAAAAATGATTAATGATGAAGAAACCAATACATTATCCTCTATTTTTTTTTATCATATTATGTTGTTTCAATTTTTCGACTATTATAGCTCAAAGTCCATATAACGAAATTCCGAATATTCACCTTAAAAATCACAATGGCGAAGTCGTGAATGTGGCCGATTATGGCAACAACGGAAAACTAACGATTTTTAAATTTTGGACAGGAAAAGTGATAGATTGCAGCAACGATTTGCAGAAAACCGCTCAAATGTGTGAGCAATGGAAAGGCGAGTTAGATGTTGAAATTGTGGCTGTCAATCTCGATAGAATACCGCAAGAAGTGAATATCGAACCGCATTTGCAAAATTACGGTTGGCGTTTCGACAATTTGATTGATAGCGAAGATATTTTGCTTGGTTTGTTGAGTTATCGTGCCAATGTCATTCCTTATACTATTGTTACAGACCATAAAGGCCGTATTGTGGGCGAATATGCAGGCAATTCGAGTGCCAATATTAGCATTTTGGAAAAAGCGGTAAAAGAAGCACGCTCAAAATTGCCTGTTGTGAGTTTCGAAGAGTTGCGTCGTCGAAGAGAGCAGCACGAAAAGGAATTTAGAGAACAAGAAGCACAAAGAAAAATTGTGTCAAACGTAAATTTGCCAGATATTGAGGAGGAAAATAAGACTTTGCTCACCGCCACAACTGACGAAAACAATATAGACGAAGAAGTTTTGCTCGTGAAAACGATAGAAGAACCTGCCAAAGCTATTGAAGAAAAAGAGAAAACAAATTTGGCTAAAAGCTTGCGAGAGATAAATTTTGTGGAAGGCCGCACCTCAAAATTAGGCGATAGAACCGTAAAACGACCTAAAAAAGTAACGATTTATGGCGAAGATGTAGCACTTCATTTGTGGGACACCGAGAAAGAAGATGGCGACATTATATCGCTATATTTCAATGGCGAATGGATTTTGCAAGAACACAAGCTTTGGCACGAAAAACAAATCGTGAATATCAAATTGAAAGCCGATGAAGAAAATGAGCTTATTGTTTATGCTCACAATGAGGGAAAACGGCCGCCAAATACGGTAGCAATGATTATTTTCGATAAAAAAGGCAAAAGAAATGTTACGCTCAATTCGGATATGACGAGTTCGGCAGCTATCAAGTTTGACTTTAAGGAGTAAAAAAAATAAAATCTCATTATAAAAAGGCCTTTGCATTATCATCTAAAAAAACATGATAACGCAAAGGCTTTTTGTCATTTGTTTTTCTGCTAAAAACTTTCTGGATTAACGAAAACCATACCTAAAAAACCGACAGAATGTATTTTTTCTTTATCGCCTTTTATCGAAAAAAAATAAAAATTGTGATAAGGAAATAAACTAGCCGCAAAATTACCTACTCCAAAAGAACCAATAATACTATGTTTGTTCTTAAAATCAGCATTTAGCTTATTTTTATGTTTTTCATTGCTAGGATTGGTAATAATGCAAAGTAGGCAAAATGTGAGCAGAAAAATTAATTTTTTCATAAGGCGTTTTTAAGTTTTACAAATAGAGTCTGATATAAACACTATAAATAATAAGCTAAAAACTTGCCTAAAAGTTCCAGACTAAAAATAGATTTATTTTAAACCTTGTTGTTTGGCTTAAAATGCAAGATTTTCGGTGTGAAAAGCAAAATCTAAACAGTCACTTATTTCAGCTTTGCACAAAAATTTGTATCTTTCGTTTTTCGCAAAAAAATAATCAAACGAAATATGAAAAAAATCCTAAGCATTTTTGTCGTTTTGCTGTTTTTCTCTCAACAGCAATTTGCACAAAATGAAACACCAACTTTTCCTGTCAATGGCGTACACGATAACCGAGCTGGCTTATATGCTTTGACAAATGCAACTATTCACACGACTTATAACACAAAACTAGACAAGGCTACTTTGCTTATCCGAAATGGAAAAGTAGAGCAAGTAGGAGCGTCTGTAAGTGTGCCAAAAGATGCAGTTGTGATAGACATGCAAGGACAACATATTTATCCTTCTTTCATTGATGCGTATGCGAACTATGGTTTGCCAGAAGTGCCAAAAAACAAAGGAAAATGGACAGACCCACCAAAAGATTTATCGAGCAAAAAAGGAGCTTATGGTTGGAATGAAGCCATCAAACCAGAGATTTCGGCAGTAGAACATTTTACTACCAATGCAAAAGCAGCAGAATCTTATCGAAAATTAGGTTTTGGAACGGTTTTGTCGCATCAGCAAGATGGCATAGCACGAGGCACAGGCACAGTAGTTTTGCTAAATGAAGGCAAAGAAAATGAAGTGATTTTGAAAGACGAAGCTACTGCTCATTATTCTTTCGATAAAGGCGAATCTTCGCAAGATTATCCAAGTAGTTTGATGGGAAGCATTGCTTTGTTGCGACAAACTTATTATGATGCTCAATGGTATAAAGCAGGCCAAAATGTCGCCGAATTTAACTTGAGCCTTGATAGTTGGAATAACATTCAAAACTTGCCACAAATTTTTGAGGCTTCCGATAGATTGTCGGTTTTGCGTGCCGATAAAGTAGGCGATGAGTTTGGCGTACAATATATTTTCAAAGGCAATGGCGATGAGTACAAGCGTTTAGATGCTCTGAAAAATACGAATGCAAGCTTCATTTTACCGCTCAATTTTCCTGATGCCTACGATGTCGAAGATCCTTTCGATGCCTCAAATGTGAGCCTTTCGGATATGAAGCATTGGGAACTTGCACCTTCAAACGCTAGTTTTATGCAAAAGGCTGGTATTGAATTTGCACTCACAACTGCCGATTTGAAAGATAAAAAAGCATTTTTCAAAAACCTACAAAAAGCCATTGAAGCAGGTTTGAGCAAAGAAACAGCTTTAAAAGCATTGACATATACACCAGCAAATATGTTGGGAATGTATAGAGAAGTGGGAAGTTTGGAAAAAGGAAAAATCGCTAATTTCATCGTTTGCTCAAAACCTATTTTCGATGAAAAAGCCACTATTTACGAAAATTGGGTGAAAGGAAATCGTTTTGTTCTGAAAGATAAAGATGTGTTAGATTTAGCTGGAAACTATGAGCTTAAATTGGGCAATGTTTTGAGCTATGACATTTTGGTAAGTGGCGACAAAGGCAAGCAAAAAGTGGAAATTGTGATAAACGATAGCACTAAAATTGCGATAAAACACACATTAAAAAAACAAGCTATTAGCCTAAATTTTAATGCCGAAAAAGACAGCGTAAATGCCAAAAAAATGGGCAAAGGTATTGTTCGTTTGAGCGGCTGGACGAGTGAAGATGGCAAAAAATGGAAAGGAAATGGCCAACTTGCCAACGGCGATTGGATAGATTGGACGGCTTTGCCAACGGAAAAAAAGGCGAAAGAAGACGATAAAAAAGACAAGAAAGCAGAGGAGAAAAAGAAGGATAAAAAAGAAGAAAAAGATGAAATTGGAACAGTAATGTATCCATTTTTGCCTTATGGCTGGGAAAAAAAGCCGACTGCCGAAACGGTTGTATTTAAAAATGTAACGGTTTGGACAAACGAAAAAGACGGCATTTTGACAGAAACAGATGTGTTGATTCAGAATGGCAAAATAGCAGGCATTGGCAAAAATTTGAAAGCCAATGGTGGTAAAGAAGTTGATGGCACAGGCAAGCATTTGACGAGCGGAGTGATTGACGAACATTCGCACATTGCGATAAGCAAAGGCGTAAATGAAGGCACACAAGCGAGTTCGGCAGAAGTGAGCATCGCAACGGTTATCAACTCGGAAGACATCAATATCTACCGTCAGCTTTCAGGTGGTGTGACGACTTCACAGCTTTTGCATGGCTCGGCAAATCCTATCGGTGGGCAGTCTGGCATCATCAAATTGCGATGGGGCAGCACGCCAGAGGAAATGAAATTTAAAGGTGCTGATGGCTTTATCAAATTTGCACTTGGCGAAAATGTGAAACAATCGAACTGGGGAGATAGCCAAACGACACGCTTTCCGCAAACGAGAATGGGCGTTGAGCAAGTTTTTGTAGATGGATTTACGAGAGCAAAAGCGTATGGCGAAAAAATGTATGGCAACAAAAAAGCACCGAAAGAGATGCGTAGAGATTTGGAACTAGACGCACTTTGGGAAATCATTAACAAAAAACGTTTTATCACTTGTCACTCTTATGTGCAGTCTGAAATAACGATGTTGATGCGTGTGGCAGAGCAGTTCAATTTCAACATCAATACGTTTACGCACATTTTGGAAGGCTACAAAATAGCGGATAAAATGAAAAAACATGGTGTTGCAGGTTCTACTTTTTCGGATTGGTGGGCGTATAAATACGAAGTGATAGATGCTATTCCGCACAATGGAGCGATTATGCACGAAATGGGCGTTTTGACGGCTTTCAATTCTGATGATGCTGAAATGGCGAGACGCTTAAATCAAGAGGCTGCAAAAGCGGTGAAATATGGCGATGTTTCGGAGGAGGAAGCGTGGAAATTTGTGACGCTCAATCCTGCCAAAATGCTACATATAGACGATAAAGTGGGCAGTATCAAAAAAGGCAAAGATGCCGATGTTGTGCTTTGGTCAGACAATCCTTTGTCGATTTATGCACGAGCAGAGCAAACTTATGTCGATGGTATTTGCTATTTCGATATAGCGAAAGATGAGGAAATGCGAAAGGAAGTAGCGGCAGAACGCAATCGCTTAATTCAAAAAATGTTGGCCGTGAAAGCTGGCGGCGGCAAAACGCAAAAGGGAAAACCGTCGAAAAAACGCTTGTATCATTGCAACGATTTGGGCGATGGCGAGCAGGTAGATTTTTATGAGAAAGACCATAAAGGTTGTGGGCATTAGGAAAACAAATATTCCAAACCTTCAAGGTTTCTAAAACCTTGAAGGTGGGGTGTCGAATTTGATGTTATTTTACTGACAAATGTTCGC
>JBMZCV010000115.1:0-17362 GCA_049613665.1 Chitinophagales bacterium | reverse complement strand
ATAAAAAAGAAATATTAACCACTGCTTGTTATAAAAATGAACACCCAAATTGTCAGAGAATCAATATTATTTAATAAGTGCCAAGCTCTATTTAATAAACAGTCTATTTGTTGCTAACACATTGATGTTCAGTGTGTTAGCTTCAACGAGATGTGTATTTATTTTTGCCTGACTACTTAGTAGAACAGTTTGTGCTAACATCTTGATTTTCGGCGTGTTAGTTTCCATAATTTGTAGAATAAATCTGCTTGACTAATGACAGTATATGAGAAAATGTCAAATATTTAGCACTTACAATTGATTAATTCAAGGATTAGTTTCTAACACCTCTACTTCAGCTTTGGTTATCAGCTCAATTTCTTCACAAAACTGTTCTTTTTTAGTTGTGATGTCGCTTTTTACAGTCAAACAAACTTGATATACTCCTTCTTTTCCATATGTATGCTTAGGATTTCGTCTTTTTGTAGAGGTCTTATCGCCCATTTCCCATGAAATATCATCATAATTTCCCACCGAAGTATTGATAAACTGAACTGTTAAATCTGAAATAGTATATAAAAACTCAGAAACTAAATTATAATCTGTTTCACGACACGCTCCTTCTGTCCAATAATAAATACCATGATAATTTTCGGCAAAACAGGCATTGAGGTAGGTTTGATTATCGCAACCACAAACAGGCCGCCAAGTCGCTTCGCAAATATTTGCATCTGGAATTTCTACATACTTACATTTTTTAACAATTGTTTCTTTTGTTTTAGGATTTATTTTTCGCATACAAGTTTCATAATAGCCCATAGCCTGATATGTATGCTCTACCGAATGTTGGTCTGTAATAGTAACATCTCCTAAGTCCCAAACAATAACAAGACTATCATTAGTCAAATTTGTAGAATAAGTAACGGTAAGTCCTGAAACGCTATATTCATAATCAATTTGCTCTGTATTTTGATTTTGGTTGTTTATTTCTTTCTGTTCATATTCTATATGGCCAAAACAAAATATTATTTGCGTACTTATAGCAAATATAAAAATAAGAGGAATGCTAATAAAATAACGCATAATGTTTCGTAGTTTTTGATACATTGTAGATTATTATATTTGATAGATAGAATAACCATAATAGATAGTAGATAATAAAAGGCTTTTCATGCACAAATATACTATATATTCTTTAGTTAAAAAATAGCTAATATATTTGTGCAAGCTTATCATCTAATATAGAACAACTTTTTCTATATTTAGATACTTATTTAGCTCATATTCCTTATTTTTTTTGAAAAAATGACATTTATATGTGTTATTTTTTTGCTTGTTAAGCCAAACAAATGAAAAAAAACACTCAATTGAAGAAGCTAATATTGCGACTTTTAAGGTGTTAACAAATCAAATAATCTATATTAATTAGTGCTTGGCTAAAGAACGAAAACTTTTTTCTGTTTAGCAACATTTCAGTTTAGTATCAGTGTTTGTGTTTGTGTTTATTCATTTACTTTTTTGCATTAAAAAAGTCTATTTTTCAAGCCAAAAAATTAAGCTTATCTTAGCAAACAATTCAACTTTTACCTTTTGGCTAAACAAAATATCTCATATGAAAAAAATAGCTGACAATATTTACAACAAAATAGACAATGCTCATTATAATCTCGAAACAGAAACATGGTGGGATAAAAATAGCCGACATTATATCCTCAAATCTTCTATCAATCCGCTAAGAGTAGGCTATTTCAAACGCATTTTGTTTGAGGAAATGCAAATAAATGCTACTAATAAAATGGCTTTGGAAGTTGGCTCTGGCGGTGGCATTCTGACAGAAGAAATTGCTAAAATGGGATTTGAAACTTCAGGCATTGACCCATCTGAACACTCGGTTCAAGTTGCTAAAAATCATAGCATTACATCTAATTTAAAAATAGAATATGATATTGGTGTTGGTGAGGCATTGCCTTATGCAGATGCTACTTTCGATGTTGTTTTTTGCTGCGATGTTTTGGAACATGTCAGAGATTTGCCCAAAGTCATCAGCGAAATCAGTCGAGTATTGAAGCCAAAAGGTGTGTTTTGTTTCGATACGATAAATCGTACTTTATTGAGCAAACTAATTGTTATAAAAATTATGCAGGAGTGGAAAACTTTAGCTTTTGCTCCCGAAAATTTGCATGTTTGGGAAATGTTTATTCAGCCAAAGGAATTGGAAAGTTTATTAAATGACAATGATTTTGCAGCTACACAATTTATGGGTTCACGCCTAGCAACTCCTGTTTTCAAGATGGCTTATTATTTGCGACAGCGAGCCAAAGGCAAATTAAATTATGAAGAATTGGGCGAAAAGCTACATTTTAAAGAGCATTCTGATAAAAATGTCAATTATTTAGGGTACGCTATCAAAAAATAAGCTTGTTTTTTGCGTATCTTTGCCAATTATATTTTTGAAATAAAAGAACAAATGATAGCAATAGGACAACATCACGATTTAGAAATTTTGCGAGAAACCTCCGTAGGTTTGTATTTGGGCGACCAAAACGACAATGAAATATTGTTGCCCAACAAGTATATACCAGAAAATATTGAAATAGGTGCTAACATAAAAGTTTTTGTATATAAAGACAATGAAAATCGCCCAATAGCAACGACATTAGAGCCAAAAATAAGCTTAAATAAGTTTGCTTCTTTGCAGGTAGCTATGGTCACAGAATATGGTGCTTTCTTGGATTGGGGCATAGAAAAACAACTATTTGTACCATATCGAGAGCAAAATATGCGTATGAAAACAGGCAATTGGTATTTGGTGTATATGTACCTCGATGACAAAACCAACCGTTTGGTAGCTTCATCAAGAATCAATCGTTTTTTGGACAATGAAGAACTGACTGTAAAAGAAGGAGACGAAGTAGAAGTTATGTTTTGGGAAGCAACAGATTTGGGCATTAATGTGATAATCAACCATTTACATAAAGGATTAATTTATTATAATGAGTTTTTCTCGCAGTCTAAAAAAGGAGAAACAAGAAAAGGTTATATTCACAAAATTCGAGAACACAACAAAATAGATGTGCGTTTGCAAGCCTCTGGCTATCAAAACATTAGCGTTCATGCGGCCAAAATAATGGCTCAATTGCAAGAAAATGATGGTTTTTTAGGACTGACAGATAAGAGTTCGCCAAACGATATTTCTTATCAACTAGAGATGAGCAAAAAGAGTTTTAAAAAAGGGCTTGGGGCATTGTATAAACAACGTTTGATAAGATTGGAAAAAGATGGCATTTATTTGATTAAATCTTAATTTTAACTATTCGTTTTTTAGATTTTTAGGCCTACTATTCTTCAAAAATAGTAGGCCTAAAAATATTTAACGCATTATTCTAAACCGCTTCTACCAAAAAATAAGGATTCAACAGATTCTCACGATTATAAGTCAAAGGGACACCTTCTGGCTGCACAGTCACTTTTCCGCCTGCTTCCATCACAATCGCTTGAGCCGCTCCTGTATCCCACTCCATCGTAGGAGCAAAACGAGGATATAAGTGTGCTTTCCCCTCTGCTACATAACAAAATTTCAGCGAGCTACCTACCGAAATCAATTCTACGGTATCGTATTTAGCTTTTTGTTCGTTGATATAATTTTCGGTATCAGCATTTAGATGCGAGCGACTCGCTACTATAACTACTGGCTCATTTGGGTCAATATCTTTGATGTGAATACGAGTAGCTTCATTTTCGCCTACTTGCTTATAGCTACCTTCGCCTGCTTTTGCAAAATAGTAAGTATCTTGCACAGGCACATAAATCACTCCAACAACTGGCTTTCCATCCAAAATAAGTGCAATATTTACGGTAAACTCACCGTTTTTTTTGATAAACTCTTTCGTTCCATCTAAAGGGTCAACAAGCCAACAACAATCCCAGTCTTTTCGCTCATCATAGCTCGTCAATTTATTTTCTTCCGAAATAATTGGAATATTAGGATAATGTTCTTTCAAACCTTTGATAATAATCTCGTTGGCAGCTCGGTCTGCAATTGTCAAAGGCGAATTATCAGCCTTTTTCTCAATAGTTGGGTCAAAAGGAAGTTTGTAAATATCTAAAATAGCATCGCCTGCTGCTTTCGAAATAGCAAGTAGTTGCTGTAAATCAATTTGTTTTAACATAAATATGTTTATATTTTTTTATATTTCTAAAATGTTTGTGCTTTTTTTCTTAAAATCTAGGTATATTTCGCCACTATAATAGTCAAGCTTGAAACTTTTTTGTATTTTGTTTTTAGCTTAAAAAGTTGCAATGTGTTATTTAATAACATCTTCATAAAATGGTATGTCGTTCAAAAAATGATACGTTTTTTCTTTCAAATTAATTTGGCAACAATAGTGTTTTAAACCATTAGTTACGATTAAAAAATTTGTTTGTAAACTAATGTTATACCTTGCAATTTGCTCAAATACAGCTTGCGAAATTTTGATGTTAGGTGCTTTACATTCTGCAATAAGGCATACTTTTCTGGTCTTTTTGTCGAAAACAAGAAGGTCAGTACGTTTTTTCAAGCCATTTACCCTCAAAGATGTCTCAATTGCGATAAGTGTTTTAGGAAAATTCCTTTCTTCAATCAAAAAATGAATTAGGTGTTGTCTTACCCATTCTTCTGGTGTAGAAACAACATATTTTTTCCGAATATGTGCATAAATATATGCTTTGCCATTTTCATTTTTCTGTTTTATTTCATGATAAGGAAAATTTAAAATTTGCATATTTTTTTTTTACAAAAGTAATTGTATTTAAATGTTTTTTTTTAGCAAAAGCAAAAAAGTGAAAAAAAATGACATTTAATCGCTTTTTAAAGAATTAAAAGTTATCTTTGTAAAGATATAATTAATATGCGTTTAATTATACAAGTGCTAAAACTATTGAATAATAGAGTAATTTGGACTGATATTTTGTTTGCGTAAATTTCACCAATTATCATTTATCTTTATTTAAATATTTGTTAAATATTTTTTGCATATAAAAATTATTACAATATCAACTAACAACTAATTTATTTAAGAAATTGCTTAAATTTTGATGCTAAGTAACTTTGCATATCATTGAATTTAATACCTTGATTTTCAATGTGCTAGTAGCGAAGCCGCTGTTTGTTAAACAATTCAACTTTTTTGCCGAAAAGATGTTTTTTTTGAATAAACAACCGAAAGATAACATTTAAACAATTTCTAAGTGCCAAACTTTTTTTTAGTTATAAGCTATTTTGATACCAACATTTTTTTTCAATGTGTTAATATTCATAGTTCATAGCATAAAATTCATTTAGTCAAACAAGTTATATTAATTAGTGCCTGGCACTAATATAAGCACCCAGACAAGTTTATTCTACGAATTGCGAAAACTAACATGCTGATTTTTAAGGCATTAGTGCAAAATAGAGCGTATCATAAATCATGCTTGGCATTTAACTTACAACACTCTGTTTTAATATATTATCCTTATTCAGTCACTTATTTGTCATTTTCAATAGCAAGCTATGAAAAGATTGAACCTATTTGATGACTTTCAACGTCTAATATATTACAATAATTTAACTATTACACATTTTATCCTTTACTTTTAATGATATTGCTATTATGAACACAAAAACATACACTTTATTATTACTTTTTTTCTCCTCTTTCTTTCTTTTTTCTCATAGCCTATTGGCAATGGAGAAAGCAGAAGATTTGCAGGTTACGCATATTTATAAACTGACCAAATATATTCATTGGCCAGATGTTGCTGCTTCTGGCAACTTTGTCATTGGCATTATTGGCAATACTGAAGCCCTTGATGCTCAGTCAAAAGATTTTTTGCAAAATAAAACCATTGAAGGCCTGCAAGTACAAGTGCAAGTTTATAATAGTGTTGCAGAAATCGAAAACCCACATATATTATTTATCACTGAGGGTTCGAGTAATTTGGTAGATGAAATTGCTGCTCAAGTAGCAGGAAAATCTGTTTTAACTATTGGCAATACCACAACACAACAATCTGACAAATTGGCTGTGCAGTTTATAGAACTAACAGACCGTGTAGAGATTATTTTGAATCAAAAAGTGCTGACAGATGCTAAACTCGTAGTAGAAGACAATTTGAAAGAATTGACAGACCAAGATTTGTTAAAATTCAAAAGTCCTCGTGCTACATCTGCTCGCTAACAACGAAATATATCTACATCACTCAGACTAATATCTTCTACAAATTGAAGAGGCTAACATGAAATTGAAACAAGTTTTTTGTTTATTAAAAAAAGTGCTTGCCTCTTAACTTTTCAACTAAAAGCTTTCATATTTCAAGTAAGCTATCATAATAGCAACAATTAGCAAAATCACTTGAAAAATCCGTTGTTGTATTTTATTCATTTCTTCAATAAGATTTTTTAACAAAAAAGAAACCTATAAGAAAAACATTTGCATGTTATTCTTATAGGTTTTTGTTTTAGAGACTATTTAGATAATAAATGTGTTAGCTCCCACAATGAGATGTCACATTATTTTTGCTATGTACTTACTTTTTAAGTACCAAGTACTATTTAACAATGATTCGGACATTTTTTATAACAATTTTCAGTTTAATAAAAAAACACTTTTGGGCAAGCGAAACATACTATTTTTCAGTTCAAAAGACCACTAAATTTGCAAATATTGGTCGCCTTAGCCAGAAAAAATAGTATGTTTAAGCCTTTGATAAAAAAATGTATAAATGTCCGAACCATTGATTTAATAAAGCATTCGTTTAGTCGCTAAAGCATTGACATTCAAAGTGTTATCCTCTTCTGAAATGCCCAAAAACTGCTGAACGACTACTTAAATAGCCTCTTAGGTATTTTTATATTTTTACAAACTAGCCAATGTTGCTTTTATGGCTTCAAAATTTGGCAAGTCGCCAGCGGAAGCCAATACTTCTGCATATTGAATAATGCCTTTTCCATCTACTACAAAAGCCGAGCGTTTTGCTACTCCTTTCATGCCCAATACAAATTCATCATAAATAGCATCATAAGCAGTTGCAGTTTCTTTATTGAAATCTGACAATAATGGAAAATTAAGATTTTGTTCTGCCTTAAATTTTGCAAGCGTAAAAATAGTATCAACAGAAATAGCTACTACATTTGCTTCCAAATTTTTGTAAGCAGCTATATCGTCACGCATATTGCAGAGTTCTGTTGTGCAAACACCTGTGAAAGCTAATGGAAAAAACAAAATTACTAGATTTTTTTCTGCATAATCGTCTAAAAAAACACTTTGCTTATCCGTATTAAATAATTGAAATGATGGGGCTTTGTCGCCAATTTGTAATGCCATAATATATAATTGTATTAATTTTGGTGCAAAGGTACGCTTTATTTATTTAAAATAAAAAAACGCTTGCACCAAAAAAGAATGATGCAAGCGTTTTGAAATTTAGAGATTGTTTAAATCTTGTTTTTAGTCACCTGAAAAGCTCATTAATATTTGCATAACATACCAAAGCATTAGCATTAAAGAAGCAAATAGTCCTAAAGAAGCTGCTACATATTGGTCTTGACTATATACATGAATCATGTTTGATGTTTGATACAAAATAGAAGCTGCCGCCAACGCTACCATCGCAAAAGAGAAAAATAGGCCTAGCGAAAAGCCAAATAAAATGCCAAGTACAATTAAGCCCATAGCCAGCATTCCACCTACTGTAATAAAATTGCGTAGGAAAGAAAAATCTTTGCCTGTGAAAAACACAACAGCCGTAAGTCCTGAAAAGAGTGCTAAGGTGAGCATTCCCGCATTGAAAACAATGCTCGAATCACCAATAACGTTTATAGCGATATAAAGCAACGGAATAAAGATAAAGGCTTGTGCTGCAATATATAGTAAAAAAGCTGCATATTGCATATTTCGGTCAGTAGAACTCATTGCCCATTTTTCGGCCATCGTCGTTGCAAACATAAAAATACCTAACATAATAAGCCAAGACCAACCTTGTGTTAAGCTCAATGCTAAGTTAGTAATAAAAGGTGTTGATAAAAAAACGTATTCTACCATCACAAAACCCAACACGGCTAAAGCAACATGCGAATAGGTTTTTTTGATAAAAGCAGCCTGTTGTTCGTCTGTACCTGCACTTACAGGTAAGGCCATGTCAGACATTTGATTTGTATATTCCATTTAATATTAAAGTTTATTGAAAATTCGTTATTTTTTTGACTTTCTTATTTTAGCTTCACAAGGTAGTATTTTTTTTGAGAAAGTTTGATTTTTTCGTTTAAAAAATACAATACTAAATCATAAACAAAGCCTGCACAAAAAAAGTTCCTGCTTAAAAATAAAAAAAAATTTGCGAAAAAAATGTAACTTTGCGGCTATGAAATTAAATTTAGACATTGCTTGTCCAAGCAAACCCGAATGGTTAGCGGCTGTGATGGCAGACTTTCCAGCCTTTTTGCAAGACCACGCCAACTGTGAGCGTAAAGCCTCGGCTATGGCTATGAGTTTTGTCGCAAAATTTCCTGATAGAGTGGAGATTTTGCCCGAACTTATCGAAACTGCTGTTGAAGAGTTGGAGCATTTTCAGCAAGTATATCAATTGATGGAAAAAAAAGGCATTCGTTTGTCCAGAGAAATGGGCAAAGACCCTTATGTGAGTTTATTGTTGCCTCATTGCAGGAGCGGCCGTGAAGACCGTTTCTTAGACCGTTTGATGTTGGCTTCTGTTCTCGAAACTAGAGGAGCAGAGCGTTTTCGCTTGATTTCTGAAGCACAAACAGAACCAGAATTGCAACGTTTCTATAAATTATTGTGGGTTTCGGAAGCTAAACATGGGCATATTTTCGTAAAAATGGCTTTAAATTATTTTCCAAAAGAGGAAGTATATGAGCGTTTGCGGTTTTTTATTGAAAAAGAAGCTATCGCTATCAATCAATTAGAAATAAGAGCCGCTTTGCATTAAACGAGATGTCACATTATTTTTGTCCGACTACTTATTTCCTACATTTATAACAACCAAACAGAAAATACTTTGGCAAGCAAAAAATTAGTATATTTTATCGTCAATAAGCCTTACAATATGTTGAGTCAGTTTAGTGCCGAAAAAAGCGACCACAAAACACTCAAAGATTTATACAAATTTCCGAAAGATGTATATCCTATTGGTAGGCTCGACAAAGATAGCGAAGGTTTGCTATTGTTGAGCAACGACCGTAGTTTGAACCATAAGTTATTGAATCCAACTTTTAAGCACAAACGTACTTATCATGCTCAAATCGAAGGCTTGCCAAATCGTAATGCTTTGCAAGAGTTGCGAGATGGTATTGTGATTCGGCTCAAGCAAAAATCGTATAAAACCCTGCCAGCCAATATCAATTTGTTGGCAGTATCGCCAAAGGTAGAAGTGCGAAATCCTCCTATTCGGCATCGCAAAGAAATCACAACATCATGGATAGAAATGGTTTTGCAAGAAGGAAAAAATAGGCAAGTAAGGCGAATGACCGCTAAAGCTGGCTATCCTACTTTGCGTTTGATTCGAGTAGCTATCGAAAATTTGGAACTTGGCAATCTGAAAATAGGCGGTGTATTGCAGCTTTCTAAAAATAGAGTGTATAACGGGCTAAATATTAAAGATGATTAATATTTTTGGCTTTTTGCACAAAAAAACATTTGTTAAGACGTGATAGATTTTAAAAATCTGTCACGTCTAATTTTTTCCTTGTTATTGAAAACACAAAAAAACTACGCTAATTTATCTATGCTTCGTGTTATTTTAGAAGTAATCATAGCATTAATAAGTTTTAGCTCACTTATCTTTTCTAGCTTTTCGCCTTGCTTATATATTTCGCACAAGTCATTTATCAAATAATTTAGAATATCCAAATCTGTGCAGAAAGCAAATTTTTCGGCTTGCAATCCTACCCCTTTTTCTTCCAAAAACGTTCTGATTTCTCGTGGTCTATAAATCGCACCTTTATTGCTTGGGTCAATAAATAATTCTATTTTTTTGACTAAAAAATTGTCTAAAGACATATTGTCGAAAGTTGGTTCTTGTCGCTTTTTGATGTATGCCAGCAAAAAATTAGATGAGACATTGACAGGATAAATTGCCAAATTGAGTTTGCGAGCTATCAACAAATAAACAATAGTCATTAATATTGGCGAACCTTTGCGAAATGATAACATATAGTTGGCAAAAAAATGAAAATCCATTAATACCTTTGCCGTTTCATATTCATATACATCATAAAAAACCTGATTGATAATAGACACAATTTTCAAAGGAGAATATCTCATGCTCAACTGAAAATAAATATCTCGTCTTATTCTCTCAATACGCTCTTCTTGTTGTAAAACTCGAACATCTGGTTGCGAATAAGCCGCAATCAACATAATGCCTTTCAATAAATCCCGATTAGGATTATCTAGCCAAATTTTTATTTTTTTTAGTAGTGCGTTAAAATCAATTTTACCTATAACATATTCGACGTGTTTCTCCAACAAGTCATTATTTGTTATGATGGCTTGATGATGCACATCTTCCAAACTAGGCACAACAGATGCACCTAATGAAATGAGTTTATCGCTAACATGTTGATAAACTGCAGGATCAGGATCATCTAATAGTTGAAGTAAAAATTCTAATTCCTTATCCTTTACCATAATAATAAGGTATTTTTTTTTGGTGATAACAATATTGATGAGTAAGTGCCAAGCACTATAATAAAGCGATTTGTGCTAACGCCTTGAAAATTATGATGTTAGCTTCCGCAATTTGTAGAAGAAATTTGTTCGACTACTTACATTTATACTCGCTTTAAAACTAAACTATCTAGTAATTAACTTGGTCTAGTCGCACTAAATTTGAGCAAGTTTTTTTTTGAAAGGCAAGGTAAAAAACAAAGGTATAGCTAGGCTATTATGAAGCTTTTTGACCTATTATATCGCAAAATGTCACACTCAAAGCATAAATTTTTTGAAAACTTACTTGGTTTAAGCACTATTTAATAAAAGAGCAATTTGGCACTTAATTTAAAAAATTAGGCTCTTCATACATGTTAAGCACTATAATAAGACAATTTATAGAATAAATTTGTCTGACTGCTTACTTATGAGTTGGTCAGAAAAAGATAACTTACATTGCCTAATCATAAAGCAACATATTAAAAAAAAACATTTAATTTACATAACTTAGTAAATTCGTTAAACATGCACCATTAAACAAATTTACACTTTTTTTGGTAATTTTGCAAGCTTACTTTTCTAGCACAACTACTCTAGCCTAACTTCAATAGGTAAGATTACAATAATTGTGCTAAAAATATATAACAAATCACAAATTTTATTTTTTATTCACACAAAGCAAACATTATCTCGTTTTAAACATTATAATTAGAGTTATTTTTTTATTTCATAATCGTTTAGCAGTAGCAATTTTGGCTAAAAAATACCTTCCTTATTCAACTCAAACATATGAGATATTTGTATCTAAATAGATGCTAACCAAATATTATTTGTAACTCAAATCTGCTATTCAAATAGGATATACTTAGCACTCGCTAAAATTTTGCAACATTTATCCAAAGTTATGTAAAGTCTATCTTTAATTTTTAGTTTACATTTGTTTCAAGACTTTTCGTCTTCTATTTTACCCAAAAGTGGTTTGGGAACTATTGGAAGTTGTTGAAATATAGTTTAACTTTACGATAAGCATAACTGTTTAGATGCGAGCTTTTGAGATAAAAAATAAACCATTTACTTTTAGGCAAATTGGAGCAAATTTATGGCTAACGTATTGAAAATCAAGGCATTAGTTAGCTTCAATGAAATGTCAAATTATTTTTGTCTGGCTACCAATAACTGTTTAACAATTCATATTTTTTCAACTTTAAAACAATCAATTAAAACATGAGAAAACTAATATTATCTTTTCTTATTTCTTTTGTGAGTTTAGGCGTAATAGCACAAAATGAAGTTATTATTCATTTTGACCATCAACTAGATGCTAATCCTCTTTATTTTAATACAACTTCAACCGCTTCACAAGGCTACGATTTTAATATTACAAGATTGGAATATTATATTTCCGAAATTGAAATTGTGCATGATGGCGGTCAAATCACACCTGTCGAAGACCAATGGCTTTTGGTAAATCCCGCCAATGACAATGACTTTAGCTTAGGTAGTTTTGACATCGAAAATGTAGAAGGTTTAAATTATGCTATCGGTGTTGATCAAGATCACAACCATCTTGACCCAACAACTTTTCCGATGCAACATCCTCTTGCTCCGCAAAGTCCGTCTATGCACTGGGGCTGGAGTGCAGGCTATCGTTTTATTGCTTTGGAAGGAAAAGCAGGTAGTAATTTGATTATTCCTTACGAAATTCATGCGTTAGGCGACATAAATTATAACAATATTAGCATAGCTGGCGAGGCTACAAAAGCTGATAACAGCCTGACTATCAATGTTTTAGCAAATTACATGAACATTTTTGATAATATTGACTTTTCGAATGGTCTCATCGAACATGGTGAAAGTGGTTATGCGGCTAATTTGTGCAACCGTTTTGCAACTGACGTTTTTACTATTCTACCTGCCACAAATAGTACTGCAATAGCTGATAATGTAGTAACGCAAAGTTTCCAAGTTTTTCCAAATCCTAGCACAACAAAAAATATTCAAGTAGCTTTCGATTTGCAAAACACAGCTAATTATAACATTTTAGTAACAGATATTACAGGTCGTATTGTTCAAAGTGAAAACTTGTCGAATACTGCAAAAGTTGCTCATTTAGACTTAGAAGATGTAGGTACTTATTTTGTGCAGCTTTGGGAAAACGAAAAAATGATAGCTATGAAAAAACTTCTAGTTTTAGAATAATTTTTTCTATAAAAAAAGAAACTTTGAGATACAAAATAGTTTGTCATTTAACAAAATATTTTTGCATAAAATTTAAACTTTTCTCTTATGCTTACCAATAAAAACAAATCTATCTATCTTTTAGTTTCTTTCATTTTTCTTTTTTTTCTACAAAATGCTTGCATAAAAAATAAAATCGAGCAACCACTTGATTTGACAGTTGAAGATATTTTGCAAATTCCGAGCGGCTTCCCTCCTCCTCTTTTCCCTGACGAAAATAATTTTACAGTAGCACGCTGGCAACTTGGAAAAAAGCTGTTTTATGACCCTATTCTTTCTCGTGATTCGTCTCTTAGCTGTGCTTCTTGTCACTTGCCAAATTATGCTTTTTCGGATACTACGGCTTTTAGCAGCGGTGTCGAAAATGCGGCAGGCACTCGCAACTCACCAAGTTTGGCCAATGTAGCTTATCATCCTTATTTTACAAGAGAAGGCGGCGTTCCGACACTCGAAATGCAAATTTTAATTCCGATTCAGGAACACAACGAATTTGATTTCAATATTGTGCTAATATCTGAAAAACTGCAAGCTGATGAAACCTATCAACAAATGGCGATGGAAGCTTATGAACAAGCCGCAACGCCTTTTGTGATAACAAGAGCTTTATCTACTTTTGAACGTTCCTTATTGAGTGGAAATAGTCGCTACGATAAATTTGCGTTTCAAAATCAAGAAAATGCTTTGAATGAAATTGAAAAAATGGGCATGAATCTTTTTTTTAGCGAAAAAACAAATTGCAGTCATTGTCATTCTGGCTTTAACTTTACAGATTATGCTTTTGAAAACAATGGTTTGTACGAAAACTACGAAGATGTTGGTCGCTTTCGGCTCACAGGAAATGAAGATGATATAGCACTTTTCAAAACGCCTAGTTTGCGTAACATTTCATTGACAGCACCTTATATGCACGATGGTTCTATGAGTGACTTAAAAACTGTTGTGGAACATTATGTTTCTGGTGGCAAAAATCACGTTCATAAAAACGAAATTTTGCAGCCTTTGGACTTGACAATAGCGGAACAAGAAGCTATTATTGCTTTTTTGGAAAGTTTAACAGATAACAATTTCATCAACAACAAAAATTTTATGCCATAATGAAAAAATATATCATCTCTATACTTTGTTTATTCATTTTTGTGGCGAGCTGCAACAAAACAGAAACAGAGGTTGCCGTTTATGACCCAACTTTATATGCCTTTGATTTTGGACATTTTCCACCGCCAAATTTGCCAGAAGATAACACACTTACCAATGCAGGAGTTGAGTTGGGCAGAATGTTGTTTTACGAAAAAAAATTGTCTCGTGGTAATGGCCAAGCTTGTGCCGACTGTCATTTACAAGTAGATGGTTTCACAGATATTCGTCAGTTTAGCTTGGGCGTTGCCGAAGAGGAAGGTAAGCGACAAGCTATGAGCGTTTTTAATATGGCGTGGCACAATAATGGCTTTTTTTGGGACGGAAGAGCAGAGAAATTGCGTGACCAAGCTTTGCTACCTATTCAAGACCCTTTGGAAATGGATGAAACACTCGAAAATGTAGTCGCAAAATTGAAAGCCGAAAAAACTTATACCAATCAATTTATTCGAGCTTTTGATAGCGATAACATTACGTCTGAAAAAATCGCTTTGGCACTAGAGCAGTTTATGTTTTCTATCGTTTCGATGAATGCTAAATATGACCGTTTTTTGAAAGGCGAAGAAAGTTTGAGCGAAAGCGAAGAGCGTGGAAGAGCATTATTTTTCAAAGAATTTGATCCTTTTACTTTAGAGAAAGGCGGCGAGTGTTTTCATTGTCACAATGGCATGAATTTTACGAATGATAGATATATGAATAATGGGCTTGATTTTTTTGAAGATATTACGGACAAAGGGCGTTTTGAAACAACAGGCTTCAATAGCGATATTGGGAAATTTAAGGTGACATCGCTGCGAAATATCGTACTCACAGCTCCTTATATGCACGATGGCCGTTTTGAGACTTTGGACGAGGTGCTAGAACATTACAATACAGGTGTGAAAGATTCAGAAACAGTACATCCGCTTTTGCAGTTCAATTTGTTGCCAAATGGCTTGCAACTTACCGCAGAAAACAAAGCTGATATTATCGCTTTTTTGCATACTTTAACAGACGATAATTTGATGGAAAATAAGGCTTATTCCAATCCTTTTGAATAATATGTTAATCAAAAGAAATAGAATATTATATCCTCAAAAAAAACGACAACTCTAGCCGTTGTTTGGTGTTATCACCAACAAAGGCATTAAAATTGAGACTAATTTTCGTTCAAATGCTCTATAATTATTTCTGAAATTTTTATCGCTTGCTTTTCGCTAAAATAAAAATCATTAAACAAATTAATCACTTTTGAATGCAATTGAGAAGCGATAGGAAAGTTTTTTTTCAATCCTAAAATAAGCGACAGACTTCGATAATGTGAGCTTGCAAATAAGTCGCTTTCAAAGATTTTTTGTAGCAAAGCATCTTTTTTTGGTACTAAAATTTGAAAACGCCATTGCTGAAAAGTATCTGATAAGATGTTTTCTTTTGGCAAATAGGAATAATAAATATTGTTGATTTTTTCTTTATGAGCTTCGCAAAAAGGTAGTTTTTCAGCTACTTTTTTGCGATATTCTTTTTCCGAAATAGTCAACGCATTCATATTTAGCCATTGCAATTTTTGGCTCAAAACTTCTAAATTTGAGTTTTCTTTTTTCCATGCTTTTTGCAAAAAAATATCAGCTACTTTTTTATATTTTTCATTCAATAAATCGGTGCGATATTCGTATTTTTTATGCAAAAATGCAAAACCTCCCTCCTCTTCTATTTCTAAAAATTTTCGTTTTCCTGTACTAAATAAAACTAAATCGCTATATATATATTTTTTACTGAAAGTCAAAAAAATATCTGGACGACACAAACAACGGTCTTCTATCAACACAAAATTCGGATATTTTTTTTTCAGAAAAGCGAAAAACTCATTGAAACAAAGCGTATTGCCGTAGGTATAGTTAAACAAACCTCCTGCATAGTTTTCGGCATTTTTAGCCAGCTTTTTTTTAATCATTTCTTCGTCTATGCAAAGCGTTTTGGGCGAAATATCGAGCAGTTCTATTTTTTGATTGGCTTTAAAAAATGTACAAACTACAATTGGGCAAATATTGGCAGGCAATAGAAAAGTTTTAGCTTCAAAAAGATTTTTATTAACCATTAAGAAACGATACAAAATAAGACTAGCACGGTTTTCAAGAATAAATTGATATTTTTTCATCTACAAAGCTTTTCATATATTTTTTGGCATGTTCCCCTTCATTGAAAATCAAATCTAAAACGCTCACATGGTGTTCAAAAGGCGAAAATTGCTGGTGATAAACAGGATAATTGTCATAATTCATATATTGCACTTCAACGTTTGCTGCCTCAAAATCCTTTTCTTGCAAATATCCTTTAGCTGTCGGGCCGCTTAAATACGTTGTGGCTTCCAACTGACAGCACAAATCAACCAAACGCTCGCTTTTATTGCCTTTCAAATCGTAGTTGTGCGAATAAGTAATAGGCGTTTCGATATGTAAAATATTACATATCGCTTGTAAGAAAGCGACATTTAGCTCACTCAAAAAAATCCATTTTTTATCACGATATAAAGCCTCAAACATAGCAGCATAATTTTTGAAATATGGAGCTTTTCGATAGTTTTGCTGAATGCTTTGCCAATGCTTTCGTTGCCAATGCGTATGGCTAATTTTAGTGTCCAAAATGCGTTGCGACAACTTGTTATGTCTTATCGGCACACTTAGCCACAAGCTTCCATTTCGAGTTTTTATTCTATTTCGATTTCGCCAATCATTTTTCGTATATTGACATTCATCATATAACACAAATTCGTCAGCCATATTAATAGCATCAAAATAGCCTTTCCATGGCATATAATTGGATTGACAAACGAAAATAGTTTTTTGTTTCAAAATAGCTAGTTTATAAAAAAATTCAAGAATGTAAGTGCCAAATACTATATTATATAAATGGTCAATTTGCTCTTTTTTTAGATAAAAAATCAAAATCAAAGTGTTCATTAAAAAAGACATTAACTTAGTAACATTAAAAAAGTAGTCAAGTAGCACCGCCTTAAAACTACCAAAATTTATTTACATTTAAGCTAAAAAGACATATAAATATAAATAATAAGTAGTCTGACAAAAACAAATATACATCTCGTTGAAGCTAACACGCTGAACATCAATGCGTTAGCAACAAATCGACCGTTTGTACAGCAATTTCTGCTTTGAAACTACTGTGACAAAATTTATTTAATAATCATTTTGCATATTTAAAAAAACATTCTATAGTTTTGCCCTTATGTCTTTCAGGTAGTCCGCTTTTCGGCTGTTGTTCATTTTTTTGCTTGACCAAAAAAAGTCAAGACTGTTTAAAAATCTTAACGCCTTTTCGCACAAAAAAAA
>JBMZCV010000114.1:0-17531 GCA_049613665.1 Chitinophagales bacterium | reverse complement strand
GTATTTGTTATCATAATGCAAAAATAATAAAAATCGCTCAGTATATTACACTACCTAATTTTTTATATGCCGAAAGTTAAAAAAAAAATAGGACACAGTTATATAAACATTTGTTTTTAGGTTTATTTAACATTTTTTTTTATGTTTAAGTTTAAAATTATACCTTCTTATTGGTAAATTGCAAGATAAATTCAGTAAAATACTGAATATTAGAATACACTATGACAAAAGATTTTTTTATAACAAAAACAAACTGTTACTTTAAGTTCTTTAAAATGTCTAAATTTACAAAATAGCGATTTCTAAAACTTCATAAATTTTCTCAACACAAATGACAGATAAGCAGTTACAATTCAAACAATACATTGAAGATGGATATGCCAGCGAAGGCGATTTTATTACGCTCGGAACAGCTATTCTCGATGGCGAACCTTTGGAAGAAACCCTTATCAAAGCACCGCTAAAATCTTTGAACAGACACGGACTGATTGCAGGAGCAACAGGCACAGGAAAAACCAAAACTATTCAACTCATTGCCGAAGCTTTGTCTGAAAAAAGTATTCCTGTTTTGCTCATGGACTTGAAAGGAGACCTTAGCGGCTTGGCAAAAGAAGGCAATTATCACCGAAAAATCATTGAAAGACACGATAAAATAGGCATTCCATTTGAACCAACGGCTTTTCCTGTCGAACTATTGACACTTTCGAAAGAAAAAGGACTAAAATTGCGTGCTACGGTATCGGAGTTTGGGCCTATTTTGTTTTCAAAAATGTTGGGACTCAACGACACACAATCTGGCATTGTTTCCTTGATTTTCAAATATTGCGACGACAACAAACTGCCTTTGCTTGATTTGAAAGACTTCAAAAAAGTGTTGAATTACGCAACAAATGAAGCAAAAAAAGAAATAGAAAAAGAATATGGTTTGATTTCGACAAGTTCGGTAGGTGCTATTTTGCGACGCATCATTGAGCTAGAACAACAAGGAGCGGAAAGCTTTTTTGGCGAACCTTCTTTCGAAGTAGAAGATTTGTTGCGAATAGGCGAAGATGGCAAAGGCATGATTTCGGTGTTGCGTTTGACAGACTTGCAAAGTAAAGCCAAATTATTTTCTACTTTTATGCTCTGTCTTTTGGCAGAAATTTACAATACTTTTCCAGAACAAGGCGATGCCAAAGCTCCAAAATTGATTTTATTTATTGATGAAGCCCACCTTTTGTTCAAAGAAGCCTCAAAAGCTCTACTTGACCAAATGGAGTCTATCATCAAATTGATACGTTCAAAAGGCGTTGGCATCTTTTTCTGTACGCAAAACCCAAGCGACATTCCAGATGCTATTTTGAGCCAACTCGGTATGAAAGTGCAACACGCTTTGCGAGCTTTCACGGCCAAAGATAGAAAAATGATTAAGCTAACGGCTCAAAATTATCCTATTTCGGACTATTATAAAACTGATGAGTTGCTTACTTCGCTAGGAATTGGTGAAGCTGCCATAACGGTTTTGGACGAAAAAGGACGGCCAACACCGCTTTCAGCTACACTTTTGCGAGCTCCTCGCTCTCGCATGAATATTTTGAATGAGGAAGAAATTGAGGAATTGGTGAGCAAATCTCGCATAGCACGCCACTACAATGAAGATGTAGATAGAGAAAGTGCTTACGAAATTTTGAACGAAAAACTAGCGAAAGCCGAAGAAATGGCAAAGCAAGCAGAAGAGCAAGCAAAAATAAATCCCAAAAGTAACAAGGGAAAAAAAGAGCAAGAAGAAGGGAGTTGGCTCGAAAGTTTATCGAAAAATCCGATGGCAAGACAGCTTTCAAATACCATCGTGCGAGAAGTCACACGAGGCTTGATGGGGGTTTTGGGCTTGGGCGGTAGTCGCCGTCGCACTCGTCGTTGGTAGTAGATGTTTTGTTTTATGCTAAAAAATGAAGTTGTGATAATTTTTAGGCATACTATTTTTCAAAAAACAGTATGCCTAAAAAATCAAATTATTATTTATTTCATTTTCACAATTTTTTGACTAAAATGTGTTTTTGTGCCATTCAATACACAAAGGTAAACGCCATTTTTCAAATTATCGGCTTCCAAAACAATACGATGCTTTCCTGCTCTTAGATTTTCATTCGCTAAAACAGTTTTTACCAAACGGCCTTGCAAATCATACAAATCAATGCTAACATTTTCTGTTTCTGACAGATAAAATGAAATATTGCTCGTATTTTGAAATGGATTTGGAAAGATTTGCATTTGTTGCAACAAATCTTGGGCTAAATCGTAGGTTTCGCTAATATTTTCTAGCTTAAACAAACAATTTGAAGGCTTATTGATAGGGCTTCCATCACTGCTACGGTGTGTTATTCTAAAGCCAAAATCTTCTGGCAAAGATGAAAATGTGCTTTGTACCGTTTTTCCTGTGTTGGTAATGATAGTTACTTTTATGGCGAAAGGCTGAAATTCTCTCGCATCAAAAGGCAAATTGAGTAACTTCGCAATTTCTAAGTTGGTTACTTTCACTTCTCGCTCATCTATGATTTCAATGCCTTCCGATTCTTTTCCTGTGCTTTCCCATTTTGCCCAAAGTTCTGGACTCAACACAAAACTCACTTCCAATACATTGTTCAAAGTAGTAGTAGAACCTGCCGAAATTTTGTCGAAAACAATATCCAAATTTTTAACATGGTCATTGTTATTGGCTACCAAAATAACACTCGGACGGCCTGGAATAGGATTTCCCAAACCTGCTGGCATACCAAAAGCTGGGTCTATGAGAAACATATTTTTGGTTACTATATTGTTGCTGTTCAATACATTGTCTCGGATAGGTACGTTCAAGGCTTCGCCAACGATAGGGTCGGCTTCTGAAATAAGTCTTGCCAACAAACAAATTTCGTATTTGAGTTCGCCATCAGCAGGGTCTATGTCTAATGTGAGGTCAGGGCAAAGGCTAGGATTAGTATAAATAGGAATACTTGCATCGAAAAAATTTGGAGGAGTCCACGATACCCAATTTGTATAATATGTTTCTGGGTCTATGGCTGGAATAGTAATGTTGCTATTTGATATTTCATTACCTAAATAACAAGGTGTTGTTCCATTCCAAACTGTATTATTTATCCACTGAGTTTCCCAATCTTCGGCAGTGCTTGCCATTGTATAATAAATGTGTAGTTCGGCAGGGTCTGACACAAGATTAGGGTGTGCATTATAAATCGAAAAACCTACCTTATTTGGATAACCGCTAACAGGGCCACTTCCAGCTTCACTGTTACAATTGTCATTATCAGGGCAAGTCCAAAGGTCTGGGCTATCCCAAATATCTTCCCAGTCTGCTGCCGAGTCGATAGACCAACCATCGCCGTCGGCATCTACGCCAGCCGAATAGTTGGGTTCTTGGCCACTATCCCAATTGTTGTCTCGCATACGCAAATCAACAAAGCAAAGGCTTTCGTCGGCTTCGGCTTCGTTTTTGCCAGCTATTGTTAAGCCTAAACCAACTGCTTTCCAAGCTTTCAATACGCATTTTCTTATTTGACATTTTTCTTCTTCTGGCAAGGTAAAATCTGTAATCGCTTCTAAACTTTTAATACAAAACTCTTCAAATGATGGAGTGTAACCTGAATTATTACCATTTACAGCTTTACATTTTTCTAAAGTTCCGAACAATACATCTGTCATAGTTTCTATACCTAAACCACAAATATCTTCAATGCCGCCAATAGAACTAGAACTACCTTCAGTAGCTAAATAAAACCAATACGCAATAATACCTGCTTTATAATAAGGCAATGAAGGATTATCTGCATAATTATCTAATACAGTATTATATTCTTCGTTATTATAATAAATTGCCTGTGGAATTCCCATTATGGTTTGTGAATTTGCAGGATTATTTAAGTGTCGTTTTTCAATTTGATCTACATCCATTAACCATTTTTTAGCTTGTTCTTCTGCTGAGTTACATAAAATACCATCTTGACGTGCTTTATCCATAATTAAAATAGCAAAAATATCTGCTAATGCTTCATGTAAGGCATCTGTTTCTGCTTTTGCTAAATCTGTTATTGCATCTGGAAATTCTTGCACAAAGCCACCATTGACAACTTCGAAGTAATTGCCAATAACCGCATGAGCATATTCATGAGCAATAATGTTGAGTTTTATATATAGTAAGTCAGGGTCTTCTATAATAAGTTTGACAAATATCTGTTTTAAAAATATTGGATTGCCACTAGCATCTTCTATATATTGTTTCCATTCTGCTGAACTTGTGCTAGGTCTTCCTATAATAACTTCAATTGGAGAATTATTGCCATCATAGCTATTAATACCTTTGTCAGCAAAGTATTTTTGAGAAATATCTACACCCCAATATGCAGAAGTTCCTGCTAAAATATTTTCTTTAAAAATGTATGTACTATTGCTCGGAAATTTTATATGACCTCCCTCATACAAATTTTCATCTAACCCCATGGGTTCTTGATAATGATAAATATGTGTTTCCAACAAGTTATTACTATTATATAAAGCATAATTATATTCAGAATCATTACAAGTTATTTGTTGAGTAACTTCCACTAAGCGACAAGACACAATATCATCTATTAAAAGCTCACTTAGAGGAGTTGGAGGGCATGTAATCGCTTTATTTCCAAGAGTAGGAACACTAAGTGTAATCTCATTTACAAAATCATTTCCACAAGTACTATATAAATCAACTGTTGGTAGTGAACAATCAGAAGCCAAATTTGCTACACTGCCCCCAATATCAACCAAATTATTACAAGTTTCTAAACAACTATATGAAATATTTACTCCTCCATAATTCTCATAATATTTTTTTGTTTTTATCTTACCTGTTTTAGCATTAATAAAAAAATGTTTTTTCTTATCTCCAAGGCGGTTGCCATCTAAACTTAATAAAGCGTATATACTATATATAACTTCACTTTTGTTTTCTCCATCATTAATTCTTAATTTAGCATCTGAAATCCAAACTTTAGAGATATTATCAACAATACCTGCCGTTAATATTTTTCCTGCTTGTTTCTCTTCTTCAGAATAATCTGCTTGTTTTTCTTCTTTTGTAAAGTAAATAATATCTGCAACATTATCTTTTTTTACTTGTTCCAAAACCATTAATCTAGCATCTTCGACTGTATAATTAATTTGATTTTCTTGTTCTTTTGTCATTAATTTTAAATCATTTCCAACGCAGATTACCATATCATTAACAGTATAAAAAAATATTTTGCTGTAAGTTGCATCAATATTTTTATAATAATGTTTGTATATATAACTATATTCAAAGTGAAATTCCTTGTAAGTTTTATATTTCTTTATATCTTTTTTTTCTGTAAATTCTAGTGTATTATCAGCATCAATACCTATCCAAGCTTCATATTCTTTTAAAAAATCTTCTACTGACAATTGGCACTTTGTAGTATCAATAAGATATTGAGTAACTTTCCATGTTGTATTAGATTCTAAAATTGGTGGTATTTTGTTAATTGTTGACGGTATTTGAATTGCATTTTCTTTTTTTACACCAAAAGAAAGACAGCTTATAACAAGCATACTCATACTCAAAAAAAACAAGCCTTTTACCCCTTGTTTTTTTAAACTATACCAAAACACATCTGATTTTTTAAAATAAATGGGGGGGGGGATTTGAAATAATTTCATAAAATGTAAAATTTTGTGTTGTATGGTTTATTGCTTAGGCATACAACAAGTTAATAAAATAAAGTTTATGATTTACTAGACTAATATAGCCTTTTATTATTGAAATAACAAATATTTGATTTGCCACTTATCACTAAACCAAAGATATTGTATAAAAATCACATTTGTAAAACATTCACTTTCAAAAGCTTTTGTTAAGTTTTTAGGAAGCAAAAAAAATAATAAAAGTTTAGTTATCAAACATTTTCCAGCTTTCTTTGTTGAAACCTTTGAAACAAAAGAAAAAATATGTCTGCCTCACAAAAAATAGCTATTCATTGGTTTCGTCGAGATTTGCGTTTCGATGATAATACTGCTTTGCATCATGCCGTTTCGCAAAATTTGCCTGTCTTGTGTTTGTTTATTTTCGATTCTAATATTTTGGAACAACTAAAAAATAAACATGATAAAAGAGTAGATTTTATTTATCAGCAACTCAAGTCTTTACACGAAAAATTAACAGAAAAAGGAAGCCGACTTCTTGTAAAATATGGCGAGCCTTTAGCAATTTGGCAAGAATTGACGGCAGAATATAATATTGAAAAAGTGTTTGCAAATAGAGATTATGAGCCTTATGCACAAGAGCGTGATAAATCGGTTTATGCTTTTTTGCAAACTCAAAATATCACATTCAAAGGCTACAAAGACCATGTTATTTTTGAGAAAAATGAAGTGCTAAAAAAAGATGGCAAACCGTATAGCATTTTCACGCCTTATTCAAAAGTTTGGCGAGCCAATTATGAAATAAATCCGCCTATTTGCTTACCAAATGCTTTAGAAATAGGTGAGTTTTTTCAGCAAAAAAATAAAGATATACTTTCCTTAAATGACATAGGTTTTTATGCAAGCAATTGTGAATTTCCAGCAGCTATTTTAGACGAAAATATATTGGCAGAATACAAAGAAAAACGAGATTATCCATTTTTGTCGCACACTTCAAATTTGAGTATTCATTTTCGTTTTGGCACTATTAGCATCAGAAAATATGCGAAAATAGGAGCGAAAAAAAGCCTTTCATGGCTCAATGAATTGATATGGCGAGATTTTTATCAGATGATACTTTTTCATCATCCACGAGTAGTTGGAGCAGCTTTCAAACCAGCTTATGAAGCCGTAGAATGGCAAAATAATAAAAAGCATTTCGAGGCGTGGTGTGCAGGCAAAACAGGCTATCCGCTAGTAGATGCAGGCATGAGAGAACTCAACGAAACAGGTTTGATGCACAATAGAGTGCGTATGATAACAGCTAGTTTTTTGACAAAACACTTGCTCATAGATTGGCGTTGGGGCGAAGCTTATTTTGCTGAAAAATTGCTTGACTTCGAGCTTGCTTCCAACAATGGCGGCTGGCAGTGGGCAGCTAGTTGTGGCTGTGATGCTGCACCATATTTTCGTATTTTCAATCCTACGGCACAGCTCAAAAAGTTTGATAAAGAATTGCGATATGTCCGAAAATGGATAACCGAATTTGATAGTTTGCAATATCCCAAACCAATTGTAGAACATCGTTTTGCTAGACAACGTGCGATAGATACTTTTAAGGCAGCTTTGCAAAAAAGTAAAGTAAGTAAATGATTGTCAATCAGAAATACATTATTCATATAATGCAAGTGTAAAACCAAAAGTAGTTCCAACACGAGGTTTGCTTCTCACATGAATAGTTTGATTGTGAGCTTCTAAGATATGTTTCACGAGCGATAAGCCCAAGCCAGAACCGCCTTGCTGCCGAGAACGGCTCGTATCTACACGATAGAAACGCTCAAACAAACGAGGCAAATGTTGAGCTTCAATACCTATTCCATCATCGCTCACTTCTACCAAAGCATTTTGATCCATATTGTAAATACTCAATACTGTACTGCCATTTTCTTTGCCATATTTCAGCGAATTTGAAATAAGATTGGTCAGCACTTGTCGCATTTTCTCTCTATCAGCATATACTATCGTTGTCATTGAGCAGCCAGGCTTAAAGTCTAAAGTTACCTTGTTGGTTTTCGCCATCATTTCAAACGAATCCATCACTTCTTGTGCCAAATTATAGATATTGAAACTTTCCCACAAAATTTCCATACTACCCGTTTCGTGTCGGCTAATGGCTACAAGATCCTCGACAATTTCTCCCAAACGTTCAGCATTATTACCTGCTTTTTTCAAATAATCATAATTGATGTTTTCGTCTTCGAGGCCACCATCAATCAGCGTTTCCAAGTAGCCCTGAATATTGTAAATTGGCGTTTTGAGTTCGTGCGACACATTGCCCAAAAACTCTCGTCGATATTGTTCTTGTTTTTTGAGTTCGTTTATTTCTTCTCTATTTTCTTTTGCCCACTCACGCACCTCAAATTCTACCTCATCAATGATATTTCGATTCATATCAATGCTTTTGAGTGTACCACTCGATTTCGAGCGTTTCATTCTGTGAATATTTTTGTATATCAGTTTTATTTTTCGATAAATAAATCGTTCTAAAGCAGCATACAACAATAAATAACACAAAACTGCATTTGTGATACTAAACAACAATAGAACTTGTATTTGGAAAGGCGTTTCTAACAATAAGTTGAAAATCAATGTGATAAGAAAAGAAGCAACCGCAAAAATAATTGCAGTTGTATAGGCCAATTGATTCGGTGTTGTATTTTTTATCGTTTCCAAATATAAAATTGTTTTTTTTCGATTCTTCACTTTCTGAAAAAGCTCGTTTAAATTGATGAAAAAAGTGGTGTTATGCTATTCATTTTAGGCCAAAAAAAAAGGCTTAAACAGCAGGGTGACATAGTACACATGGTACTATGTCAAAACCCTTATTGTTTAACCCTAAAAACCTAAAGCCATGAAAAACCTTTGTAAATATAGGTATTTTTTGGAAAAAGAGAAAGAAAAAGTAAGCTTTTTTAACACTTTCCTTTGCTTTTTAGTTATATTGCAATTAAATATACTTTATTAAAAATTGATAATCAAGTAATTAAGTTTAGAAAACATTTTGCAATTTTAGTGTCATTATTTTTTTATAAAAAAATAGCAAAAAAAAAGATGTTTAAACACTATTTGTTAATCAAACAAAACATTTTCTATCCAAATTTCTTTGCCAATAAACAAAAGGTACATTCCAGCAATTTCATACTTCATATCTTTCAAAATATTGCCATACTTGCGAACTTGCTTTTTGTATTTACTCATTTGATTTTCCAAGTTGGAATCGTCTTGCACCGTTTTATAATCTATAACTATCGCTTGATTGTTTTTTACAATTACTCTATCTGGAATTAACCTATTGTTATTGTGCAATAAAGGCCTTTCTGCCAGCACTTCCCAATCTGGCTGAAACCATCTTTTGACAATCGACAATTTGAAAATTTTGTGAATGCGTGCCGAAATTATTGGCACATCAGCCGTTGTGATTGTTCCTTGAATTTGCAGCTTCCGAATCGTTTTGTCCAAATCGTCAATGCTTTGCAGCTTTTCTAAAACAGCGTGCATTTTTTGCCCCATTTTGATGGCTTGCGAAGCTTTATTGTCGAAAAGCATGAAAAAACGTTCCGACTCAGAGCGAATCGTGATGCGTTCATGGTAGTTATTACTGATATAATGATGCAGATTTTCGATATTATCTTGGCTCTTTTTGTGGTTCAAACCTACTTCCGTAATGCTCAACTCGTCTGGATAAGCAAATTGTCGGTTTTCCAAATCGTAGTCTTCCTGATATTCAAAAAATGGACTGTGCATAACAGCATCTAACAACGAACTCACTTTTTTGATTCCTTTCGTTGTTTTACCCTTTTGAGGTGTAAAAATATAGAGTCTATCGACAGGACGAGTGAGTGCGACATACAATAAATTTAAATTATCCAAATATGACTGTAACACCTCTTGCTTGTAGTCTTCTGCGAAATAGGTTTTTTCTAAATTAGCCGATATTTTTAGCGGAATAATACCCATTTCGTTATATGGTTCTCGCTCGCTACTTGCCCACAACACCCCCATTCTGCTCGGCATCAAATCCCACTCGCCATAAGGCATAATCACAATCGGAAACTCCAAACCTTTCGCCTTATGCACCGTCATTACGGTAACAGCATCTTCGCCATCTGGCACAATAATCGCCGTATCGCTGCTTTCTTTTTTATCTTCCCACCAAGCCAAAAAATTGCGAATGTCTGGGCTTTGTTTAGTATTGTGTTCCAATGTTAAATCCTGAAAACGCTGTATATAGGTGTCGGCATCGACTTGCATTTTGAGCAATTGAATGAGCATTTCGACTAGCTCATACAATGGTTTTTTGACTAAATTCTCGATTTCATCGGTAAAAGCTTTTGGCAAAATTTTGTAAAATAAATTATCGTCTTTTTCTTGCAAATGGTCGGCAAAAATACTGTGGTCTAACTCCAATTCTGGCTTTGTGAGTTGCAAATAATTGACCAAAATTTCGGTTTTTGCGATTATATTTCTGTTGTCGGCCAAATAGTGCAGAATGCTAATGAGCAATCGTATTTTAGGTGAGTTTTTGAGCAATAAGGACTCCGATGAAATGACTTTTATTCCTTTTGCTGCCAAGACTTCAGCTACCTTATTTCCGTCTTTATTTCGACGAACCAAAATGGCTATATCTCGCAAATTGTAGCCTTTGTCTAAAAGCTGTCCAATGAGCGTAATGAGTTTTTCTTCGGCTATCGTTTGCCAATCTGTTTTAGGTAAAAAATTAATCTCTACAAAGCCGCCTTTTTCATTGTTAATTGCCTGACTAACAGAGGCATACGCTTTAGTAATTTGTGCTACATTTGGCATGTCATTTTGCGTCAGTTCATATTCCAAAACTTTTGCGGTAGCGATAAAAAAAGCATTGTTAAACTTGACAATATGCTCTCGGCTACGGTAATTTGTTGCCAAATCTTTTTCGGTTTCAGCAGTAAAATAGGCAGGAGGAATAGTGCCTGCCATATTATTTAACAACAAGTTCATTTCTCCGCCACGCCAGCGATAAATACTTTGTTTTACATCGCCCACTACTAGCGACTGATTGTCTTCCGCAATAGAATTATTGACCAAATAAGCAAGGCTGTGCCATTGTGCTTCTGAGGTGTCTTGAAACTCATCGAGCAAAATATGTTTGTAAACCATCCCTACTTTTTCAAAAATAAATTCGAGGCTGCTATCATGCACAATAGACCGCATAAGGTTTGGCGTATCCGAAATAAGCATGAGGTTTTCACGAGTTCTGTAATCCACCAATTTGTCTTTCAAATCGTTGAGAATACCATAGACATAAATATTTTTTAGAACTGCCGTTGCCGAATAATAATTTATTAAGTTTTTTTCGTAAAAATCGACCATTTCCACAAAAATTTGCTGCAAACCATTCTGCACCAACATTTCTATTTTTGCTCTATTGGGCGATTTTTTCGTTGTCCATTCACTTTCTTTTCCTGCATAAATTTTTAGCAAAGTAGCCTTACTAAAATCATATTTACCTGTCAAAACAACTTCAAAACAAGCAGCCGTACCCCTCTTAAAATCCTTAGTTTCTAAGCTATATCCTTTTATAAATTCGAGTGCTTGCTCGGCATAGCTTTTCATTTTGTTGTCGAAATCTCGCTTTATTTTCCAGAGTTTTTTACTCCAATCTCTCATTTTTTCGTAGCGGTCTTCCTTTATTTCCTCCTCTCCTACTACTGCTTCGCCTTCATTTTTCGTTAGTTTTTTCCAAACTCCTTCTTTGAAAATTTCCATTCCCAAATCCTTGATATTGGTTTCAATTTTCCAACCTTTGTTATCTTCTATTTCAGAAAATGCAAAATCCGTCAGCCAATTTGTGAGTCCTTCTGTGTGTCCAACATCGAGGAATAATTCGGTCGTGACTCTATCCAACACATAGCTCGTATTCATTTCCACTTCGTAGCGTTGTGGCAATTTGAGTTCTTTGGTAAAGGAACGCAAAATTTGCTGAAAAAAGCTGTCAATCGTACTCACATTGAACTCTGAGTAGCTGTGCAAAATGCGTTTCAACGCCCAATATGCTTGTTTTTTGACATGGTCTAGTGCTGCTTTTTCAGAGCCTTGCGATTCTATCAAATTTAAATCTTTCACGATTTGGTTGGCCAAATCAGGCATCGTGCCAGCCGTTAGTTTTGACAAGGCTTCTATAATTCGGCCTTTCATTTCGTTGGTGGCTTTGTTTGTGAAAGTAATGGCTAGAATATTGCGAAATTCTCGTGGACTATTGACCAATAGTTTGACATATTCTTGCACCAAAGTATAGGTTTTTCCAGAGCCAGCCGACGATTTGTAGATGCTTAAAGGCATTTTTTGAAAGTTTTTAGTTTTAAATTTTGAGTTATTAGTTATTTTTTTTGACCAAAAGTTTAGCCATACTATTTTTTAAATAAATACAATTATCGTTATTGTTGTGTGTTATCTCCAGCAACAAAAAAAGTTTTTAATTGTTATTTTTTCATATTAAAAAAAATCAAAAACAAAGGTATCACTTTTTTTTAAATTTTGTAAACCATTTTAAGCCAAAGTTTGTTGTAATAGGTGTTTAAACAAATGTTGTTATGACAATTAATGAAGCAGTAAAACAAGCCAATTTTAGAGATGAACAGCAAAAAATGTTGATTAATATTCTTTATACAAACAATTGGCTTATCAATAAAATAAAAAAGACTTTGAAGTCTCATAATATTACGCATCAACAATACAATGTATTGCGTATTTTGCAAGGCTCACATCCTTCGGCGTGTAGTGCTGGCGATATAAAACGAGTGATGCTCGACAAAACGCCAGACGTGACTCGGCTGATTGACCGTTTGTTGCAAAAAGATTATGTCAGTCGATGTAGGTGTAGTAACAATCGGCGACAAATAGAAATTTGCATTACTAAAAAAGGCATTTCGCTGTTGCAAAACATACGTCCAAAGATGGATGAAATGATGCAATTTACGCAACAAATAAGCGAAAATGATGCTATGGAAGTCAATCAAATTTTAGATAAGCTTCGCAGTAAGTTTGAAAATGAACAAATTACAAAGTAAAAATAAATATTATGTATAAAATAGCAATTATTTCTGGTTCGGCACGAAATGGTCGGCAAACGCATAAAGCAGTTACTTATTTGGCAAAGGTTTTTGGACAAAACAAACAAGCAGCAAAAGTAGATGTGCTTGATGTATTGGCTTACAATTTTCCAATTATGACCGCTCCTTTTTCGGCAGAAAATGATTATCCAAAAGGTGCAAAGGAATTTAGCGATATTTTGGCAGCAGCCGATGCTATCGTTTTCGCCTCGCCAGAATACAATGGTACCATGAGTGGTGTTTTCAAAAATACGGTAGATTATTTTTATGCCGAATACAAACGCAAGCCTATCGGTATTATGACCGTAGCATCAGGTGGTTTTGCAGGCGTGAATGCGTCGCACCAGTTGCAGAGTTTGGTGCTTTCGCTAGGTGGCTTTCCGATGCCTTACAAACTGTTGGTTGGCAATATTCATACTTCGATAGACGAAAACAATGAGCCGACAAACGATAGATTGAAAAAATCTTTTCAGCAGTTTTCAGAAGAATTGCTGTGGCTGACTTCGGCTATTGCTATGAAGAAAAAAGCAGTAGTAGAAGCTGTTTAACAAAAAAATCCTGTTTTAAAAGTTCATTTTTTAAAACAGGATTTCTTATTTTTTACATTTCAAAATAATAGAAATCTTCGGGAAGAGAATCATATTTTTTGATGTATTCAAGTATTTTAGGCAATTCTTCTATTAGAGTAATATCGTCTTTTTTCGCATTTTCGAGTTCCTCTTTCATTTCGTCTTTCAAGCCTTTATCAAATAATAAAGCAATAAGAACATATAATTTTAGCTCCACTTTTTCTTCATAATAGTATTTTTTGTAAAAAGCGATGGCTTCTTCGGGTTCATATAAAGCAACATATAATTGAAAAGCTAAAGTCATTAGGCTGACATGTCTCTTTTCCTCATTTTTTTCCTCTACCGTTCTAGTATCAAAATAATAGCCAAAACCATTTACTGCGACAGATTCTTTAGATATTGGAATATAATTGAGTGTTTTGATTTCTGCTTTTATTGCTGCTATTGCTAACTCTTTTAGGTCTGGAATAGGCAAGCAAGAAATAAATTCTGTGGACAAATCATTGAAATAAGTGTCTTCATCTAATGAATGGTTCAACAGCAATGGAATGCCTTTTTCTATTGCTGTTTGCTTGCCTTCTGCTTCTTGCCAAACAAATAAAACGGACTTATAAAAATCGGCTTGCGAAATGCCGATAGACTTAAAAGGCATCTGACTCGTAAAATAGTTGTGATAGCCTCCTTCACTCAACAATTCATACAAAATCTCTAACAATACGGCTTGCAAAGGCAAATCGGCATCTTTTCGCTTCACATTTACTAGCTCTTTATACCATTTTTTGACTTTAAAACGCCAAGTGCTTCGTTCTTTTTTTGGCACAGACCGATTTGGATACAAATAATTTTGCTCTTTTGCATCTTCCTCAAATTTTTTGACCAAATTTTCTACTTCCGACAAACTCAAAGCCATGCTAACACATTTTTTTTTCGGCTTTGGCTGGCTAGGATTATTGACCATTTCATCGAGCTGATAATCTTCCTTTTTCGCTTTTGGCACAAGTTTATAAAACTCTACTGCCAGCTTGATAAGCTCTTCTTTTTTGAGTGGAGCTAATTTTTTTCGTAGTTCTGCAACTTTCATTGTTTTCTAGTTTAGAAAATACTATTTTTCATTTTGTTGTATTTTTAGTAATGTCTTCTTTTTCAACTTCCAAAACCTTTGTTTCTTCCGTTTCCAAAACCTTTATTTCTTCCGTTTCCAAAATCTTTGCTTCTTCAACTTCCAAAACCTTTGCTTCTTCAACTTCCAAAACCTTTGTTTCTTCCGTTTCCAAAATCTTTGTTTCTTGCCACCTTTCAGTTATCCATTTTCTTTGCTCATTATTCGTTTGAAAAGTCCATGCTAAAATGCGACTCGATTTGTTGCCTTGCCCCATCGCAATGACTTTTGAACGTCTCATTCCAACCATTTTCAGAGCTTCTTCCAAACTTTTGATATGTTTTTGCTTGGAAACAAGGCTCGAAAACCAAAGGCAATTTTTTGCATACGATTTGCTTTCTTGAATCATTTTTTTAATAAAAGTCAATTCGCCACCTTCGCACCACAATTCATTATTTTGGCCGCCAAAATTTAAAATTGGTTTATTATATTTATTATTGTGCTTCAAATTATTGAGTTTTCGCATCGTGCCAGCTTGTGCCTCCTCTGCCGAAGCATGAAATGGTGGGTTGCAAATCACCAAATCATAGTTTTCGCCTTCTCGCAAAATACTATGAAAAATGTTTTTAGCATTTTTTTGCTTCCGAATTTCGATATTTTTTTTCAGTTCAAGATTGTTTTCTAGAATTTTGTTGGCCGCTTCAATCGCTACCACATCTATTTCTGAACCTACAAAATGCCAATCATATTCTTTTGTTCCAATAAGTGGATAAACACAATTTGCTCCTACACCAATATCCAAACATTTTATGCTGCTTCCTGTTGGTATATTTCCGTTATTTCTAACACTCAAAATATCGGCGATATGATGAATATAATCGGCACGGCCTGGAATAGGTGGACACAAATATCCTGCTGGAATATCCCAACTTTCAATGCCATAATGATGCTTCAATAAGGCTTTGTTGAGCATTTTTACGGCTGCTGGATTGAAAAAGTTAACCGAATCATCGCCATATTTATTGGGCTTTACAAACTCTGCTAACTCTGGACAACTTGCTATCAATTGTTTAAAATCGTAGCGTTCACGGTGTTTATTTCTGCCATGCAATCTCGCTTTTACTTTTGCATGTGCTTTCTTTTTTTGCTTCATTTTTTTTGTATCTTAAATTCAATTCATAACATTTAGATTGCTTTTTATCAAATGTACTTTTCGCTAAAAACTATCCTCTATATTCTCCAAAAATAGCACGCAAAGCATCGGAAATTTCGCCCAAAGTAGTGCCGTGTTCTACTGCCGAAATAACGGCTGGCATCAGATTGATATTTGCCTTTGCACAATGCGAAATCTCTGCCAAAGCCAAACGCACTGCTTCTGCACTACGATTGTTTTTCAGCACTTTTAGCTTTTCTATTTGCACTTGCCTGATAGCGTCATCTACTCTAAAAAGACTCGTTTGTCGAGTTTCTTTCGCCTGAAAACTATTGACTCCGACAATGATTTTTTCCTTGCTTTCGATTTCTTTTTGATAAGTATAAGCCGAGCGAGCAATTTCCTCCTGCATATAACCAGCTTCAATAGCCGTCACCGCTCCGCCCATAGCATCTATTTTTTCGATATATTGCCATGCTGCCGCTTCTATCTCATTCGTCAAAGTCTCCACAAAATACGAGCCAGCCAAAGGATCAACCGTATCTGTAACACCACTTTCAAAAGCGATAATTTGCTGTGTTCGCAAAGCAATTCGTGCCGCTTCTTCTGTCGGTAACGACAAAGCTTCGTCATAGCCATTGGTGTGCAAAGACTGTGTGCCACCCAAAACTGCCGACATCGCTTGCAAAGTCACACGAGGAATATTGTTTAAAGCTTGTTGTGCCGTAAGCGTTGAGCCGCCTGTTTGCGTATGAAATCGTAATTTTTGAGCTTTAATATCTGTTGCACCTAATTGTTTTGTCATTTTCGCCCACATTCTTCGTGCTGCTCTAAACTTTGCAATTTCTTCGAAAAAATTGTTGTGAGCATTGAAAAAGAACGACAAACGTTTTGCAAACACATTAATATCTAAACCAACGCTTTGTGCCGCTTTCAAATAAGCTTTTCCATTTGCAAGCGTAAAAGCCAATTCTTGCACAGCCGTTGAGCCAGCTTCTCGGATATGATAGCCAGATATGGAAATAGTGTTCCAACGTGGCAAATCGGTGCTGCAATACGCAAAAATATCGGTGATAATTCGCATCGAAGGTTTCGGCGGATAAATGTAAGTGCCTCGTGCTGCATATTCTTTGAGAATGTCGTTTTGAATCGTGCCAGACAAACGGTTCAAATCAGCATTTTGTCGTTTTGCGAGAGCGATATAAAAAGCCAACAAAATAAAACCTGTCGAGTTGATGGTCATAGATGTAGAAATTTTTTGCAGCTCAATGTCTGCAAAAAGTGCTTCCATATCGTTGATAGAATCTATCGCAACGCCTACTTTTCCTACTTCGCCTTCCGAAAATTCATGGTCTGAGTCGTAGCCTATTTGCGTTGGCAAATCGAAAGCTACCGAAAGTCCTGTTGTGCCTTGCGAGAGCAAATATTTGTAGCGTTTGTTTGATTCTTCGGCAGTCGAAAAACCTGCATATTGTCGCATTGTCCATAGACGGCTGCGATACATACGCTCATGTACGCCTCGTGTAAAAGGAAATTGAGCGGGCTGTTCTATCGCTTGTTTTAATGGCTCATAAGTAGGCCGAATAGGAATATTTGAATCGGTCTTAAACTCGCTTTTTCGCTCTTTTATAGGTTTCATTCTCTGTTGTTATTTTTTTTGTTTGGTCTGTCATTTTTAGATATAGAAATGACATATTTTTTTTACCAAATAAATTCAAAAATCAAAATGCGGTTTTCATTAACCTAGCAAATATGTCATTTCTTTTTTGACAATAGTTCAGACATTTATACATTTTTTTATCAAAGACTTAAACATACTATTTTTTTTAGGCTAAGGCGGCCACTATTTGCAAATTTTATAGCCTTTTGAACTGAAAAATAGTATGTTTCCCTTGCCAAAAGGTGTTTTTTTATTC
>JBMZCV010000113.1:0-17562 GCA_049613665.1 Chitinophagales bacterium | reverse complement strand
GAACATTTATAAGCTACTGATAATCAATAGTTTTATAGAGTAACAGGTCTATTAAACAATGGCAAAAAAGGCATTAATATTTGATGGCCTGTTTGGGTTGCTAATTCATTGAAATGAAAATCAATATTTTAGCTGCTTATTTTCTTGCTTTATTATAATTGGCGTTTTTGAGTTGCTGCAATAAAGTGCGACTAAAGCTGGTGATAGTATTATATTCAATTTTTGAAAATGAGATGCTGAAATCTTGATATATTTCTTGAGCAGCATTTTGTATGTGTTGCAATTTTTTATGTATTAGCTTTTTGTTTAACTTCTTTTTTTCTATGTTGTAAAGTGGCTGATAGCCTAGTGCTGCAAAAAAATGATGCTGTTGAAGCTCGACGAGCAAATGATAAAAATCTTTTAGAAATGAAGGGATTCCATGATGATATAAGCTATATAAAACAATATATTGCAATACGATATCTGCCATATCGTCTTTTTTGGCTTGACGATAAGCTAAAAAATCTGGCAACAAATCACTAATAAAAGTAACAGCATCATCTGGCATTGTGGTATTTGTCATACCAAAAGTGGCTTTTACTTGATATATTTCATCTGCAATTGCGGTATCACTCATCTCCAGCATTTGCTCATATTGTTGCTGCATGCGTGCATTTTTTTCTACCGTAGAGTTGCCATCATTTATAAAATATAACAATTGTATTTTTTCTATTTTATTGGCAATCTTAGATTGTGGCACTAACAAATAATCTATTTTGTAAGCCAAATACAACAATAAATAGGAAGCCGATTTTGCGTCGGTATTAGCATCTAATAATTTTATGCGGTTTAGAATATCTGTTATCCAAAGTCGCAAATACTTTATTTTAACCTCTTGCTCTTGTGTTGTTAAATGTCGCACCGCTACTTTTTCGACCGCTTGCAAGTCTGAAAAATCATGTAACAGCAAATCATCTTGCTTATCAGCCATAACAGATAGCTCTTTGAGAGCAACATAGATTTTTTCGGGCGAACCATCTAATATACTGCTTGTAAACCGCAAAACGATAAGGTCTTCATGTAATGCAAAGCTGCTATAATGCAGTTTATGATTAGTTTCCATGAGTTGTCGCATCAAACGCACATTTAAGCGACTAGCTTTTGCAATATGTGTTATAGCAAGAATTTTTTCGGTAGTGAGTCTTCCTGTTATCTTTTTTGAGCCTTGTATCAATTCAAAATCAATGGCATTTTCATGTTCTGTAAAGCTAAGGTTTTGTTGGGTTTTATCAGTCATAAATAACAATAGCTGACGATACGATTTCAGATATTCTTTTTGCTCAAAATACTGTTCGGCTTGCTCCCAATATTGCATTTGCTCTTCGCTTTTATGAGCATCGCTATATCTACCAAATAAAATATTAGGTTCTTGTTTTTGCTTTGGAACAGGAATTATAGCTTGATTAGCATTTTGTTTCAAATCTATTTTTTGCAAAACATCTATGGTAAAATCAAGCATTTTTGCTGTAAAATCGAGATGTGTCACAAATCTTATTTGTGTATCATTATTCGGAAAGGCCAAAATATTGTATTCGGCTAATTTGGCTACCAATTGTTGAGCAGTAAAAGGTTTGGCTACCTCAAAGAGTAAAATGTTGGTGTCGGCAGGCGTAACGCTCGCAACATAAGACTGCTGGCTCAATACTTGCCCTAACTTTTGGGCGTTTTCGTGGTCTTCTTTCATCCGCTCAATGTTGTGGTCTAAAGCATAAATGCCAGCCGCTGCCAAATAGCCTGCTTGCCTCATACCACCACCTAAAACCTTTCGTATTTTTCTAGCTCGTTTAATATCTTTTTTGCTGCCGATAATCAATGAACCAACAGGCGTTCCCAAGCCTTTTGAGAGACAAACAGAAATGCTATCAGTCAAATTACCTATTTGTTGTGGAGGAATGTTGGCGGCCACTAAACCATTAAAAATTCTAGCACCATCAATATGTTGTTTTAGTTTTTTTTCTTTGCAAAAAGCCCTTAAAGCTTGCAACTCGGCCAACTGAAAGTAGCTACCACCACCTTTATTGCAAGTATTTTCGAGCCAAAGAAGGCTAGTTTTTGCATACCAATCATAGTCTGGCATAATATGAGGAACAACATCTTCGGGCGTAAAAATACCACGTTTGCCACGCAACAAACGCAAAGAAACGCCAGATAGGAAAGCATGTCCGCCGATTTCATAATTGTAAATGTGAGAGAGTTCATGGCAAATGACTTGTTCGAGAGGCTGTGTATGTAGTTTTATGGCTATCTGATTTGCCATAGTTCCAGAAGGGCAAAATAAAGCCGCTTCCATACCAAATAGCTTTGCTGCTTTTTGTTGTAATTGCTCAATAGTAGGGTCTTCTTCAAACACATCATCGCCAACTTTGGCGTGCATCATTGCGTGTAACATGTCAGGAGTTGGGCGTGTAACGGTGTCGCTTCTAAGGTCTATTATCATTTTATAGTAGATGATTTAATGTGTATTGATTTGAAAGTCAAGTTTTTACAAAAAAAAACTTTATTAACTACCTATACTTAGCAATTGTCGAAAAAAGCCAACTGCAATTTGTGGTTCGAGTGAAATAGTAAAAAGAAAGCCAAAAACAGCTCCATAAAAATGAGCATCATGCCCAATATTGTCATTGGCATTGATGGAAGCATAATAAGAATATGCCAAATATAACAAGCCTAAAACAATAGCTGGAAACTGAATAAAAGGAAAAAATACAAATGTAAGTGGTGCGAGTGGTGCAAAAGCAATGAAGCTAAACACGATACTCGCAACAGCTCCTGAAGCACCTAAAGCCGCATAATAAGAGTTGTCTTGATGCTTATAGTAGCTATAAATTTGAGCTATAATCATACCGCCAAAGTAGAGTGCCAAAAAATATAGATTTGCCATACTACCAAAATAAGCAGTATAAGCATTTTCAACAACATTGCCAAATTCATACAAGACATACATATTAAACAATAGATGTATCCAATCGCCATGAATAAAACCAGAGCTGATAAAACGATAATATTCTCCTGTGCGTTTGATGGCATAGGGAGAAAATAAGAGTTTTTGTCGCAGGCGTTCATCATTGAAGGCCATATAAGAAGTGAGACAAGTGATAAGGACAATGATAATACTCAACATAAGATGATAGCTTTTTTCTAAAAAAAATGCGAAGTGCTAAGTTATATAATTCTTTTAATATTGTAGCGATTTGTGGAATAATAATTTTGTAGAAAAAATACGGAAAGCAAGGCAATATTTACAAAAAGAAAGATTATTTTGTAATTGTTTGAAAATAACAATTTTGGCTAAAAAATGGCTGCCTTTCATTTATATGTTAGCTTTATCTAAACAAAAAGTTTTGAAAAGAAAAAAGTGCCCAGAACAAGACTCGAACTTGCACGTCCTAAAGCGGACACAAGGCCCTCAACCTTGCGTGTCTACCAATTCCACCATCTGGGCAATATTTTGTATAGAAGTGATTTAAATTTTGTTTTTTTAGTCAAAAAATAAATTTAAATAATCTCTCAAACGGTATGGGTCGCAAATATACTGAAAAGTTTATGATTTATAAAACTATTTTTGTATTTTTTTATATACTTAAATGGTTGGATAGTTTCATTTTTTTGAATAAAATGTAGCTTAGTATGATACGAAGTAAGTTTTATGTTTTCATAACAAAAAAAAGACAACGTATTTTTCTAGCTAATACGCTGAGTATCAATGCGTTAGCAACGGAAAAAGCTTTATTAGATAGTGTTTGGGACTTAAAGCAAGCTGACATAGATTTTGGAGGATTAATACAATAGAATCTTTATTTATCGTTTGTACGACAAGGTGTTGATATTGCTGACATGGCTTTGCTAGATGCTTCGCAAAAATATGTATATTTACGCAAGGAAAAAATATTTAGTGGCAGGCACTTAATTTGTTTGGCTACTGCTTAAAAAAAAACAAAAAATATAAACAATAATGAGAAAAATAAAACAATACATAGCATACAGTCTTATTTGCTTTGCTATTTCTATGACAAGCATGTTGCAAGCTCAAAACCTCAACTTTGGCGATATTGTTGTCAATGAACTGATGGCTTCTAACGATAGTTTGAGTACGATAACTGACCCAGACGGCGGCACACCAGATTGGCTAGAAATATATAACAATACTGACGAAATTGTGTCGCTGAGTGGCTATTATTTGAGTGACAACTACACCTTGCCCAACAAATGGGCATTTCCTGCTACCGCTATCATTCAGCCATATGGCTATTTGGTAGTTTGGGCAGACAATCAGCCCGACCAAGCAGGCATACACACAACTTTCAAATTGTCGTCGGCAGGCGAGGAGGTTATCTTATCAAAACCAAATTTGGAAGCACTAGATTCATTGAGCTTTGGCCAACAGCAAACCAACGTAAGCTATGCAAGAATGCCAAATGGTACAGGCGATTTTGCATTTGATGAAACACCAACTCCTAATGAGAATAATGAAATCGAAGTAGGTATCTTTTTGCCAGCCTTCTCTTTTTCAGATATATATATCAAAACATATCCTAATCCGACAAGTGATATTGTGTTTGTGGAAATAGAAAACGATAATTTCAACGAACATATTCACCTCCAATTATTAGATGCTTTTGGAAAAAATGTTTTTGAAACACATGTGCGTCAAAAAAAAATAGCGATAAATATGCAAACTTATGAAGCAGGTTGGTATATGTTGTGTCTTTTTGATAGGGAAAAAGTCATTAGAATATCTAATGTGATGAAATTTTAAACTCAAAAGCATAAAATATATTTTTTTTTTGTGAAAAACGTTAATTAAACGTTAATTTTGCTTTAAATTAAGCATTGACACTATTTGATAACTGAACAGCTTGTGCTAATGAACTGAAAACCAACATATTAATCTTAATAGATTGGTTTTTAATAGGTTATTTGTGATATTATCCTTTGGCTTAAAACTGAGCAAAAAATTTAGCTTTTGTAGCCTCAAAAAAATATTTAAACAATGTTTTAAATATTAGGCACTAATTAATATGATTTGTTTGGGTTGCTAATACCTTATTTTTAATGTGTTAGCAACCATAAGCGAGCAATTTATTTCTTCTCTTGTTTGACTAAGAGAGAAAAATAACCAATTTAAAATATACGGCTTTCTTTATGAAAAAAAAATATCTATTTTTACTGTTGTTATTTGTTGCCATGATACAGCAAGCTTGCGAAAAAGTAGAAGGCGAAGGTGGACAAGCTACTATCTATGGCGAAATCAGGGGAGCGGTATATAATAATATTGACGAGATAATTTTGGACTATTCACTTCCAGAAGAACGAGTTTATATCATTTATGGCAAACACGATGATACAAATACCATCTATGATGATGATACAAGAACCAGCTATGATGGTAAATTTGAATTTCCATATCTGCAAGCAGGCATTTATACCATATTTGCTTATTCTAAATGCAGTGAATGTTTGGCTGGAAAAGAAGCTGTTTTTGCTGAAGTTAATATTGAGAAAGGAGCAACTGAAGTGTTTTTAGAAAACCCTATTTTAGTAAAAGATTAAATATTGCTCTCAAAAATACATGGTATAAGTAAAACAGATTTTGCCTTATATTGCACAAACAAAAATGCGTTATAAAACCATATTTACCAAAACTAATGTGAATATAAACAACTATTAATAATAAAGTGAAAAAAGCAAAAGTATGACCTATCACACTAACTTAGATATACCTTCTATTGATGCAAGAAAAAATCAAAAACAAAATTTAAAAAATAAAATTATTGCTACTGCCAAAGATTTCGAAGCTATTGCTTTGGAAAATTTGGGTCAGGTAAAGTTATTGAATCGTGTAGATACAAAATTTACTTTTGGGTTAGAAAAACTAGATGTTATTCTCAAAAAATTGCAAAAAGATTATTACATACTTGACATTGAAGCTAATAGAGTAATGGATTATGAGTCGCTTTATTATGATTCTAGTGATTTGGCCTTTTATCTAGCTCACCACAATGAAAGAACAAACCGCCTGAAAGTGAGGTATCGCCGCTATGTGGTTTCGGATATTTGTTTTTTTGAGCTAAAATTTAAGAATAACAAAGGACGAACCATAAAAACACGCATACAAACACCCAAAATAACAAATGGTATTCAAGCAAAAGAAAAACAGTTTCTGGAACAGCATCACTATGGCCAAAATCTCAATTTGAAACCTGCTTTGTGGGTTTATTATAAAAGAATGACCTTAGTGAGAAAAGATTTTTCGGAACGAGCCACAATTGATATTGATTTGAGTTATCAATTTAATAATCAAACATATAAATTCAACAATGTCGTTATTGCCGAGCTAAAACAAACAACCGTCAACCGAAATTCAAGTATATTTAGAGCCTTGCAGGAACAACATATTCATCCCAAAAGGTTAAGTAAATATTGCATGGGTATTATTTCTTGTTATGACAATGTAAAAATTAATCGTTTTAAACAAAAATACACTTTTCTCAAAAAAATTAATCGAGTTTAAGTGCAAAAACACCAAGAGGCTATTTAGATGCTTTGGTTCGAAGGCTGTTTAGATTTTTTTTTGATGCTTTTTTTAGTATAAGCCAAAAGATAAGATTTAAACAGTTTCTAAGCTAAAAGGTAAGATTTAAACAGCCTCCAACTAATCACAAAACGTAACTATTTGGGCAGGTATAAGATTTTGAGATAAAAATAAAACTATTTTCTTTTAAGTACCAACATAAATAGTTACGACAAAACAACCTAACACACAATTATGGATTTATTAGCACAGATAGAGCTGTTAGATATGGAGCTTATCAATTCTGTTAAACTAACTAGCTTAATAGCAAGATATATTATTAATTTAATAGTCACGTTTGTTATTGTTAAAGTTATTTATTATAGCATCAACCGTGACAGAGATTATTTATTTACTTATTTTGTTTTCAATACCTTAGTATTTTTCGTTTGCTACCTAATGAGTAGCGTAAATTTGGGAGTAGGCTTTGGTTTTGGCTTATTTGCTTTGTTTTCTATTTTAAGGTATCGAACCAGCACCTTGGCAGTAAAAGAAATGACTTATTTGTTTGCTGTTATTACTATTGCTGTAATAAATGCGGTTGTGACAGACCAAATTAGCATAGCAGAATTGTTATTTACGAATTTAACTATTGGCATTGTCATATACTATTTCGATATTTATTGGAAAGATGGTGTAAAAGTACAAAGTATTATTTATGAAAAAATAGAAAATATACACCCTACCAAACGAGAAGCTTTGATAAGTGACTTGAAAGAACGAACAGGCTTGAATATTATGAAGGTAGAATTGAGCAACATCAATTTTATGAATGATACCGTAAAAGCCAAAATATTTTATATGCCAGACCAGCACAATATTATGGGAAGAGATATAGAAACATATTAAATTATATGAAAAAAGAAGTCAAATATCTTTGTGTTTCAAAGTTTGCTTTATTAAATATAATCATACTTTTGTTAAATAGCGGTTTTATCTGGGCTCAAACGAGCGAAAATAAACTGATTGAAACAAGCGAAACAGAATTGTGGCAAGGCATTTCGGTCAAAAAGAAGATAACTAAGAAATGGAGTGTTGGCCTAGAAGAAAATATTCGTTTGAGCGATAGCGGCCGTCGATTTGAAACAGGACTACTCGAAACAATGCTTCAATATAAGTTGTTGAAAAATATAAAACTGAAAGCGGCTTATCGGTATAGTTTCAAGCCTGTTACAACAGCAAATAGACAGCGACTTTCGGTGTCTGCAAGTGGAAAATGGAAAGTCAATAAAAGGTGGAAATGGTCGCATAGAGTCAAATATCAATATGCGTTTGTGCGTAATAGGCAAGAAAGCAGCAAAGTCTTGCGATACAAAACAGAACTTACTTATAATATTCGAAAATCTAAGTGGAATCCTTTTTTTAGTGCCGAATGTTTTTATAGGTTTTCTTACAAAGAAAATCTATTTGATGCTTACCGCTTGGCCATCGGAGCAGATTATAAATGGCACAAAAGGCAAACTTTTAACATTGCATATATGCAAGAAAAAGAGCTAAACGAAAATTTGCCTAAAAGGTATCACATATTTTATTTGGCTTATAGCTTTGATATATAAATATCTGTTAAAAATAAATTTGAAATTTTTGCTAAAAAAGTAATAAAATTGCAATAAAAAAAGTAGATTTGTCTAGTAATAAAGTGATTATGTTGATTGTTTTTTTTGTAAAATGGCAACAATTAACAACAAAATAGAAAAACTAAACACTAAAATCTTACATGACAATGTACTAAGCATTGCATTTTGAAAATAATACTCAAAATTTATTCTTAGCCAAACAGGTTATATTAACTTGGTGCTTGGCACTTAACTATTTAATCAAACATTGAAATGAAAAAAAATAACATAAAAAAACAATTTTTAGCTACATTTTCGGTTGTTTTATTCTTATTCTTGGCAGTTGCTTGTGGTGGAGACAATGCTCAAAAAAGCGAAGCCGAAGGAGAAGCTAAAAAAATAGAAAAAACAGCTCCCGATGCTCATAAGGGACATAATCACGGCCACGAAGGACACAACCACAGCCATGAGGGGCATAACCATGGCCACGAAGGACACAACCACGGCGATGGAGGAGGACATTAATCATACTAATACCTTAATTGCCAATGCGTTAGCAACTAAACGAAAGCTTTATTAAATAGTACCTGGTACTTAAATGAAGAAATATCGTAACTATTCAGTAGAAAATGCTATTGTTGATTAGGGCTAAAAATATCAATTCAAATACTATAAAAAAACAGTAACTTCGCTTTCGAAATTGCTGTTTTTTTTATCTCAAAAACTGTTACTTATCTATTTGATTGTTCCACAAAAATAAAATCATGTCTATTTACAAAGAAAAAATTGCCTTTAGAAAAATACGAAACTTTAGCGAAACCATTGGCGTTGCGAGCTATTTTATAAAACAAAACATAGGAATTTTGCTGAAAGCGGCGGCTTTTATAGCACTTCCTATTGTTATGATTGGCTTTCTCGGTGTCGGTATTACTTCTTTAGGCTTTATCGAAAATGCGACAAAGAGCAACATTGATGGATTAGTAGGAGGATTAGGTATGTTTTATATGGCTATGTTTGTGATGTGGCTAGGGTTAGTTTTGGTCATGGGCTGCATCTATGAATATGTGGTTTTATACGAACAAAGCGAAGATTTTCAAGCTATCAAGGTAGGCGATATTTCCAGAAATGTATTTGGCCATATTGGTCTATATATTGGCACTACGATTTTGCTAACAGTTACGCTTTCTGTCTTATTTTTCTTTGTATTCTTATTTTTAGGTGTATTTATTTTCATACACGAAGTTTTCATTTTTTTTGGCACAATAGGTATGATTTTCGTCTTATCATACATTATCATAGCACTATCTAATATCTATTTGATAAGAATCGTTGAGAAACGCTCATTTTTCGATGCTTTTGGCCGTTGTTTCAATTTGTTGGAAGGCCATTTCGGCTCAACACTAGGCTTATATTTTATTACTAGCCTTATTTCTTTTTCTCTGCTTGGTTTATTGCCAATGATTATACAAGGAGTTTCGCTGTTTTTTGCCGAAACCCTAATGTTTGAAACTCCTATTTTGTTTTATGCCCTGCAAATATTTTATAGTCTTTTTTATGTCGGCTACAACATTATTTATAGCGTAGTCATTAGTTTTCGCTATTTTAGTTTGGTAGAAGCTAAAGAAGGAATTGGAATGCTTCAAAAAATAGAGCAAATTGGACAACACTTGAGTGTAGAAAATGAATTGGATAGATAAATAACTTTTATTTTGAAAGCTCACATCTAAGCAACAGCTACTCGTTGCTAACGCATTGAAAAAAATCAAGGCACTAGCTTCAACGAGATGTCAGCTTTTTTGTCTAGGCATTTATTTTTAAGAGAAAATGTATCGAAAAAAAATTAGCAACAATTGAAATACATCACAACCTTTTTCAATTCCTTCGAATAAGCAATGCTACGGCCATCTTCCGACCCAATCAAATAATAAAAACCAATAGCCGTAGGGTCTTTTTTGATACTTTCCCAATAAGCTTTTTTTGAATATTGAGCCTCAAAATTTTCTGCTGGCTTAATAGCTGGAATTAAAAAACTCTCTTTATCAAAGAAAAGCTGCATACGCTTTCGTATATAAGCTCGCCTATCATCATCTGTCGGATTGGCGTTTTTTTCTGCCAAACCATAATCAATTAACGAATAGCCATCAAAGCTTTCGGAATGAATAAGCTCACCTTTGGCAGTCGTAATCGTAAAAAATATCCTTCCTTTCAGAATATCATTGCCTTTGGCGTGTAATCTAAAAATATCAGCATCAACATTGTTGGAAAATAAATGTTTGACTACTACTTCTTTAGTTTTATCTTGTTGTTGTTTGGTGTCGATACAGGCGACAAAAAAGCTAGAAAATAAAAATAAAAATAAACATGTGTATGATTGCATATATAAATATAATTTTGTCAATTAGTAAATAAGGTAGCTATTTACATTTGCGGCTAAAAAATGTCTTCTCTTAAAAGCCAGTTGCTGAATAGTTACCAAAAAGCACACCAAATAATTGAAAAGTTTAAGTTTTTGTTTGTATTAATAAAAAATGTTTTTTATGAAAAAGCAAATGTTTTTTATTAATACAAAAGAGTAAGTAGTCGGACAGATTTTTTCTATAAATTGTGAAAGTATTTATTAAAAAATAAAAATACATATTTCTAAAATCTTTGGTCAAAAAAAAACTTTAAGGATTATTGTTATAAAACATATTGTTTGATATATGTAAAATATTTTTTCTCAATCAATTAGATATTATGAAAAATGCAATAGTTTCTTGAACGAAAAGTTATTTGATAACGAAGATAAATCGCAAAATATTACTTTTTAATAAAAAAATGAATTGTTAGCAAAACGTTTACCGTAAAACTTACCTAAAAATGAAATAATTAGAAAAACAACTTGTAACTTTGCTTAAATCATAGCAAAATTGCGAACTCTCTGTGTATATTTAATGGATACGGGATAGAGAGTAATATAATTTTAAAATTTAATATGCAAACTTTTCAAGAAATGGGCTTAGACCCAGATGTTTTGAAAGCCTTAGAAGAAATAGGTTTTGAAACACCAACTCCAGTACAACAGAAGGCTATTCCACACTTACTCTCTACAGAACAAGATTTAGTAGCATTTGCTCAAACAGGAACAGGTAAAACAGCCGCTTTTAGCCTGCCTATCATCGAAAAAATAGATTCCAACTCATTAACTATTCAGTGTCTCATTTTGTGTCCTACACGAGAACTATGCTTGCAGATTTCCAATGCAATTAAAAGTTTTACGAAATACAAAAGGGAACTCCGCACTGTTGCTGTTTATGGTGGCGAAAGCATGGGAAAACAATTGGACGACCTCAGAAGAGGTGCTCAAATTATTGTAGGTACTCCTGGCCGTGTACATGATTTTATTAGAAGAAAAAAAATAGATTTTAGCAAAGTTGATTATTTGGTGCTAGACGAAGCCGATGAAATGCTGACGATGGGTTTCAAAGATGACTTAGAAGTTATTATTGGTGAAACACCTAGCGGAAGACAAACGCTTTTGTTTTCGGCTACTATTCCTGATAGCATCACCAGAATTGCGAAACAGTACATGAATGAGCCGCTAGAAATCAATGCTGGCAAAAGAAATGTAGGAGCTACAAACGTTACACATACGTTTTTTGTAGTAAAAAATCACAATAGATACGAAACTTTGAAGCGTATTGCCGACATGAATCCAGATATTTATGGCATCGTTTTTTGCAGAACACGGCTCGAAACAAAGGAAGTTGCCGATATGCTCATGCAAGATGGCTATCAAGCAGATGCTATTCATGGCGACTTATCGCAAGTGCAGCGTGAACATGTGATGAAAAAGTTTCGCAAAAGACGTTTGCAACTTTTGGTAGCTACCGATGTTGCTGCTCGTGGTATCGACATCAACGAACTGACACATGTTATCAATTATAAATTGCCAGACCAAATTGAAATTTATATTCATAGAAGCGGACGAACAGGCCGTGCTGGCAATAGTGGACAATCTATGTCTATCGTAACAAATAAGGAAATAGGCAAAATAAAGTTGTTGGAACGAAAAATAGGCAAAGATTTCAAAAAACAACTGGTGCCATCTGGCAAAGAAATTTGCGAAAAACGTTTGTTCAATCTCATTGATAAGGTAGAAAAGGTGGAAATTGACGAGTCTCAAATTTCAACTTTCTTACCAGCCATTATCGAAAAATTGAGCTGGCTAGATAGAGAAGCTTTAATTAGCCGTTTTGTTTCCATAGAATTTAATCGCTTTTTGGAATACTACAAAGATGCTGCCGACCTCAATGTGAGTGCCAAAAGAGATAGAAGTGATAGAGGCGATAGAAGAGACCGAGATAGAGGAGGAAGAGATGGTTTCAGATTGCGAGATAGAGACAAAGGCCGTGATAGAAGAGGAAGGGATAGAGACCGTGACCGTGATGGCAGAAAAACTCGCAGAGATTCGAGAGACGAAAGACCAAAAAGACGTAGAAATGGCGATGTTGGGTCTTTTTCACACTTTCATGTCAATGTAGGCTCAAAACATAAGCTAAATCCTTTCAGACTTGTCAATTTGATAAATGATGTGTTGCCAACACAAAATGTTGAGATTGGGAAGATTGAAATACTCAAAAACTTCTCTTTTTTCGATGTCGATAGCAAGTATGAAAAAGAAGTATTGGAAGCTTTCAAAGGGGCAGATTTTAGAGGCGAAGATTTGAAGGTAGAACGCTCTGAGCCAAAAGATTTTGACCACAATATGAATGCTAAAATGCAGTTTAAGAAGAAAAAGAAAAAAAAGAAAAGCAAAAAGAACTTTCGTAGTTTTTAGTGCTTGATTTTTTTAGAAATTTCAGAAATGACATATCTTTAAGATATGTCATTTCTATTTAGAGACTATCTAAATTTTGTTTTAGCTATGTTCATAAAAATCCAAAAAAATTAATCATAAATAATTCATACTTCATAATTTTGTCCGCAATTTATGCTAACAAATATTCATCAACATTTAGCAGCTATTTTAGCTAAAAAAAAAGAAAATAGTGCTTTTAGAACTTTAAAAACAGTTGTTAATCAAATTGATTTTTGCTCAAATGATTATTTGGGGTTTGCTCATGCTCCTGTTTTAAAAAAGCGTATAGATGACGATATTTTAAAAAATAAACAAGTAGGTGCTACTGGCTCTCGGCTACTAACAGGCAACAATGAATTGATTGAAGCCGTTGAACAACAAATTGCAAATTTCCACAATACCGAAGCAGCACTTATTTTCAATTCTGGCTATGCTGCCAATGTCGGCATTTTTCCTACCTTGGCCAGAAAAAATGATTATATACTTTTCGACGAACTCTCACACGCTTCTACTCGTGATGGTATTAAATTGAGCAAGGCACAAAATTTTGATTTTCGGCACAATAGCATCATTGACTTAGAATATTACTTAAAACAAATAAAACCAAATTTAAAAGGAAATATCTATATTGCAATAGAGAGTCTTTACTCTATGAACGGCGACTTTGCACCGTTGAAAGGAATAGTAGAAATTGCTGAAAAATATGATGCAAATCTCATTGTCGATGAAGCACATGCAACAGGCGTTATAGGGAAAAATGGCGGTGGTTTAGTAGCTCATTTGGGTTTGGAAAATCGTATTTTGGCACGCATTCATACTTTCGGCAAAGCACTCGGACAGGAAGGTGCTGTGATTGTCGGTAGCCAAATTTTGAGAGATTATTTAATCAATTTTTGTCGCCCTTTTATCTTTTCCACCGCTCCAACTATTCACAAAATTGTTGCTATCAAACAGGCTTATCTTTTGCTAGAAAAAAGTCAAGAACAAATAACACAACTGCACAAAAATATCGCTTTTTTTAGGCAAAAAATGCAAAGCTTTCCTTATCTAAAACAACACTTGTTAGATAGTCACTCACCTATTCAAGGCATAGTTATTTCAGGCAATGAAAATGTGCGACAAGCGGCTGCAAAAATGCAAATGGCTGGCTTTGATGTGCGTCCTATTATTGCACCTACCGTAGCGAAAGGCAGCGAGCGTATTCGCATTTGTTTGCATAGCTTCAATACCAAAAAACAAATAGCTCGCTTTGTTGAAACGATGGCTATGGTTTGTGAAAAGTGATAAAATCTTTCTTTTTCTTTTTTCAAAAAAGAGAAATATGCTTATATTTGGCATCTCAAAAAAATATTAAAAATCAAACAAAAAAATGATGACATTTGAAGAATTGTGGGATATTCATATAGCTGGAAATTTAGCGGAGCATATTGATGCTGTAATAGAAGTATTTAACCAAACAATTTCAGATGATATTTTGGAAGAATATGATATAGGAGATGTTCTTGTAGAATTTTTGATAATTTTAGAAAACACAAAAAAGTTTGATAAAATAGAACTATTGCAAGAAAAATTAAAAGCAAATAATAAGAAAATATATGAATCGGAGAAAGCCTATTTGATAGAGGGATTAGTAAAATATTATTGCTTTGTTGATGATACTGAAAAATTGGAAATTACATTTAAGGACTTATATCATCTTGATACAGATTATGATATATTTTTATTGTGCCTGAAACGCGTTATTTATCATGGACATCTTGAGATTGCTAATGCAGCTATTGAATATAAGTATGAAGCTGTAAAAGCTGACCCAAATTTATTTGATGCAGTAGCAGAATTGGCAAGCATGAAATATGCTATTGAGTTTGAAAAGTTTTATGATGCTTTTCAAATAAATGGGAGCTTTGATTTTGAAGGACTTGCAGAAAAAGTAGCAGGTTTTGATTTTGAAGATGGTACAGAAATGGTAAAAAAAGCAGTTCAATCTGAGATTCATGATTTGAAAAATATTTTAGGTGATAAGTCGTTGCTAACAAGAGAAGAAAGACTTGCTATATTAGTCAATATTTTTGAAAGAAAACTAAAAGAAAAAGGTTTTTTATATGTTCTTAGTGCTTTATTGGCAAATTATTTATTTATGTATTTTGAGCGGAAACGAGAAAGAGAATATAACGAGATGCCTTGGAATAAACAACAAAAAAAATTAGCAGAGAATAGTATATCGAAAGATTATTTTCGTTTTGAAGAAGACAAATTTAGCGATTTTGCAGAAAATCAGTCTGGAATGATTATAGACTATCGAATTAGCGAAGTGTTGATATTGTGGGGAGGTAGCTATTTTGTAGATTTTTTGGAAGAAGCAGGCATTATTTCTGATGAAAAATATATAAAATCACAAAAAGAAATTATTGAAAAAGCGAAAGAAAAATACAATAAAAATGTAGCACCTTCTGACAAACAAATTTTGTGGGAATGTGATTTTGTGCATTTGTGGAAGCCTGCCAAGGGCATTGATGTTGAAACTGTGGTAGCAGAACAAAAGATGTTTCGTGAAACTTTCGATATGGTTTTTGAGGAAAAGCTAGAAAGTGGTGAATTATTAGAGGTATTAGAAACCTTAGAAAAACTAGCAACTTTGGCAAAAATGGTTGATGATGACGACTATTTTGATGATGAGTATTTTGAAGAAATGGAAGAGGTACAGCCTGATATTTATACAGAAAAGTATAAGAGACTAACAAGAAAAATTGGCCGAAACGAAAAAGTAGATGTGGAATATGAAGATGGTACGATTAAACGAAATGTAAAGTATAAACGTGTGATGAAAGATGTAGAAAGTGGAAAATGTAAATTGTTAAACTAAAAAAAAATAGAAAAAATATAAAACCATGAAAATAAACAAATTACTCATAGTTATCGTAGTTTTATTTTTAGCTCATGCAAATATTGTTTTTGCACAATCGGAACGTTCTTTAGCTCGCAAGGGCAATGATTTGTATGAGCAGAAACGCTATGGTTTGGCCGAAGTCAATTATAGAAAATCTTTGGAAGCCAATCCAGAAGGCGACTTAGAAGCAAGTGCTTTCAATCTTGGAAATGCACTTTTTCAGCAAGGACGCTATGAAGAAGCTAGTCAACGTTTCGATGAACTTGCTAAATCAACAGAAGATAAAGCCTTGAAAACCAATGCTTTTTATAATTTAGGAAATGCTTATTTGAAAGCAGCACAAGCTAATCAAGGGCAAGAGCAAGAACAATTGCAAGCGAAAGTAGAGTCTTTGAAAAAAAGTGTGGAGGCTTATAAAGAAACCTTACGCCTTGATGCGACGGATAAAGAGGCAAAGTATAATTTGGCTTATGCTAAAAAACTCTTAGAGCAGTTTCAGCAAGAGCAACAGGAACAACAAAAACAAGAGAATAAGGAAAAACAAGAAAATCAAGAGCAACAAGAAAACGAGGAAAAACAAGAGCAAGAACAGCAACAGGAAGGCGAAGAAAATAAGGAAGAACAAGAGAAGCAAGAGCAACAAGAAGGCGAAGAAAATAAAGAGCAGCAGGAACAACAAAATCAAGAGCAGAAAAGCGAAGAGCAAAAAGAACAGGAACAACAAGAGCAAGAAAAACAAGAAGGTGAGCAAGGCGAAAAGTCGGAAGAAGAACAACAACAAGAACAACAAAAAAGCGAAGAGCAGAAAGAAGGCGAGGAGGGAGAACAAGGCGAACAGCAACAGCAAGTGCCTGAAAATAGAGAATTGACAGAAGAGGAAGCGACTCGTTTATTAGAGGCTCTCAAAAATGAAGAGTTGAAAGTGCAGCAAAAATTATTGAAAAGTAAAGGCAAAGGCAATAGCAAGCAAATTGATAAAGATTGGTAAAAAAGGAAAGAAATATTACATTTAGCAGTCTATAATTTTAGTGAAAAAACATTTCATTTCGCTGAAATTATAGACTGTTTTTATTTATGTGTTAAGTCTTGATAATCAATATACCATATAAGAAGAAAAAAAATGAAAAATATTAAGCATGTAGAATTTTCAAATAGCACAAATTCAAATGCTAAATTTGATTTTGTGAAGTTGGAAACGCTCTTTCAGAAAAAAAATATGGACCATTCGGTGGAAAAACCTCATAAAGTTGGCTTTTTCGTAATTATTCTGATAGAGGAAGGTAATGGGCATCATAACATTGATTTCATTGATTATCAATGCTCAAAAGGAACTTTGCTAACCATAAGAAAAGACCAAATACATAAGTTTAGTAAAAATGATAGCCTAACAGGCTCACTTTTAGTATTTACAAATGATTTTTTGGCGAACTATCTGGAGCAAATAGAGGCACAAAAATCATTGTTGTTATTTAATGAATCTTTAGAAAATCCAAAAATTCAATTGAATGATTCAGAATTTAATGATGTTAAAAAACTTGTATTTCATATTGAAAAGGAATATTTTGGCATAAATGATGGCTTTCAGATGGGAATAATTAGAAGTGCATTACATATATTAGACCTGTTACTTATTAAGTCATTTTGTTTGTTTTGTGTTATTAAACTT
>JBMZCV010000112.1:0-17753 GCA_049613665.1 Chitinophagales bacterium | reverse complement strand
GGTACGAGTTGAAAACTCATACCTGTTTTATAGTTTATTTGGCACTTTTTGGAGCAAAAAACAATATTCTTGTTATACTTAAATTCGACAGCCCAGCTTTTAGATTAAAGCCTTTTTGAGCCTAAAACACTCATTTCTATCCAAAAAAACAAGCACAACTCTATTTTGGGTACAAATAGTCAGGTATGGTTTTTTAATAAAAAAAGTGTTATGTCACACTTTTTCAATTTTTATAGAACTTTCTACTATTTTAGTATAAAAAATACTTTTTAAATGTAAAAGGCATCATTTTTGGTGTTTTTTTTCATGTGACACTTAAATGACATCTTTAAATATTTTAAATACTTTAAAATCGTATGAAAAAAATTACCAAACACTTTTTGTTTTTTGGATTTTTTTATCTGTTTAGCATAGTAATGCTTGCCCAAAATGTAAAGAGTAACTCCAAAGAAGCTCAAGCTTTATTGGCTCAACAAAAACAACAACTTCGTTTTGAAGCAAACAAAGGACAACTTGATGAACAAGTACTCTATCAAGCAAAAGGCCAGCAAGCAATACACTTTTTTCTTGCAAATGAAGTGAGAACAATGGTGCGAAATAATGAAAATAAAGAGCTGCTATCATATGCAATGCAATTTATTGACGCTAATAAAACGCCTGAATTAGTTGGAAAAGGTAATGCTAGAAATAGAGGCGGCCAACGAAATTACATCAATGAAAAAGGTGCATTTTCAGATGTAGCTATGTATAAAAAACTACATTACAACAATCTGTGGAATGGCGTTCATGCTTTTTTTCATGAAAAAGATGGCGGTTTGAAATACGATTTTGTTGTAGAACCAAATGCTGATGCTTCACAAGTTCGTTTTAGAATAAAAGGAGCTAAAAATATTAAAGTAAATGAAAAAGGAGAGCTAGAGTTTACTACTGATTTTGGTACGCTTCGCAAAGGCGTACCGTTTACTTATCAACGTAGCAACAACAAAACAATAAAAGTAACAAGTGCTTATATTGTAAAAGATGACATCGTTTCTTTTAAAATGGGTAACTATGACAAATCAAAACGATTGATTATAGATCCAGTAGCTTTATTGTGGTCTTCTTTTTTAGGAGGAAGTGGCAATAATGACAACGCTATGGCCATACATGTTGATGAAACAACAGGGCGAATTTATATTGCAGGTCATACCGATTCGAGCGATTTTCCTAGTACAGTTGGCCAAACCTACACAGGCAATATAGACGCTTTTGTAACTTGTATGGAGGCTGATGGTAGTAGTATTGTTTGGAGTACGTTAATAGGTGGTTCTGAAGATAAAGACTATTTTGAAGATGTTTATGTAAATGATAGTGGCGATGTATTTTTATCTGGTAGAACACTTTCAGATAACTTTCCTACGAATGGTTTAATAGCTCCTTATAGTGATATACAGGCTAGTACAGGCAGTAATCCTATATTGATACGTTTGAGCGGAGATGGCAGCACTTTGAAGTATAGTAGTTATTTTCCTGTTAGTTCAAGCAATTATCATGCTTCAGTAGTTGTTGGAGACATTATTTATAGTTCGACTTATTATGATAATAATGATGTAATTAATTATCCTATTCCAGTACCAAGCTCGGCTTATCAAAATATACATACAGGACATAGCGGACAACTCATTTATGCCATAAATACATCTGTTGGCGGAACGGCTGGCTTAGAATATGCTACTTATTATGGTTCGGCAGTAGATGAAAATAATACTTTAGAGTTCACAGATATGGATGTTGATGCTATGGGCAATATATATGTAGGTGGCTATACTTATTCAAGCTATGATAGTGATGATATTTTAACATCAGATGCTATTCAAACATATACTAGCATCAGTAATATAGACAATCATAATAACTCTATGGCAGGATGGGTTGCCAAATTTGACCCTACTTTGAGTGAACTAAAATATGCTACATTAATAGCTCCGATTCTTTATCCCAATATTTATATGGAAGGGCAATATTTTCCTAAATTTGATGTAGCGGACAATGGAGATATTTATCATTTTGAAAATTGGGCTATCTATACTGAATCCCCTATAGATTTTGACAATCTAGTCATTGCTCCAAACAATCATTTAAAACATATTTCTCCTTTAGCAACAGATCCAGATGCCCCAGATGATTTTTATTTTAATGCTGTAGCTAAAATTGCAGCAGCTAACCCATCAGTATATGATTATATCGCTACTTTCGGTGGTACTTATGATTATGATGATACGGCAAGTGGTATGGTCGATAGCAAAGGGCGAGCTCACTTTATGTATCAAACAACTTATGATGCTTCTGGCGTTGCTCCTCTAGCTACTGATGGTGCTTTGCAGTCTTATTCGGCAAGTAATGCAGATGAATTTTTACAATATGTGGTACTTTCACCCACAGCAGATTTGGAATATGCTACTGTTTTAGGAGCAAGTTTAGATGTAGGAGGTTTATATTCAGTACCTCATGATTTATATGTAACAGAAGAATGTAAAGTATATATGATAGGAGAACTAGATAAAAATGACCTAATATCATTTCCTGTTACCCCTACTTATCGCAACACAGATACAGATGCACAAGTAACCGTTTATAACAGCACTCCAACTACTAATGATGAAACATTTATAGCAGTATTTCACGATGCAACGCCTTCGTCCAATGTCATTAATGATTTTCCAGTCGACAATAACACTTTTTGTACCAATGCACTCATTTATCAAGGCGATAATTTGCCTATTTTTGGTGAATCTGCTGGCTTTGAAAGTGGCGATGGTTCTGCTAGTTCACACAATTTACCTGATATTCGTCCTTCTCCATTGACAGAAGCACATCCTGCACCTTCTGGTAGTGGGCTTGATTATATCTGGGAAATTAGTACAGATAATGGTGCAAATTGGGACATTATAGAAGGAGCAAATTTAGAATTGTATAAACCTGCTCCGCAAGGTGTCGAAGGAACGGTGCAATATAGACGTAAAATTATTGGTTTTTGCTACGATACCTTGAGTGTTAGTAATGTAGCTACGGCAAATATCGCAGGCAGTTTCGATTTAGTAGTAAATGCACCGACAGACCCTATTTATTATTGTCCAAATAATGTAACAGATTTAGGCATTACTATTTCTGGTGCATCTGGAAACATAAGTTGGCAATGGTATGATGGTTTAACACCTTTGGCAAATGACGAAATTATTACGCCTGTGAATGGAACAGATATTGGAGAAGGTAGTTTTTCAGCTAGTGTCAATCTAACAGCCGTCAATAGTGGTTTTTATAGATTAGTCGTAGAAGATGCCAATGGTTGCAAAAAAGAAGCTTTTGTAACTATTATTCCTAAAACAGCTTCGGCTTTTACAGGTACAATACCAGCTCCAATTTGTCCAGGTGGTACAGGTTCGCTTACATTAGGCCCGATAGCAGCAAACCCTCTATTTGAATACTCATGGACGGGGCCAAATGGTTATACTTCTAGTGAAGTCAATCCTGTAGTGAGTGAAGAAGGAACTTATACTTTGCAAGTAAAATTAACAACAGATGCTGTTTTTTGTGTAGATGGAGCTACGAGCATAGATGTCTTGCCAGAAGTGCCACATGATGTTTCATTAGTTGATATTCCTGATGTTGGATTTTGCCAGCCTAATACTCCTGCAACAATTGGTTTGTCTGGCACACCTCCAGAAGGCTATGTTTTTCAATGGGCACCTGGAGTAAATTTAGATGATGCGACGCTTTATAATCCGACATTTGACCCTGGCGTTTTACCAACAAATACAACACCAATTGATGAAATAGAATATACTTTTACGGCATTGCGTTTGGCAGATGGTTGCATCTTTGAAACAAAAATGATGGTAACAGATACTGCTTTGGCTCATGCACAGGCAGGCAGTGATAAAGTAGGCGATGGTTGTACAACAGGAAGAAGAGAAGGTATTGGAGCTCCTGAAACGACAGGTTTGTTTTTTCAATGGACTGCCATAGATACAGATTACCCTAGTGGCGGTTTGGCTGGCTTAACAGCTTCGCCAGATTATTATTTAGATGATGTCATAGGCAATCAAGTAGGCACAAACAAATTTTTAACGGCTAATTATCCTTTGGCAGAACCATTAGGGCAAGCTTATTATATTGACTTTGAAATTGTAGGCTCTTTTATCTCATTAGATGCTACCGAATGCTTTACAAGAGATACTATGCGTTTATTTATTCCTCCTTGTGGCAATGGCGATTTTTGCTCTGATTTATATTCAAATATGAGAGGAGTAGATGGCACTTGCGGCACAGATATAACCATTATTTCAGGAGCAAATATAGAAGGTTTGGATATTACTTGGACAACATATAGCATAGATGGTGTGGTACAGCCAGAAAATACACCTCCACAAGGGTTATTTGAAGTTGTAAATGAGCAAAAAGGTGCAGCAATCTCTGCCACAGGCCCACATTCTTCCGAAGTTATTGCCCATTTTGATGATGCTACTTGGGGTTGGCCTGGTGCAAATGTAGTTGTTTATAAATTTTATGCCGAAGGAAACTTTGGAACAGGTACTTTAGATTGTAGCAGACAAATTACTGTTTTTTCTGGCCAAAATGCTATGCCAGTTGTAGGTATTTTAGATGCAAAAGTATGTACATTTCCTTCACCGTCTGCTCCTTTGGGTGCAAACAATACTGTGATACCTTATATCATTTCTGGTATAGATTATACAGAAGCTCCAAATTCTGGCTTAGAATGGCAATGGAATGAAATAGGGTCAGGAGGAAGTATTACTGCTGATGGAGATACTCCTTTTCCAACTTTAGAACCAAATGTAACAACAGATTATTTAGTATTAGTTCACGACCCAATAACAGGTTGTACAGCTATTGATACAATGACTTTGGAAGTAGTAAAAATAAGAGCTAATGCAGGTACTGACATCACAAATGTTTGTGCAGGTTCTATTGTTCAAATAGGAACAATAGGGCAACCAAATTACTCTTATGAATGGACACCAAGTGCAGGCTTATTTTTTCCTGCCAATCCACCAACGCCAAACCCAAATGTTGCTCAACCATATCTTAGTATTCCAGATGCTCCAACAGGGGCTGAGTTTGTTGTAACAGTTACAGAACTTACAACAGGCTGCCAAGCTACCGATACACTTGTTGTAACTACTTCTAATGATGCACCACCACTACCAGGAGCAGGCACTTATATAGGCTGTCCAGACGGAACAGTTATTATTGGCCCTAGTTCTTACAATACATTAGGAGTAACATATAGTTGGACAGCAGGAGCAGGTGCTGATATGGCATGGCTAGATGATGCAACACTTAGACAACCAATCGTAACTTTACCAAATGATTTTACAGGTTCAGCTATTTATACATTAACCATCACGAAAGGTACTTGTGGCTCTGTAACACAAGATTATACTATCAATACAGTTACTTCCATTGATTTAGGAACAGATGTAACAGCTTTATGTAGCTCGCCACACATACAAATTGGTGTAGCCTCAGAAGCAGATTTCACTTATTTGTGGCTTCCAACAACAGGTTTATATACCAATACTACAGGAACAAATGCATATACAGGTACTAACCGTTCGCAAGTTTATGCTGCTGTTACCGAAACGACAACTTATACTTTAATAGCAACAGCACCAAGTGGTTGTTCTATTTCTGATGAAATTATTGTAAATGCACCAGCAGGTGTTGGAGCAAACGCAGGCCCAGATGTCTTTTATTGTACCAATGAAGCTGCTATTAGCATAGGCAGTTCAGGTGCTGGTACACTGACATGGACAGCAGTAGGCTACAACATAGACCCTAGCGGAACACCTGCTGCACCAACAGCAGGAGAGGAAGCAACCATGTTAGGATATTTGAGTTCTACAACCTCAGCAGTTACCAACTTTAGTCAAACAACACCAGCATCAGGTATTTATACTTATCGTCTCACATCAGATGACGGAGCAGGCTGTTCAATTTTTGATGAAGTAAATGTGGTAGTGCGTGAATTAATAATGGATATAGCAGGTGGCCCACAATCGGTTTGTATGGGAGATGGCATTCAATTGGGTATTGCAGACATTCCTGCAAACTATACTTATGTATGGTCTGCATTGAGTCCAGCTTCTGCCGAAAATACGATTAACAACACGACAGCACCAAACCCAATAGTTTGGCCAACCGAAAATTCAGTTTATCAAGTTATTTATACTGACCCATTTTCGGGTTGTACCAATACAGAAACAGTAACTGTAAATCTTACACCAAGTCCAACAATTAATGATGTCGATACACCCACATTTTGTGCTCCTGTTGCTCCGCAAGATTTAACAACTTTAATTCCAGATTATGCGACTTATTTCAATCCTATTTGGTATGTCAATAACATTGGTTCAGTTTTAAATACACCAACAGCAGTTTCGCCAACGCAAACAACTACTTATTTTGTAGTCGTAGAAAATGAATTTGCTTGTACAGATACAGCTCAAATCATTTTGAATGTAGATAACCCACAAACACCAGATATTTTGCCAAGCTTAACTTTAGGCTGTTCTAGTACTACCGTAGATTTGGCAAATTATGAAAGTATGCTTTCTAATCCTGCTTATAGCTTTGAATGGCACAGCGAAAATAATGCAGATGCAGCAAGTTTGCTTACAAATACAGTAGTAGGTACAGGCACTTATTATTTATTTGAAACAACAGCAAATGACTGCGTGAGTGCTTCTGATATGCTAGAAATACAGGCAGCATCAGATATAACCTTAACTATTGATAGTACACAATGCTTTACCGCTTCAAATACCTACAATGTATATGTTACGACTAACGGAACAATAACTAGCGATATAGGAACAGTCAGTGTAAATGAAATTACAGATATTCCAACAGGAACAGATGTAACAATAACGGCTACTAACGCAAATGAATGTGAGCTAGTAGAAACCGTAATTTCACCAGATTGTAGTTGCCCTAGCGATAAATGTATAAATGTGATTGTTACTAAAACAAATTAAAGCAATTTCGTCAAAAAAAAATAAATAGCCCATTTGGGTTACTAACACCTTGATTTTCAATACGTTAGTAACCCAAATGGGCTATATTAATTAATGCTTGACATTATTACCCTATCCAAACCAAATTTTAATTAAAAGAACTATTTTCTAAAAATAAGTAGTTGGACAGAGATAATGATATTCAGCTATTTCCGCTTTGACGTTTTAATGACAATTAACAATTTGCAATAAAATATTGCATTTTAATATTGTTTTGTATTTAATATATAAAAATATCGTCAGAAAATCAAAAAGATTGACCTTTTTTTGGTTCGTTTTTTTGGTCAAACAAAAAAATGAACAACAGCCGAAAAGCGGACTGCCTGAAAGACATAAGGGCAAGACTACATAATCCTTTTTAAAATATACAAAATAACTATTAAATAAATTTTGCCATAGTAGTTTCAAAGCGGAAACGGCTGAATGATATTTCTCGTTGAAGCTAACATACTGATTATCAATGCGTTAGCAACGAATCGACCGTTTATTAAATAGGCAACTTTACAGAAATACTTACCTTTTTTACACTTACACCTCCTCTCCTAGCATTTATGGCAAAAACTCAAACACTTGCTCATTTTCACTTGATTTTCAAGCTACTATCGCCTTTCTTTGTGTAAAATAATTTTCAAACAAAAATCTCTTTTTCTATGAAAACAACAACATTTTACTTTACACTTTACTGTTTGTTTCTTTTATGCTCCCCAAATGCCTTTTCATATTCTTTGCATGAAGAACATAAAAATAATGACACTCAATCGCCTTATTTTTTTATAGAAACAGATGAACAAGGAAACGAAAAAATGCCGCTAAAAAGCACAGATGTTCATGCCAATATTGCTGGCGTGATGGCTGATGTGTGCATCAAACAAGTATATCAAAATACAGGAAAAACGCCGATTGAAGCCATTTATGTTTTTCCTTTAGGCACAAGAGCAGCCGTTTATGGCATGGAAATGTATGTGGGCGAGCGTGTGATAACAGCCAAAATTGAAGAAAAAAACAAAGCAAAACAAGCTTATACAACTGCCAAAAAGCAAGGCAAAAGAGCGGCATTGCTCGAACAAGAGCGACCTAATGTTTTTCAAATGCAAGTTGCCAATATCATGCCCAACGAAACCGTAGAAGTTCATTTGTCTTACACCGAATTGCTTGTGCCAAAAGATGGCCGCTATGAGTTTGTCTATCCTGCCGTTGTTGGCCCTCGTTATGGTGGCGAAAAAATAGACGAGCAGCTAACCGCAAGTAGCGAAACCGACAATTGGGTAGCTAATCCTTATTTGGAAGAGGGAAAAAATAGCAATACAACACTTAATATCACGACACATATCAATGCAGGTTTGCCCATTCAAGCCATCAACTGCAAAAGCTATGAAACAAAAACAAGCTATTTAGATACTCATAGTGCTATTGTTTCTTTAAACAAAAAAGAGCAAAAACAAGGCAATAAAGACTATATTTTGGAATATGAACTCAAAGGCAAGCAAATAGAAAGTGGTGTTTTACTGTACGAAAATGGCGATGAAAATTTCTTTTTGAGCATGATTCAGCCACCAAAAAATATCGGCAAAAAGCAAATTGTGCCACGAGAATATATTTTTGTGATAGACATTTCTGGCTCTATGAATGGCTTTCCTTTAGATGTTTCTAAAAGCCTAATGACTGATTTGTTTCAGAATTTAAAAAGCACCGACAAATTCAATATTTTATTCTTTGCAGGCGGCTCAAATGTCTTGTCAGAACAGTCCTTGAACGTAACAACAGCTAATGTAACAAAAGCTCAACAATGGCTTTCAAAACAAAATGCTGGTGGCGGTACAAATTTATTTTCGGCAGTAAAACGTGCTTTTCAGCTACCTAAAGCAAAGCATTTTTCTCGCTCTATGGTTGTCATCACAGACGGTTATATTTCGGTAGAAAAAGAAGTATTTGATTTTATAGGCAGCAATTTGAATGAAAGCAATGTATTTGCATTTGGCATAGGCAGCAGCGTCAATCGCCATTTGATAGAAGGCATGGCTCATGTTGGGCAAGGCGAAGCATTTATTGTTACATCAAAAAACGAGGCTAAACAAAAGGCAAAAGCGTTAAATACCTATATCGAACAGCCTGTTTTGAGCAATATTCGCTTTGAGTTCAAAGATTTTGAAGCTTATGAGGTAGCACAAAAAAGTATTCCAGATTTATTTTCGGAGCGGCCTATTCTTATTTTTGGAAAATATAAAGGCGAGCCAAAAGGCGAAATTGTGTTGAAAGGAAACATAGGCAAGCAAAAATATGAAAAACACATTCGGTTAAAAAAAATGAAAGCAGATGCAAAAAATAAAGCCTTGCGTTATTTGTGGGCAAAAGAAAAAATACGCCATCTGGACGACTACAAAACATGGACAAACAACAAAGAACATGAAATAGAAATGGTAGCTTTGGGTATGCAATATAATTTGCTTACGGCATATACCTCTTTTGTTGCGATAGATGAAGAAATAGCTAATAAAAATGGTAATCCGACAAGTGTGAAACAGCCTTTGCCCTTGCCAGCAGGTGTATCGAATATGGCTATTTCGAATGCACAAAAAAGTATGATGCCACCACCACCACCGCCAATCCGTTTTGCACCTCAAGAAGATGCCGAAATAGGTGATGTAGAAGAAGAAGCGGAGGAAATAATTTTGGAAGAACCGACACTTGCAACCGATGAAGTGCAACAAGAAGAAATATTTAGTGTGGTTGAAGAAATGCCAGAATATGAACATGGGCAAGATGCTTTGCTCAAGTTTATTGCTGAAAATATGGTGTATCCGAAAGAGGCGATAGATGCAGGAATTGAAGGGAAAGTATTTGTTAAGTTTACGATAGAAAAAGATGGTAGCATGAGCAATATTCATATTGTGCGAGGCTTGCATGAAGCCTTAGATGCAGAAGCTTTGCGTGTAGTGAGTGCTTTGCCTGGCAGTTGGAAGGCTGGCAAACAGCGTGGCAAGTTGGTAAGAGTTCAATATACTTTGCCTATAATGTTTAAATTAAAAGGCTAATTTTTTGTGTAAAAACGAACATTCAAGGTTTCGAAACCTTGAATGTTTATTATTGTAATTCTTCAATGTTTATTCACAAAATTTTAGATAAGAAATAATAGAAGAATAAGGTCTATTGCTGGAAAAGCTTTTATTGTTAGCTCATCTTCAAGTTTTACGGAACAATCATATAAACACAGGTACGAGTTAAAAACTCATGCTGGCATTAAAAAAATAAATTCAATGTGCGAAAAGATAGATAAAACTTTTTCTTTATATTTGCAAATACATGATATATGAAACAACATTCAAGATTTTAAAAACCCTGAATATTTAAGAAATTACGCTCTTTCTATTAAAATTTCCCCTGTCATTTCTTCTGGAATTTCCACCTTCATATAATCCAAAATAGTAGTCGCAATATCGCCCAACTTGCCATCTTTCAGCTTAATGTTTTCGGTGTTTTTATCCACAAAAACGATAGGCACTAAGTTGGTTGTATGAGCCGTATGTGGCGTGCCGTCTTCATTTTGCATAATATCGGCATTGCCATGGTCGGCGATAATGATGGCTGCATAATCATTTTTCAAAGCCGTTTTAATCACTTGTTTTGTACAACTATCTACTGTTTCAACCGCTTTTACGGCCGCCTCAAAAACACCTGTATGTCCCACCATATCGGCATTTGCAAAATTAAGACACACAAAATCTGCCGTTTGCTCATTTAGTTTTCCTACAATTTTTTCGGTAATTTCATAAGCACTCATTTCTGGCTGCAAATCGTAAGTCGCTACTTTTGGCGAAGCCGCCATAATTCGTTCTTCGCCCTCGAAAGGTTGCTCACGGCCGCCCGAAAAGAAAAAGGTTACATGAGGATATTTTTCGGTTTCAGCAATGCGAATTTGTCGTTTATTTGCCTTTTCTAATATTTCTCCCAAACTATTTTTAATATTATCTTTCTCAAAAATAATTTTCACACCTGTAAAATTTTCGTCATATTTGGTCATTGTCACATAATGCAAATCTAGCTTTTTCATCTCAAAATCTAGCATATCCGTTTGCGTTAAAACCTTTGTAATTTCTCGGCAACGGTCGGTGCGAAAATTGAAGCAAAGCACCACATCATCTTTTTGAATAGTCGCCAAAGGTTCGCCATCGTCATCTGCTACAACAGCGATAGGCGGCATAAATTCGTCTGTAACCTCTTGTTTGTAAAAATTTTCAATACTTTCTAGCAAATTTTGCGTCTTTTCGCCTTTTCCCTTTACCAACAAATCATAAGCAAGCTTGATTCGTTCCCAACGATTGTCTCTGTCCATCGCATAATAACGCCCAATGAGACTAGCGATTTTGCCTGTTGTTTTATCCAAATGCGTTTGTAAATCTTTGATGTAGTTTAAACCACCATGAGGCGAAGTATCACGGCCATCGGTAAAAGCATGAACAAAAACATTTTGCAATCCATTGTCGTATAAAATATTACATAAACCTTTTAGATGTTCGATATGCGAATGTACGCCACCATCGGAAAGCAAACCCATCAAATGAATATTTTTTTTATGTTCCTTAGCGTATTGTATAGCAGCCAAAAAAGTATTATTTTGTGCTAAACTATTGTCTTTCAAAGCATTATTGATACGCAGCAGCTCTTGAAAAACAACTCTGCCAGCACCGATATTTAGGTGTCCAACTTCCGAGTTTCCCATTTGTCCAGCAGGCAAACCGACTGCTTCGCCATAGGTAACAAGGCTTGCAGTAGGATATTTTTTTGTGATGCTATCCATAAAAGGCGTTTTTGCGTTTGCGATAGCACTTACTTTTTGATTTTTGCCCAAGCCCCAACCATCTAAAATGACAAGTATGATTTTTTTGTTTTTGTTCATCTAGTTGTTTTGTTTTTTTATTAAAGTGCCAAATATTTTCTTTTAAAGACACTTTCTGTTTAATGTTATAAAAAAGTTTAATCTAGTTTTCCTCACTTATTCCAAACTATTTTCGACTTTGATGAGTGCAAAAGTCGCTTTTTTTTCTAAAAATGAATAGCTTTTAGACCAATTAATTAAACTTTTACAACTTGCATACAGTCGAAAATCTTATAATATATTCTCTTTCATAAAAATATTTGATTATGAAACGCATTATTTTTGGTTTTATCATTACGGTACTCATAGCTTCTTTTTTTACTACTTTTGGCTTTGCCCAAAACAATTTAGGAAAAATCAATCAAAGCTTAAAGTCTGGCGATGCCTCTAATTTAGCACAATATTTTAATCATTCGCTTGAAATAACAATACTTGATGACGAAAATACGTTTAACAAAACGGTAGCTACGCAAAAAGTAAAGTCATTTTTCGCATCGCACAAACCTAACAGCTTTGTTATTAAACATCAAGGAACAGCACCCAATGGTTCAAAGTATGTTATTGGTGCATTGACGACAAGTAAAGGTACTTTTCGGACCTATTTCGTCATTGCTAATGGATTGATACAAGAGTTGGCTTTTGAGGATTAAAAAAGTAGTTTTTGATTTTTAGTGATTAGCTTTTGAGTAGTTGGACAAATTTTTGCTACTAACGTACCTAGACAAAATAACATGACATTTCGCTGAAGCTAGCATATTGGTTTAAAAGATGTTAGCACAAATCATTTTAGTAATAGTAGTGCTAATATCTTTTAATCTTGTTTTCTATTTTTTTTTCCAAAAAGTGAAGCAAAAAGTGCAAGCTAGACCTTTTTGCGTTTTTTTGAAAATTTTTATGAGACAATTCAATGGTTATTATGTTTTTTTCGTTATTATTGCCTTTGGAAAATAAAATTCAATGGCAGTTTGTTTTTTGTATGTCAAAAATACTTTTTTAAGAGAAAAAAACAAACTTTAAGCGTGAAATCATCACAAAACTAATTTTCAATAATAAATCTAACTCAAAATAAATGGCAAAAAAAGAAATTAATGTTTTTAATGTGTCGTTTATCGACTTACTATCGGGTGCATTAGGAGCAGTACTGATATTATTTATTATCATTCCAAAACTGACTGGCGATATTAAAATCATTATTGACCAAATGGAACAGTTGCAGGAACTGAAAGTAGAGGTAAACGACATTGAAAAAATGATGAAAGACCTCAAAAAGTCAGTACCAAAAGACGAGCTGAAAAAAATGGAAGGCAAGTTCAATGCTTTAGAAAGCAAAATAAAAGACCTTACAAGCACTATCACAGAGCTAGATAAGGAAATTAAGCTCTTGCAAACAAAAGCTGCCGAATGTGATGAACAACGCAAGAAATTGCGAGAACAAAAGAAACAGCTCGAACAACAGGTAAAAGACCTGAAAAATCAGCTCGAAAATCATGATAGTATCGTAAAGGCTTTGGAAAAAGAAATAGAACAACTCAAACAACAAATAGCTAAATGTACGTCTGAAAAGCAAAGTTTGGAAACACAAATTCAGGAACAAAAGCTTGAAATACAACAAGTAACTGACCAAAATACAAAACTTACGCAGGAAACAACGCAGTTGCAAAAAGACTTACAAAAAGCTCAACAAACGATTAAAGAGCAGCAAAAGAAGTTGGAAAATTGCAAAACGCAAGACCAACATCTCGACATTAAAGAGAATGTTGTTTTCGTAGTTGATGTATCGGGTAGTATGACAAAAGAACCAGAATCTGAAAAATTTGACGAAATACGAGCAGGTATCAAGATGATGATTGCGAATATGAACGAAAAGAACAAAGTTGATATTGTGATTTTTCCGAAGAGCAAAGACGAAAGATATGGCTACAAATTCGGTAAGTTGACTACCGTAACACAATCTAACAAATATGCAATTTATCAATATTTGAGTAGTTTGCAAGCAAAAGGTTGTACACCTACTCGTGATGTGATGGATTTTGTGTTGTCGCACCCAGCCTATAATTCGGCAGGTACTATTATTTATATGTCAGATGGCTTGCCAACGGTGCGTGTGTCAGATATAAAATGTGATAGTGATAATACTACTGACTTGTTGAGTTTTATAAAAAATAAAAATGGTGGCAAGCATATCATCAACTGTATTGGTGTGGGTAAAGATTTTAGAAATCAGGTTTCTGGCGATAAAAAAGTTCAATTTATGAAAGATTTATCTAGCCAAAATAGCGGTTTTTATATCGGTTTCTAAGAAACTTGTTAGGCTTTATATTAAAAAAACACAAAAAAGAAAAAGCATCTTTACCTTATATATCGGTAAAGATGCTTTTTTGTTTTGGGTGTTTGTGAGCTAAAAAAATCAATACTTCATTTGAATAGCTTGCCGTTCTTTTGTCATTCTAAAACCTCGTTTTTTGTCATTGATAAAAGCTGTTATGACATTAGATTGGTCTGGAATATCGGCAAGCAGACAGGTATTTTGAATATCAATTTGCTTTATGGCTTCTTTTTCCAAATTGCCTTTTAGCTCTATTTTGTAGTGATGCGAAATTGTACCCATGTTTTTGAGTTGAAAATTTACTGTTTTTCCATTTACTTTTAGCCGAAAATGAGAACGCAAATAATCTTGCATCTGATATTGTATATCTTCTTGTTGGGTACATTCCATTTGTCCTTTTTCTGTATAGGCTTGCTTGAAAGCGTATTGATCAATTTCTACGCTAACCGACAATGTTTTTGCGGTTTGCGAAATATCAAAATTGGCAACAGGAATGTCGTGAGCGTAAATTGTTGTGAGAAAAAAAAGGCTGCATAAGGTAAACATATATTTCATTGTCGTTTTTTGTTTTTTTTTATAAGAAAAACCTTAGAAATAATATATTTCGAAAAACGAAAAGGTATTATTTCTAAGGCTATGTTTTAGAGGCTGTTTAAATTTTACTAAACATTAAATGTTTTAAGTACCAAATACTATTTAATAAAGCATTCGTTTAGTGGCTAACGCATTGAAAATCAAGGTGTTATCTTGTACTGAAATGCCCAAAAACTTCTGAACGACTACTTAGTAACGTACTACACTACTTCCAATCAAACTTGTATTTGGCAAATAAACATTGAAATCTGCTATATTTACTACACCATTAAAGTTGCAATCAGCAGGTACATACATATCGTCAAAATCCAATTGTTTTATGTAAAGATTCAAGTCAGCTACCGTGATATAGCCATCGCCATTGATGTCGCCAGCCTTTGTAGCATAGCTACCATTTGCCAACATCACAACGTCACCACCCAAAGTTTTGCTAGGGTCATCTGTAAAATCATAAGTTTCGGCCAAAGGAAAGCTAAGACTATTGCCACTTGCTATATCCAAATGGTTTCGGCTACGAACAATCAGCGTATAATCAATTATATTTGTCACATTTGCCCAATAAACGCCACTTGTGCCATCTAAATCTCTTAAATAGCCATCTTCATCTATAAAACAAGCCTTTCGCTCAATAATACAATCTGCATCATTAGCGTCACAAAGCTCTACTAATACCCAATCTGTAATATTTGTTGGAACATTTGTTACCGTTTCCATACCTGCATAATTCCACGGCGAAGTATTGAAAGGCTGTTCGAGTGGCATAATATTATTTTCTGACAGAATTGTGGACATTTTACCTGTATTATCATTATAAGCTCCTTCGATATATAAACGTGCCGACATTGCCGCACCTACTACTATTTCAGTAATGACAATAGAATCACAATTTTGTATAGTTGTAAGGCTATCTACATAAATGCCTGCCATATCATAAACACTATTACCTACTGCTGCAGTTTCGCCCATAGTAATGTTGATAGTTTGGTTTACTAAAGCAATATCGCAACCTGGCTGCACAACGACATCAAACGAAAGGTCTGGCGTTCCAGAAAAACAGCGGCTAATTTGTGGAAATGAATCGGTAACGACATAGAAATAAGGGAAAACTTGCGTTCCCAAAACCGTATTTAAGGCAATATCTCTTTCTACACCATTACATTCATCCAAATCGCCTGCATCTTGTATATACTCATAATCATTGGTATATTTTCCGCTATAATTTCCGCAAGGTGCTGTAATACCATCACCTCCTCGTGTGCCAGCTTTTAGCTGATAGCTTGGCTCTAACAATGCTAAATCGCCATTCGCATCAGGTGCAAAACGATAAAGAATAGGAAAGCCATCTGCTGCCCAACCAATGTGCATAGGTTCATCTGGTGCAGTTGTTATGATGCTAATGTCAGCTTCTACTGTTTCGACATATTCAAACATATTGCCATGATAATGATAACCTTGTGGCCCTGTATGTGCGGAAGCACAATCTAAGCTTACTTTATCAGCTCCAGGCCCTTGATTTTTAGTTGGCTCAAATACCCAATCCCAATTATATTCTCCTGTATTTAGATTTTCAAAAATAAAAGGTGTTGCAGGAGCAGGAGCCATAACTACACCGTTTAGTGCCACACCAAAATAATATTTTGGACGATTTGTATTAGGATTTATAATAGGTGTTGTGCTTGCTGCAACACTTGGATTTGCGTCTAATTCAAAGAGATAATTCAATGGACTAGGTTGATTGTTATTCGTATTACAATATTCATGGTCTGGAAAAGTGTTGGAACTGATATATCTTGTGTTATTGTATTCAGCTTCATTGCAAAAGTTTTCGCCATTAGGTACTTCACAACAACCGATATTTGTCATACTTGTTGAATTGTCATATCCTGAGCAATCTACACAAGCAGGGCAATTGCTACCGCCACAATCTGTACCTTCTTCATCTCCATTCATAATACCGTCAAAACAAGAAACTAAACCAGTTCTAATGGTAGCAGCCTCAGCCTCTAAATCAGTTTTTGCAGTAATTTGGCCTGCCGTTAAAGTATTGATAAGGTTATCGGTTTCTAAAGAATCAGTCAATAAATCATAAAACTCTTGCGAACCATCATCGAATTCTATCAATTTGTATTGAGAATCTCGGATAGTCCAACCGCCATCTACGGCATCTTCCAAATCGCAATAGTTATAGTCTCTTAATGTACCAGCACTATTGTCTAACAAATGTTTGAAGCTCGTACTATTATGTATCGTATTGTCTGGTAAAGTCGCACCTGCAATTTCCAATACAGTAGCATAAATATCGGTAGCATGAACCAAGGCTTCTTCCTCTTCGCCTTGTCTAGTCACGCCAGCACCCGACACAATCATTGGCACATGAATACCACCTTGATATAAAGTACCTTTGTGATGTCCAACAGGATAGTTTTGAAGCGGCACTTGAGGTGTTCCATTATCGCCAATAAAGATAATAGTTGTATTTGCCAACACATTGGCAGGAATATTTTTTATCAAACGATTAATTGCATAATCCATTGATTCAATCATTGCCAAATACTTTCGATAGTTTGTACCTACGGCAGTCAAAGTACGCATAGAATCTGGCGGAGCATGAAAAGGTTGATGCGGTGCTACATGAGCCAACCAAAGAAACCACGGCTGATTTTGAGCATTTACCCAATCAATGGCTGTATCTGTGAGATAAGAGGTAACATAATTGGTATCATCCATCACAGCGACTTCATTTTCTACTCTTTCCCAGTCTAAATAGTCAGCTACCTGCCCTTCAAAAACACCTGAATAAAAATCAATTCCGTGTTGAGAAGGATGTGCATAATAGACCTGTTACTTATTAAGTCATTTTGTTTGTTTTGTGTTATTAAACTTG
>JBMZCV010000111.1:0-17869 GCA_049613665.1 Chitinophagales bacterium | reverse complement strand
CCGTTTTGGTTTAGCACGAGTTAAAAACTCATGCTGGTATTATTTCTTTGCTGATATTTTTTTTAATATGTAAGACTTATTATTTTGTCATTTCTTACAAAAAATAGTATGTTTCTCTTGCCAAAAGGCGTTTTTTATTCAACTGAAAATTGTGATAAAAAATGTCCAAATCATTAGAGTTTATTCACAAAATGTTAGATAAAAAATAATAGGATAATAAGGTGGTAGGCATTTAGGCATTTTTTTTTTCGTTTGGGATTTTGCATGATTTCGGAGGGTATCATGTTTTTTCATTTACGTTTTTTCATTGCTTATATGATTAGATGACTTCATACCTCGCCATGACGAAAAGGGAAAAGCTATACATTTTTTTGTCACTGCGAGGCACGAAGCAGTCTTCTTTTTTACTCTACAAAACGCCTTGTAAATACAACAAATCGGTAGTTTTTTTATTCATAATCATAATAAATACTAGAATTTATTCACAACATTTGCTAAAATTATGCAAATGTAATATTCGAATTTATCCAATGATTTTTTTATTTTCCTTACACTTTTTTTGTGAATAATGTCTATTGTTAATTTAGAATTTTCAAAAAAGTAATAAATTTAAAAATACAATTTTTTTTACAAAAACTCAACTCTTAATGACTGAAATAAAACAACAATTCCGATAGTTTTTCTTTCAAATCTTTGCGATGCACAATGAAATCTAAAAAGCCATGTTCGAGCAAAAACTCAGAACGCTGAAAACCTTCAGGCAAATCTTTTTTAATGGTTTCCTTCACTACACGAGGCCCTGCAAAAGCAATTAAAGCTTTTGGTTCGGCAATATTGAGGTCGCCAAGCATTGCAAAAGAAGCACTAACACCGCCTGTCGTTGGGTCAGTGAGCAAAGAAATATAAGGAATTTTCGCTTTGGCAAGCATACTCAATTTGGCAGAAGTTTTTGCCATTTGCATGAGCGAAAAAGCGGCTTCCATCATTCTTGCACCACCAGATTTCGAAATAATTAAGAGTGGCCGTCTTTTCTCTATACAAAAATCAATAGCACGAGCGATACGCTCACCCACAACCGAACCCATAGAACCTCCTATGAAACTAAAATCCATTGCAGCGATGACCAAATCATTGCCGTTGAGTTTGCCTGTCGCTACTTGAATAGCATCGTCTAAGCTACTTTTTTGTTGTGTTTGTTTGAGCCGAACAGCATAACTTTTACTATCAGTAAAACCTAAAATATCTTTGGCTTGCAAATGACTAAATAGGCGTTGATAGTTATTATTGTCAAACAAAATTTCAAAATATTGTTTTGAACCAATACGCTCATGATAATCACACGCACTACATACATAAGAGTTAGCTTTAAATGCTTTACTTGGTACACTTTCTTTGCACTTTTTGCAATGAGACCACACACCTGTTGGAATTTCTTTTTTTTCCGATGTTTTTGTCGAAATACCTTTTCTAATTCTTTTAAACCAATTCATTATATATTTTTTTTTAGCCTAAACAAAAATACAATTGACTGTTTTTTGCCTTTCTTTTTACATAAGTAAGCACCTAGCAAAAATAAGCTTACATCTCGTTGAAGCTATTATTTTGATTTTTTCAATGTGTTAACAACGAATTGACCATTTATTAAATAGTGCTTGACACTTATCTTTTTACAAAGGTAAACATTAGAATTGAGACCTGAAAAAACTAAGTAGGTTTTCTATTGAAATATACTTGCTGCCATTATAAAAAAGCTATTTTTCAGTCTCTAAAAAAGAAAATGAAAAATAGCTTTTCGATACAATCTTTGTTATATCACAATGTTATTTAAATTTTTTGCCTTCCCAAGTTTTGTCGGCTTTTGTTTTCAAACCTTCTGCTCCTTCATCTAGCCATTTATCTAGTGTATTCGTAAAATAAGCATTGTAAAACAAATATAATTTGCCGTCTCTAATTTCGAAAGTTTTAGGATTTATTTCTACTTTATCGCCATAAGCACCCATTGCATAAGCACACCAGCCGCCATATTGAGGCATATATTGTGTTGGATTTTCTTTAAACTTGTTCAAATTGTCAGCATTCGCAAATCTATAATTCACGCCATCATGTGTATGTGTAAATTTGTTGCTGCCTTTTACTGCCGTATCGCCAAAATAAGCAACTACATCGTAGCCATCTGCTACATATTTGCCTTGCATATTGTAATCTATTTGTTGAGCAAATGCCATTGTGCCGCTCAAACAACATAAAACGAAAATGAAGATTAAATTTTTCATTGATTTTTGATTTTTTTGACTAAAATTGATTTTGAAAAAAAGATTGTGCATTAAAACTTATCGCCAATTATTGGAATTTCTTTCCGATACATCCACAAAATAATAGCACTGCCAAAAAACGTGAATAAGGCAAGGTAAAACAAAGAGCCGCCATCACCATTTATTTCGATACCCAAAATGGTGAGGTGCATCAAAATTGCACCACTCAAAATGCCCATCGTCAGGCCAGCACCGAGCCATACAGTTCGAGGAATGAGGAGGAGAATCGCAGCTATGAGTTCCATCACACCAATACCGATGCGGCCAAAAGGCTCTAAGCCAACTGTTGTGAAAATATAGATGCTATCTGGGTGAGCAAAAAATTTGAACCGCAAGGTTTGTACTAAAATGATAGCTATGATAATTCGGAGTGCCAATAAAAGATAGGTTTTCATGTTCGCTAATTTTTTTTGTGAATGAAAAAAGGTGTTTGTCGCTTTGTATGCCACAAAATTACAGTATCAGAATCACAAAAAGTGTGAGCTACATCACACTTGCAAAAAAAGTGCAAAAAAGTGTAAAAAAATTATTTTTTCGACAGCTCCATTAAGCAATTTAAATTTTTAATAGTAATCTCATTTCTCGTATAATCAATTATTTTTTCATCTTTCATTCTATTCATTACTTTGGCTACTGATTCCCTCGAAGTGGCCAACAACACAGCTATATCTTTTTGCGAAAATGGGTGCGAAAACTTTTTTTCTCCTGCTTCTTCATACAAATCATGCACAAAACTCGCAATGCGTGCCGTGACATCTTTTCCCAACAACAATTCTAAACGGCGTTCTATTTTCCGAAATCGCAAACCGATAAATTTGTAAATAGCTGTCGAAAAGCGCTCGTTGTCTCGCATGAGTTCTCGCATATTGACCAAACTCATAGAGCAAATCGAGGTTTTGCTGCTACACGAAACCGCATATTCTGTTCTTTCGGTTTGGCCAAGTATCACACTTTCGCCAAACAACTCGCCTTTCGTCAAAATTTGTTTGACAACTTCATTGCCTTCTGCATCATAATTTACCAATTTTACTTTGCCATTGCTCACCAAATATACCTTTTTATCCATCTTATGTTGTGTATAAATGATATCGCCTTTGCCATATTGATTGCCATTTTTTTTTGCAAAATCTTTCACTTTCGGCGGACACAAAATGCTATACACATTGATATTTGATAAAGCCCAATATTTTTCCATTTCGTTTGAATGATTTGTTTCCTAAAAAAAGTAAAAGCTCAGTACTACCATCTCGCTCGTTTTCCTCTCGTATCGAAATGAATAAGACGAGGAGCATGTTTATATTTTCCAATTCCGCCTTTATTTTTGACCAATTTTTTGTCTAAAATATCATAAATCAACTTTCGGTCTTTCCTATCGGCACTTCCATCATCATTGATGTCGCCTACTGTCAAATCCAAAGCCGTGCCATACTGATGCTGACTGCAAGTTGCACCGCCAACTATTTTGTTATAAGCAGGTGTTCTAAAGCCAGAAGCGATAGTAAGATTTTTGCTATTTAGTTCTTTTTTATCTAGTTCGAGCAAAAGCTGTTCAAAAATATTGAGCGTTTCAGGAGCGATAAGCAGATATTGTGTTTTGTTTAGATTAGGAATTTTAACTTTATGTTCTAAAATTCGCTTTGGATTCAATAATTTATACACTTTTGTTGTGCCAATGATATTTTTGTATCGCTCAAACCACGATATTTTCAAAAAAATCATGCCTGCATAATCTTGCTTTTCGCAAGTTCTATGTTCAAACTTTCGTTTTTCGCTTTCTGGCAGCTCTTCAAAACTAATTTGCTCAAAACTTTCATTATTAAAAACTGAGACTCGCTCTTGTTGGGTTGCAAAATCGTATATTTTGCTCAAAGTACTATCGAATATCCAAAGAAAATTGAATAGCACAGTATATAAAAGAATAATAACAACAAGTTTGAAAAATAGATTTTTTGTGGGTTTACGCTTTTTTTTCACAATAATTGAAAGGGTTTGTTTTTTGTAAGGGTGAAATAAAACAACAATTCGGATATTAAGTAGTCGGACATATTTATTCAACAAATTGTGAAAACTAACACACTAAATATCAATACGTTAGCTCAAATCGGCCGTTTATTAAATAGGTGCTTGGCACTTAATATCTTTTTTATTTAAGGTTTAAACATACTATTTTTTTTAGGCTAAGGCGGCCACAATACTTGCAAATTTAATGGCCTTTTGAACAGAAAAATAGTATGTTTCGCTTGCCAAAAGGAGTTTTTTATTAAACTGAAAATTATTATAAAAAATGTTCGAATCGTTGATAAAATAAAATGGGTTTTGAAATTTTTTTCTAAAATAAAGGTAAAACTTGCTCTTCTAAGCTTTCATAATCAAACTCTTGCTGAAAAAAAGCATGATGAGTTCCGTTTTTCGCCACAATGAGCGTAGCAGGAATAACGCCAGACCATTCTGTACTAATTTTATCTATCCAATCATTTGGATTTCCAGCATCTAACAGCAAAACTTCTGATTTTAGCTGCTTTTTTTTCATAAAAGGAATGACTTTTTTGTTCACATCTTCAGCAAAATCAAGGCTAACCAACACTACTTTTAGCTTTTTATCTTTATAGTTGGCTTGCAACTGCTCAAAATAAGGCAATTCTTCAACACAAGGCTTGCACCATGTCGCCCAAAAATTATAGACATAAACGGTATCATTTTTTTGTTCCAAACGCGCTAGCATCTGTTCCAAATTCACAATTATTTTCGTGCTATCAATTGCGGTATTTGTAGTCATAATATTTTTTTGCACATCTTTCTTTGCTGTTTTTTGCTCACTATTGCAAGCTGCTAAAAAGAAAAAAGCGAGTAGTAAAAAATATAAGTTTTTCATTTATTTTATTTTTGTATCAATGATTCTGACATTTTTTATAACAATTCTCAGTTGAATAAAAAAAAACGCCTTTTGGCAAAGGAAACATACCATTTTTCAGTTCAAAAGGCTATAAAATTTGCAAATGTTGGCCATCTTAGCCTTAAAAAAATTAATTTTCGACCTTTTTTCCCTTCAAAATTAGGCTAGAATTTGCCTCAACTTGATATAAATGTTTTACCTGTTCAGCCGAATAATTTTTCACAACAATATTGCTACCACCATATTCTGGCTTTTTCTGATAAGCCGCAAAACCTTGTTTACAGTTTTTCAAGTCAATGTTTTTTATGGCCAAAACAGAAAGGTCTTTTGAAGCTACGCCAATAACTGCTCCATCAATAGTAGCAGTTACAATCGTGACTTTCGCTTCTTCGCCAACGCTGATGCCTTTGTCGCCAGCTTGTTTCACTTCACAATTTTTTATCGTGATTTGACTGCCCGAAAAATCCATACCATCGTTTCCTGTCGCCAAAAAATAAGAATCTGCTATTGTTCCTTTGCAAAAGTCGGCATCGAAACCATCTGAAAAAGTATGGGAAATCGTACAGAAACTAATCTCAAAATTGCTGCGAACTAAATTTAAGCCGTCTTCGCAATTATTTTTCGTGAAAACGCAATGTTGTATATCTACATCTGCTTCATAAAATGTAACAGCTCCTGTGAGCAGCCAATTTTTGTGTTTTAAGGTATTGAAATTGTCGAAAACAACATGATGCAAAATTGATTTTTCATTTGTTTGCAAAACCGTAAAGCCATTTGCCGTTCCATCTGACGAACTTATTTTGATAGGTTTTTCTGCTGTTCCAAATATCAAAACAGGTGATTTGGAAATAAAAGCTGCTTTTTTTGTGAAATTGAGCTGTGTGTTTCCTCCAATTTTAATTGTATAATTTTCTGGAATAACGATATTTTTCTCAATTTCGTGCTTTCCTTCATAAAAAATGATGCTTTTTGTTTTTTCATCAACTGAAAAAGCCTTATTTTTTTTCCATGTTTTATCTTCCCACAAACTTTGATGTGCCAAAGTATTTTGCGGCCGTTGCCACTCCGAAATTTGGCTATAAAAAACGCTATCTATGCCAGACAATTCATAAAAAATAAAATCTGTTTTTTTGCTGGTTTTCATTTCATAATACTTAGGCACTTGATTTTTTTTATGTACTTCTAACCAAATTTTTTCGCTCAAAGTATCTAGCATCATTTTTTCATTTTGGCCAAAACCAATTACACGCAAAGGCAATTTGTGATAATTGACAACTTGCAAAATTTGTTGCTCATTTTTCGTTTTCTTTGCTTTAAAGGCTTGAATGCTTACATTATTGAAAGGCAAAATAATATGATGAATTTTCTTTGCATTTTCTTCAAAACGCTTATAATCAAAGGAATATTCATTAAATTCTTCTTGAATAAGTAGTTCTCTTTCAAAAATATCGTTTTCCAAATCGCTGAAAAGTTGCTGCATATAATTTGGGTGACTTAGACGATAAAGCTCTGAAATATATTGCTCTAAAAAATCTTTGTCCAAAAATAAGTTTTTGAAAAAAGGTTTCATATTGGCTTCACTCTGATAAGTTCCATAAGCAAAAAACGGCCGTTTTACCCAGTTTGGTGCATGACTAAAACCATCATATCCAATTGGTTCTAGTTTGGTCGTAACAGGATTGTAATAAAATCTTTGGTTTATCCAAAATAAGGCGTGATAAGCTTGCAAAATATCAGTAATCGCATAGTATTTTGCCATCATTTTTAAATCAAAAATTGCTTTTGGCGGCTTCAAATTGTATTTATATTGGTGCAAAAGGCTTTGAGCAGATTCAAATTGTTTACTTAGCGTTTTGCTTTTTTGAGTTTTTCCAGACTTGAAAGGCTCGGCAGGCGACGACTCGAAAGCGTCTGTCAGATGTGGGTGATACATGATTTCGCCAAACGCATCGTATTCTCGCTTGCGACCGAGCCAAACGCCATCTTCGGCATATCGCACAATCACGCCTTCTCGCCTTTGCTTAAATTCGGGCAATTGCTTGTCGAAGTGTTCTTCAAAAGCATAGATTCCCAAATCTTTTTCGTTTAGTGTGAGCGACATAAAATCGTATCGTGGCGACAAAACGCCTTCTCGTGCAAGCCATTTGTGATAAAACCATTCGTTCAAAAATTCTCTCGTTTCTGGATTTTGAACCGAAAAAGTTTTGAGCCTATTCCAAGCTGCATCGCCTTTTGCCTTGATGCGAAACGACCATTTTTCGCCTCGTAAATGGTCTAAGAAATCGCCTTTTAATCGCAACTCAACAGACAGGTTTTCTGGCTCATTTTTGATGTGTCCTTTCGCCCAATCTGTGTCTTCGCTCACCAAAAAACCTTCATACAAAGCATTTTGTCTTTTATCAACTATTTTTTGGTAGGCTTTTTCTTTCAACTCCAAATGAAGCGGTTTTATTAAATCAACTGTTTGTTTTGTTGAATCAAGTGCTATTTTTTCAATTTTTAAGTCATCGAAAAAAACATTTTCGGCATCGGCCAAATAAACATAAAATTTTAAATTGCCTTTTCCCTCATATTTTGGCACATTAACATACAGTTGCAATTGCTCCCAAGCATTTTCATCTTTTATGGTAAAGCGATTTTCTTGCTTGTAATATTTTAGGTTTTCTGTGCCGTTAATGGCTAAAAAGCTTTGGCCAGCAGTCGCTTTGTATCGCCAAACTGAAACTTTGTAGCGGTCGCCAACTTTTGGCTGCTCTAAAACGAAACTCATGCCATACTTATTTTTTTGGTCGAGTCGACAAGCGTATTTTCCGCTATGTGCTTGTAAATGGCTTTGTGTATTTCCATTTCCAAAAGCATGGTTTGCTGTCCAAAATTTATCATCAGTTACTTTTTCGGCATCGCAAAAAATGAGTGTATTATTTGTTTTGGAGTGCAGAAAATAAGGATTGTATTTTTTTGCTAAAAAGAGTAAAAAAAATAGGAGGGAAGCTAATAAAATATAGCGAATATAATTTTTTCGTTTTTTCGACGATGGCTGAATCAATAGCATAAAGTTGTTTTTAGATTTTTCTTAATCTAAAGAGAAAGATAAGATAAATCACAAAATTACGCAAAAACTTAGTTTTCGTTTGATAGTTTGAGCTAAAAAGTTGAAACAAAAAAACAGCTATTTGAAAGGAGGTATCAAATAGCTGTTTTTAGAAATTAAATAATTACTGCTCTAACAGGTGGCTTAGCATCTATTATATTTGCTTGAAACCATTTTTGACAATTTTCTAAACTAACACTTCCTGCTGCTACTGCCAATGTAAATTCTATCAGTAATTCCATGCTAGAATTGCACTTTTTGTTTGGAATAGAAATATTTGTTTTTTCATCAAAAATGGCATCTAACTTTTTTTTCAATTTAAAGTCATTGAGTTTTATAAATGCCATAGCAGCACCTAAACCTGTCCTTTTATTACCATCACTAAAAACATGATTGGCAATGATATTATACATATACAAGCCAGCTTTTTCATGTATGCTTGGATATAAAGCTTCTCCATACATTTCTGCTTCTATTATCTCAACTAAGTAATCTAAAGGCGATTCATGCAAAAAATTTTTAGGCGGCATAAAATTGCCTCCGTGTCTTTGTATCGTCATTTTATTAATGAGAATTATTTCCTCTTTATATAAATACTCATAATTACTTTTTATACTCATTATGCTAAAGCTTTAAAAACACCATCATAGTCATAAAAATTGTTATTAATTATCTGAATTACTCGCTTTCGCCTTTTTTGTGCTTTTAAAAGTTCTTCATCTTCAGGTTTTGGAGCAATTAATTTTTCTTCAATAAGAATTTCATTAATTATTTCTTTCAAAAAAGTTTTATCTTCTTTCAAAACTTCTTTTATCATATTTTTTAAATCTGTTTTATCTAATTTTTCGATATTCATATCTTTTTTCTTTTAAGATAAATGTTTTTTCTGAAACAAAAAAGTGAATTTTCAACAAAAAGCCTTTTACAATTTCGTTTCTAGCTTAGGAATCATCATTTTTTTCCAAGCCGCAAAAGTGCCTGCCAAAATATGTTGTCGTGCCGTTTTGACGAGCCATAAATAAAAACTCAAATTGTGAATACTCGCTATTTGGCCTGCTAAAGCTTCTTTGGCTTTAAACAAATGTCGCAAATATCCTTTGGTGTGGTATTGGCTTGTTGGAGCAGGGCAATTGACATCAATGGGCGAAAAATCGTTTTCCCATTTCTTGTTTTTGATATGAATAACGCCTTCGGAAGTGAACAGCAAACCATGTCTTGCGTTTCGGGTAGGCATCACACAATCGAACATATCAATGCCGAGTGCGATATTTTCCAGCAAATTGACAGGTGTGCCTACGCCCATAAGATAACGAGCTTTTTCTTGCGGCAAAATATCGCAGACCACTTCGGTCATTGCATACATTTCTTCGGCAGGTTCGCCTACCGAAAGTCCACCAATTGCATTGCCAACGCTATCATATTTAGCGATAGTTTCGGCAGATTTTCGTCTCAAATCTTTATAGGTACTTCCTTGCACAATTGGAAATAAAAATTGTTCGTGGCCGTAAAGTGGCTGAGTGTTATGAAAATGAGTGTGGCAGCGTTTGAGCCATCGGTGCGTCATATCGAGCGACCTTCTGGCATAGTGATATTCGCAAGGGTAGGGCGTACATTCGTCGAAAGCCATGATAATATCTGCTCCAATGACACGCTGAATATCCATCACATTTTCTGGTGTGAACAAGTGTCGAGAGCCATCAATGTGCGATTGAAATTTTACGCCTTCTTCCGTAATTTTGCGTCTATGAGCCAAAGAATAAACCTGAAAGCCGCCGCTATCTGTCAAAAGTGGCTTGTGCCAACCATTGAAATGATGCAAACCGCCAGCTTTTTGAAGTGTGTCGAGGCCAGGCCGCAAATATAAATGATAGGTATTTCCCAAAATAATTTGGGCTTGAATATCATTTTCCAATTCGTGTTGATGCACTGCTTTTACGGTAGCTACTGTGCCAACAGGCATAAAAATCGGTGTTTCTATTGTTCCGTGTGCTGTTTTTAGTTCGCCAGCTCTAGCTTTGCTTTCTGGGTCTGTTTTGATTAGTTTGAAACTCATATAGTAATATTGTTAAACGATTTGCTCGTTATTTTCTGCAAACTTAATTTTGGCTTTTAAGTGCTGAAAATTTTTATCATTGTAAGCAATTCGTTCTTTTCGTTTTAGTTGGCCTACAATAATATTGGGGTGAATGCGAAATTTTTTGCTAAAGTAATGAATTTTTTTTTCATCAAAAGCATCACATTTCAACATTTCGTTCATTTGGCTATCTTTTATGAGTTTTTTGGCTGCAAAATTATCTGCTTCAGCTTCTTTTTTTTCGTTTTGTTCAATGCTTGTGAGACCTTCTAGATAAATATCTTTTTTGCCATGTAGCAAAATGTGGCCACATTCGTGAAAAAAAGTAAACCAAAAAGTATTATTATCTTTTCGGTGGTCTGTGATTTGTAACAATGGAATACTATTCTTTTTTATCCAACGAGTAGCTCCATAAATCGGTGCTTTTGGAATAGAAGGTGTATAGATGAGTGCTACGCCACATTCGGCACACAGATTTTGCAATTTTGCTTGCCAATCTTCTGGGTGCAAAAAGGCTATTTCTTGTGCTTCGACTAGTCTTTTTCTGAATTGTTTTTTATCGAAAGTAGCTAATGTGAGTTTTGTGGCCTGCAATTCGCCTATTCTTAGCCAAACAGAAACAGGTTTTGCTTCTACAGTGTGTTGTAAAGCGATTTTGAAAGCGATAGATTTCTTTTGATAAATAGTTTCCCATTGTGTTGGTGAAGCAACACTAAAAAATTTTAGTAAAGCTTCGGCCAGCTTTGGCTTATTTCTAGTATCTGGCAATAAACCAAGTTTTTTCATTAATGCAAGTGGAAAACCTGTGAGCCAAGCAACACATTCTTCATTGAATTCCATTTTGCGTAGCTCGGCTAACTCTTTTTGATAATCCTGTTCCAAATTTAGCCAAAAATCTGCATCAATGCCCAAAACGAATTCCAATTTGAAAGCCACATCTTTAGTGATTGGTGCTTTACCTTGAATCAATTCATTTATTTTGGGAAAAGAACGACCCATTCTTTCGGCCAATTCGATTTGTGGCATTCCTATTTCTTCTATGGTTTCTTGAATTGTTTCACCCGGACAAATCAAAAAATGCCTTTTTAATTCTAAAGTATTCATAGTCTAGTTATTTTTTGTTAAATTTTGTTTTAATGATAGTCACCAACAAATACAATTTCTATAATTGTAATCTTTTCAAAGTCATGACTACCATTAGGTAATATTGGGATAGGATTGTTTGCTACCTCAAAAGTAATTACCCAATTTTCTGAAATGTTTATAGACCATTCATCTTGACGCTTTCCTCCTAATTTATGTAATTTTAATTGAGGTATTTTCTTGACAGTTGCTAAGTTTGGCGATGCTTTTAGGTGTTTCATTCTTTTTCTTATGTGTCTTGCTAGTGTACCATAAGTTTTTTTCATTTTAGCATCATTTGTCAATGTTTTTTCCAATTTCTTAGTTTTGTAAAATATTTCCATAAAGCATTTTGGTTAAAAAAATCATGAATTTGCTTCAAAATAAATTACATCGCTAAGTCTATGTTCTATATAGTTAGACGTAATTTTCAGAACAAAGTTACAAAATGATTTCCTTTTTTAGTTAATTAAAATTTAATTTTTTTTAAAAAAAAGAAAACTCCAATATTTTGCATTTTTTAAAAAAAAACAAAATATTGGAGTTTCGATAACATTTAAATGCTAAACATTTCTTTTTTTTAGGCTGGAGGCAAAAACACTTCTGCAATCATACATCTAGCACTGCCGCCGCCATATTGTTCTATGGTTGGAATAGTGGCTTGCAACAGATAATCGTTATATTCTTTAAGTTTGGTGACTTGTGTAGCATCTAAAGATTGAAAAGCACTTTCGGACATGACTAAAATGCGTTCTGCTTTTTCGTTTTTTACTTGAAGCATATTGCCTGCAAAACTATTCATTTGTGCATGACTAATGCCGATGACTTCTCTATCGGTTTGCTCCAAAGTTTCGATAACTTCTTGTCGTTCTTTTTCATCTTTAATAGCATCTAAACAAACAACAGCAAAATAATCACCCAAACACATTAATACGTTGGTGTGATAAATTTCTTGGCCATTTTCGTCTGTGGCTTTAAAACTAATGCAGCGACAATCCATAAGTTTGCTCCAATCGGCTAGTGCTTTGTCGTGTGTGCGTGGCGAGCGACAAGCATACGAAATTCGGTTTATTCTATCGATGACAAGGCTTCCTGTGCCTTCCAAAAATTGATTTTTAGGTTCTTGTTTTGTCTCGAAAGCCAATACCTGTTCGACATATAGATGGTGTTCGTTTTTTAAAGCTTCGATAATATCTAAACGTCGCTCTTTTCGGCGATTGACGGCCTGCATCGGATAGGTAACAACTTTTCCATCTGGGTGAAAAGAGACCCAATTGTTTGGAAAGATAGAATCGGGCGTATATGGCTCTGGTGTATCGCTAAAAACAATCACTTCAACGCCGAGTTTTCGCAATTTTTCTACAAAAGTATCAAACTCACCCAGCGCTTTTGCATTGATTGTTTCTGGTGTATCGCTTCGTGTGCGGTCTTGAAAAGCATTTGATTCTAGCGTTTCTTCATTTAAATCGAAACGCACAGGCCGAATCATAAGAACAGTATCGGTGATACGAGCTGTACTTATTTTTTTGTTCATAATGACTTATTTTTTTGAGTAAAAAAATATAACTAAGTGTCAAGCACTCATGAATAAACAGCCATTTTGTTGCTAACGCATTGATATTCAGTATGTTAGTTTTCACATAAGGCCAATTTATTTTTAATCTTTCACTAAAGGTAGTAAAATATCTTATCTTAGACACAATCAAAAAAAAGTCTTTTATAAAAAGAGTAAAAAATATATTTTCATTTCAAAAAACAAAATAAAAAAAAGCTATATCACATTTTGCGATATAGCTTTTGTAGTAAAAATTTATACTCTCAATTTTTTTTATAATCTAATTTGAGAAATGCCAATAAAACTAATATTTGGTCGATAGTAATTGAAATCTGTTACTGTAACATTTCCATCAAAATTACAATCGCCAATGACATATTCGCTAATTATGGATAGGTCTTCTCTAAAAATATTGAAATCTACTACGATAATTACACCATCGGCATCAAAATCGCCTGCTATCATCGCATATTTTTCTGTATCAATTTGTTTTGCTTGAACATTAGAACCATACATAGCCCCAGATTGCGAAAAATCGTAAGGTGCTTCATTGGGCAAACTAATCATATCGGCACTTAGCAAAGCAATATGATTTCGGTGTCTGACTACTAAATGATAATCTGTATCTGCTGTTAGTTCATAAAACGTAACAGACTCTTTGCCATCAATATCTACAATAGTACCATCTTTTCGCAGAAATGCTGCTCGGCGTTCTATTATATCAAAATCATTATCCATAGTTTCCAATAATATCCAATCGACCACATCGGTTGGAATATCTTGCACTTTTTCAGAACCATTGTAATTCCATGGCGGACGGTTATATGGCTGTTCCAACTCCATAACATTCGTCAAGCCAGTACGCATTTCGCCTGTCGTTTCGTTATATGCTCCTTCCAAAAAAGCAGTAGCTTTTACTTCCACACAGTTGAGACAAGGTGTTGAAGCATTTACGTTTGTTCCTGTAGAATTTGGAGCAATAAAAGTCTGTAAAACTTCTTTCGTTACGATATTTTGAACAAAAACAATGGTACGAAAGCCATTGATATTTACACCTATCGGAAAATCAAAGCTTGTGTTGATATTTGTGGTGCTATTTGCCAACAAACTGCTGAAGCCAACGCCTTCGTTATCGACAATAATATCACGCATAACATAATGGAAATCTGTTTCACCATTTACTCCAGGAGCAGAGTCATAAGCTTGATTTTCTTCTATGACGACTGCAAAAATTTTAATGTCATTGGAGCTGATATTGCTACTTGGTGTTACGGCTATCTCAATGTTGGCACTACCGTTACTTATCGATTCATTCAAAGCGACATTGTAAGTAGAAGAGCTAGACAAATCATTGATGGTTGCGTTATCTATTGTCGAAAAAGAAGGGCCGCTATATACATTTTGCCCATCAAAAAACGCACGAGGCGTACCAGGATTGTCATAAAACTCAGTACGTTCAGTATGGTCGTCTTCATTTTGATAAAAAATGCTGCCTTGCCACCAATAAACATGATAGCTAATAACAGCTACTTTGTCGGATTGTGTTTCGAGAAAATCCATTAGAGTAGGATTATAATTGGCACATGAACCACAATGTTCGCTTGTAAAATGTTCTACCAAAGTTTGTTTTTCATATAGTGTTTGAGCTGTTGTTTTTGGAGTGATATAAAACATAAGAATCACAGAGAAGATAAGCAAAATGTTTTTCATTACTTTAGCGTTTTTTTTGTAAAAAAGTAAAATGTATCATTTTTGGCAACTATTTGCGTTGTGGCAATTTTGGCTAAAAATAGCCTGATTTTTTATCTCAAAAACCCACGCCTAAACAATTACCATTTTTGAAATAAAAAAGAGAAAGTTTTTATGATAATGAGCCAAACAAGAAAATAAAATACTCATTTTTGAAAGCTAACACCTTAATTTTTCAATGTATTAGCAATTCAAACAAAGCATATTAATTAGTGTTTGGCACTAAGTACCAATTTTTAGTTTGTTTGTCGAACTATTAAGCTTTCTTTTTGAGGCACAAAAAATATGCCTCAATTTAATCTTTTATTAAATGAAGAAGTGTAAGGTAATTTACAAAAATATGATAAAGCTAGGAAGCTTGATGAAATGGAAAGCAATGGAAAATGCTAAAATGTATGATTTTTTGTCAACCATTTTTTAAATTTACTTACCTTCAACCGACTAACAATGGCTTTTTCACTAAAAGAAATAGTTAAATGTAGTAGAATTTTCCTATTGGCATAAGGTTCAAAAGATGTAATGGCTTTTTTATGAACAAGCATTTGCCGATTGATACGATAAAATAATTTGGGATTACAAACGCTCTCAAAGTAATCCAACTTTTTATACAAAGGATATTTTTTGCCTTGATGCGTATAAACAAAAACTGTTTCATATTTAATGGAAAATAAGACGATGTTTTTGGTTTCAATCACTAGCGATTTATCACGATATTGCGTCAAAAAACGTGTTTGATAAGTAGCTGGACTCAAAGATTCTAATGGAGGAATAAATTTACTTTTTATCGTTCCCACCAATTTTTTATACTTTGCCAATGATTCATGTATTGCCTTATCTTTAAATGGTTTTAAAATATAATCAATGCCATTGTTTTTAATGGCTTGTAGTGCAAACTCGTCATAAGCTGTGCAAAAAATAACAGGAATAGTAAGGTCTATATGTTTGAAAATCTCAAAACTATGTCCGTCTGCCAACTCAATATCTAAAAACATTAAATCAATTAATGCACCATTTTTTCTTAGAAAATGTACTGTTTCTTCAATAGATGCCAATACTTTGACAACCGAAAAATCGGTATCTTGTTCAATCACTTCTTTGAGCAATTCGGCGGTATAATATTCGTCTTCTACGATTAAAATATTCATATTTTCTTTTAAATCAGTTTTAAAATTACTTCAAAAAAGCCATCTGTTTGCTGAATCTCAACGCCATTTTCGATACTTAATAATTTATATCTTTGTCGAATATTTTCCAAACCATGTCCTGACGATTTTCTTGGAGTGAGCTTAGGCTGAATATTATTGCGAATAGAAACATGATTGTTTGAAATGTTTTTTATAGAAATATGCAATGGTTTCATACTTGTCATGGTATTGTGTTTAAAACAATTTTCGGCAACGATTTGCAAGGCAAGTGTCGGAATAAAACGCTTTTGCACACTCGTTTGAATGGCTATATCAATTGTCAATCCTGCTTGATTTCTGCTTTGCATCAAAAACAAATATGCCTCTAACACTTCTATTTCTTTGGCAAGTTCAATCGTCGATTTTTCATTATACTGAAGGGTTTGGCGATAAAAATCCGATAAGCTGATTACGAATTTTTCTGCCTCACCGTGCTGATTTCGCACCATTATTCGCAAGGTATTCAGTGTATTAAACAAAAAATGTGGATCAACTCTCGAGCGTAAGGATTGCAGTTGTGTTTTATAATTTTCTGCTTCGATTTGTTTCTTTTCGAGTGCCAAATTTATGTTTTTCGATTGTGTTCGTAAGGCATATTGAATGGTTAAAAATAAGGTAGTCACTACCGTTATTCTTAAAATGCCTTTGCTTTTTATGATGTTATCTGAAAATACGGCTAGAACTTCTGTCGCTAGATAAACCAATAAGCACCAGAGTAAAATGGTTATTAAAATACCCCATATTTTTTTGTTTGGAAATAGCTTTGGAGTTTTTTCTAACAAATGCCAAAGCACATAAAACAATAGCGAAATCCTAAACCAAAATTCATAAAAATTGGTACTAATAAAGCCTGTCTCAGCTGATAAGTTTCGAGTAATTAAACCCAAAAGTGGCAAACAAATCGACAAGGCGATTGGTAAAAGAATATGTATTTTTTGTTTCATAGAATGCTAAGTGCCAAGCATTATTTATATGTAGCCCAGCTATTTCTGTTTATTTTTAATGTTTGGCTAAAGATGCAAAATTTTATGTGGAAATAGTTCAGGAAAATGGGTAAATTGAACAAATTAATGAGGGAATTGAACAGCTTGCAAAAGCTTTATTTAGTCATTTTTTTTCTTAGTTCATTTCACTTTCTCAAATGTTCATTTCACTGACTTCTGTTTGAAAAAGTCATTTTTTGCCTTCATCTTTGTATCATTCTTTTCACATAAAATATGAATAAAATGAAGTATGTAGCAACAATCGCTTTAGTACTAGCGATGACTTTTAGCCTATCTGCACAGACCGACATCATAGGTGTTTGGAAAGTAGGAGAAGACAATACGAAAGTCGAATTTTACCAAAAAGAGCAAGGCGTTATTGATGGCAAAATAATATCTTCTGATAATCCGAAAGCTAAAATTGGAAAAAATCTTGTTAAAGATGTTCAATACAAAGCTGGAGAATGGAAGGGAAAAGTATATTCGCCTAAAAAGAAAAAATGGTATGATGCGACTCTTGAAAGAAAGCAAGATAAATTGGAGGTAGCTATTTCAGTTGGTTTTTTCAGCAAAACGATGGAGTGGAAAAATGTTAAGCCTTAATTTGTTTTCATAGACTTGTAGCAAGTAGTCGAACAAAAAAATCAGCGTGTTAGCTTCGACGAAATGTGTCATTATTTTGGTTTAAGTAGTCGTTTATAAGTTTTCTAATATTAAACCCCTGATGTCCTTGTTGATGATAACACCAAACAAGGGCGTGTCGTTCTTTTTTAGTATTTAGGTGGAAGGCACTTTTATGAAACAAACCTTAAAAACTTAAATTACAGTGTAGTAAGTAGTACACTGTAATTTAAGTAATTCTAGATTTTGAGAGTATTAGAAATGACATATTTCTAAAACAATAAG
>JBMZCV010000110.1:0-17929 GCA_049613665.1 Chitinophagales bacterium | reverse complement strand
CGTCATCATCAGTATGCTCGTAAAGATATGCTTGATGTAGTGGAACGTTTGACAGGTGGCCGTGCCAATCCGAAAGAAATCGACAAAATCGTTCGTGGAGCAGACGAAATTGATATTGTACGTTCTGGCTTGGAAGAAACCATGATAGGTGCTTATCAGCCTATTCGAGAGCTTTGGAGAAGAAGCAAAAAAGTAAACGATTTGAGAACTTCTGCTTTTGCTATCGCTATTGATAAAGTGGCTATTTCTTACTTAGAATTGGGCATTTTCCCATAAACAAAAAACAAAAAACAAAAACTACTTTGCTATTATATTTTCTATTCAAACAGAAAGAAAATATTAAAAGCAAAGTAGTTTTTGTTTATACAGCAAACAGTCACTAAATAGTGATACAAATTTTACTACAATTTTAAGTACCAAGTACTATTTAATAAATTCGTTTAGTGGCTAACACATTGAAAATCAAGGTGTTATCTTGTTCTGGAATGCCCAAAAACTTCTGAACGACTACTTAAAATCACTTTATTATTGAATCAATGATTCTGATATTTTTTATAACAATATTCAGTTAAATAAAAAAAACGTCTTTTGACAAGGGAAACATACTATTTTTCAGTTTAAAAGACTATAAAATTTGCAAATATTGGCCACCTTAGCCCAAAAAAATAGTCTGTCCAAACTATTGATTGAATAATGCTTAACGCTTAATTTGGTGCACTTATACGATGCGATTTTCGCACTTTAACCTTTTTGCTTTTTGGATATTCTATTTGAAATGCTACTATACTTGTGCCGCTTGCTTTGGCTTCCAAATGATGTCGCCAAATCAATTTGCCACTTGATTTTTCTCGCTCTGCATCTGACAATTCCGTAATACCTACCTTAATGTCATCTTCCACAGAAACAGGCAGTTGGTCTTGCACCTCTACCACAACAGGCGTATCTCTTGTGTTTTCTACCACAATTTCATACAAATAGGCATGACGCATAATGTTACTCTTCTTATTGCTGATGTTTTCATCTCTTTTTTTGTGACGACGAACCAAAACACTCTTATCACGGCCAAGCGATAAATCAAGCGTATCTTCCAAGCTTCGAGTATCAATATATGACTGTCCAACATAAGTATTGCCATAATAAATATTGGCCGAACCTTCAATAATTCCCAAATCGTGCCAACCCGTAATGCGTGCCAATAAAAATACATCTTCATCTACTTTCGGTATGCAAAAATAATGATAATCGGCAGGCAAACGATATTTCGTAATCGGAATATAAACAGGCTCGCCATTTCCTAATATAGAATATCGCTGCAAAATATCAAATTCTTTTTTTATTTCGGAAACCTCCATTTCGAGCCGATTGGTTTTATTATCTATTGTTGTTGTGTCACTCAGTCCTCCAGCACTTTTTTGTTGTGTATTAGGAATCATAAAGTGCATTGCTTTCGGCTTTTTTGACTTTTGCGAAATTTGCTGTTCTACTACCTCTGGCTTCAAAGTCCAAGCCTGCAAACTAGGCACATTGCTTTTATATTTAGGCTTTTCGATAGCCAATTTCATCTTCACATTTTCCCAGTTTGTGCCTGTATGATTAAATATTTGAGCCTTATACTCCAAAGAAATAGGCTCTGTTATATCAACAGCACGCAAATTGTAAGCAGGTTTCCAATAAGCATCAGTCGTTAGATAACGTAGCTTCAATTCGCAAGTTGTTGGTTTGTCGCTCTGCAACAACACTACAACCTTAGAAGTACATTCTTGATTTTCGCCACCACCCAATTCACTAATTTTTTTTTCTAACTTCTTCAAACTCATCTGAGAACTATTCGTAAACTTATCAATCAATCTGATATTTTTGTTTATTTCCATAATTCTAACTCGATGAAAAAGAGCCGCTTCTTTCAAATCACCTACCGTAACACCATGCTCATCGCTACCTGCCAACTTAATATTGTTTTCTAGCAAATCTTTTTCGTGCAAATAAGCGTCTTTTTCACTTTTTTGCTCTGCCATTCTATCTTTCAATGCCTCTACATCGGTATGTAAAGCCCCAATTCGTTTTTCCAATTCTGTTTCGGCAGGAATATCTATCTTGCTTTTGACCGACAAAATGTTTACTCCTCCCTTAGCATTTACTTGCAAACTTTCTGCATCAATATTGGAGCTTAAATTAGTGATAATAACTTGAGTATTGCCTGCATCAACAGGTATTTTGGCTGTGCGAGTAATTTCAGCACCATCTAAAAACAAAGTTACATTATTAATGGTACTTCCTCCATTTGAAGCCCATAACTGACTAGCATAAAACAAAATTGCTACAAAAAGTAATATGTTTTTCATAATATTCTAATTCTTCTTAGTTGAGTTAATTATTAGGCTTAGAAACTATTTGAGATGTTGTTTTTTGAGCATTAAGTGGTGATATAAACTAAAACAAAAGAAAATTTTGCTAAAAAAAACAATATTTTTCTTCAATCACTTCTTTAAGTGCCAAGCACTATTTAATAAAGGTCGTTCAGTTGCTAACGCACTGATATTCAGCGTGTTAGTTTTCACAATTTGTAGAATAAATCTGTCCGACTACTTAATACTACTTATGTTGCATCAATTTTGTTGAAATACATCTAAAGAGTCTCCATTTTTTTAGCAAGGTAAAGAATAATATGCTTACAGGCAAATGTTTTGTGACATTTTTGTGACGATTTGTAAAAAAACAAATGATTTATTATTATATTTATCTTTAGTTATAAAATACCTCTTCGCATGACATAAATTATTGTTTTATTCTTGCTATCTACTTATTTTATACTTCATACAAGCGGCTTCCAAAAAAACAAAATGTAATTATACAAATATATAAGTCATTAATAATCAAAAGCATCAAGTAAATTTTTGTTTTTTTATGAAATCATATTCAAGTTAAAATAAGTTGAGCATTGTTTTTAATCAATTTTAAAAAGTATATTATATTGTTATTTTAGCAGAAAAAAAGCTATTTTTGCTATTTTTATGATACAAAAAACAAAAGACAGCAAAGTTGTTTTTTGTACAAAAACTTGATGATAGCCATTGAAGCCGAAAAAAAGATGCCTAGCACTAAATTTAGAAAAGACTTGCCACATACCAGCTTTTTTCTTAACTTGCAAAGTGTTTTAAGTGCCAAGAACTATTGAATAAAACATTTGATTTGTTGTTAATGTATTGGAAATCAGCGTGTTATTTCACTTTCAACTACCAAAAAAACACCTGAACAACTACTTAAATGTGAAATGTTTGTTTTAACAAAAAAAAATATTATTCTATTGCAAAACAAAGAACAAAAACTAGCAAAAGGAAAATTATTGATTTCTGAACCTTTTATGAAAGACCCTAATTTTCAACGTACAATACTTTTACTGTGTCACCATGACAAAAATGGCTCTTTTGGCCTAGTCCTAAATCGCAAATTGGAACATAAGATAGGTGATGCGATAGAAGATTTGCGTTTTTTTGATGTGGCTCTAAACTATGGCGGCCCTGTGCAGCTAAATACACTTCATTTTTTGCACACACGAGGCGATATTGTCGCAAATAGCGTAAAACTAGCAGATGGCTTGTACTGGGACGGAAAGCTAGAACAAATTATAGAGCATATTAAAAATGGAGAAATGACCGAAAAAGATATTCAATTTTATATCGGCTATTCGGGTTGGGGAATCGGACAATTAGAAGATGAATATAAAGAAAAATCATGGCTTGTTACTGATGTCTTTCCAGAATATGTTTTTGAACAATTGACCGATGAAATGTGGCAACAGGTCTTGCGTGATATGGGCGGCAGATACAAAATCATAGCCAATTTTCCGACCGACCCAAGTTTCAATTAAAGTGCTGCCAAAAAGTCTCTTGCCAAATTATTACTCACATTATTCCTTTTTGCTCAAAAAAATCATGTATCTTTGGGCGTTTTCTTCATTTATTCATTCTTAATATAATTTGGCTTCATGCGAACCATTAAAGAACTAGAACAAATAGCATCGCAAGTACGAAGAGATATTATTCGTATGACAAATAGTGCTGCTTCTGGACATCCAGGAGGCTCACTAGGTTGTGCTGACTTTTTGACTTGTCTATATTTTAGCGTCATGAAACATGACCCTGCTTTCAATATGGACGCTACAAACGAAGATATTTTCTTCTTGTCTAACGGACATATTTCGCCACTTTTTTATAGCGTTTTGGCTCGCTCGGGCTACTTTCCTATACCTGAAATGGCTACTTTCCGACAACTTAACACAAGATTACAAGGGCATCCTGCTACCGAAGAAGGCTTGCCAGGCATTAGAGTAGCAAGCGGCTCATTAGGGCAAGGATTGTCAGTAGCAGTAGGTGCTGCACTGGCAAAAAAACTCAACAATGACGAAAATCTTGTCTATGTATTGCACGGCGATGGCGAGTTGCAAGAAGGGCAAATTTGGGAAGCCATGATGTTTGCGGCTCACCACAAAGTCGATAACCTTATTGCTACTGTCGATTGGAACGGCCAACAAATTGATGGCTCAAATGATGATGTCATGTCTTTGGGCGATTTGCCAGCAAAATGGGCAGCTTTTGGTTGGGAAGTATTGCACGCCGATGGACACAATATTGGCGAGCTATTGGAAGTATTGGCGAAAGCAAAAAGCTTGACAGGAAAAGGAAAACCTATCGTTATTTTAATGAAAACGAGCATGGGAAGAGGCGTTGATTTTATGGAAGGCACACATCATTGGCACGGAAAAGCTCCTAATGATGAGCAAACCGCTAATGCGTTGTCGCAATTGCCTGAAACTTTAGGTGATTATTAAACGACTTTTCTCTTTTTTTTTAAAGAAATGATTCGCAACTATTTATAAATCATAAAATATATCATTTCTTAGCTTTTTCATTAAAAAAAATCGTCACTGTTTAGGTATGGGCTTTTGAGATAAAAAATGAAACTATTTTCTTTTAGGCAAAGCTGTTTTTGAACTGAATAGCATCGCTCTTGAGTGAAAAAAAGCTGTCGCATAAATGGAAATAGGTATTTTTTAGCCAAAATTGCCATAACGTAAATAGTTACAAAAAATAAAACAAAAAAATATCATGCTTGACACCTATAAAGTATTAGGAAAAAGTGATACTCGTAGTGGCTTTGGAGATGGCTTATATGAAATTGGCCTCGAAAATGAACAAGTTGTAGCCCTTTGTGCCGACTTGACAGGCTCGCTAAAAATGAACAAATTTAAAGACCAATTTCCTACTCGCTTCTACAATGTGGGCGTAGCAGAAGCGAATATGATTGGCATTGCGGCTGGCTTAACAATTGGTGGCAAAATTCCATATACAGGTACTTTTGCCAACTTTTCGACAGGACGTGTCTATGACCAAATCAGACAATCGGTCGCTTATTCGCACAAAAATGTGAAAATCTGTGCTTCTCATGCTGGACTTACTTTGGGCGAAGATGGTGCTACTCACCAAATTTTGGAAGACATCGGTATGATGAAAATGTTGCCCAACATGACAGTCATTGTGCCTTGCGATTATATGCAAACAAAAGTCGCTACAAAAGCTATTGCAGCTATCGAATCTCCTGTTTATTTGCGTTTTGGTCGTCCGAAAGTGCCGATTTTTACTACCGAAGACCAAGATTTTCAAGTAGGAAAAGCTCAAATTTTAGCTACTGGAACAGATGTAACAATTATTGCTTGTGGTCATTTGGTCTGGAAAAGCATTGAAGCTGCTCGCATTTTGACCGAAAAAGGGTTTAGTGTAGAAGTGATAAATATGCACACCATTAAGCCATTAGACGAACAAGCCATTTTAGACTCTGTTCGCAAAACAGGCTGTGTCGTAACGGCAGAAGAGCATCAAATGAATGGTGGTTTGGGCGATAGTGTAGCTCAAACTTTAGGACGAAATTATCTTGCTCCGCTCGAAATGGTGGCAGTAAATGATAGCTTTGGCGAAAGCGGAACTTCCGATGCACTCATGGCAAAATATGGTTTAGATACGCCAAATATTGTGGAGGCAGCCGAAAAAGTAATGCAAAGAAAAGCTTAGTTTTGGACTGACAAATACAGTGAAAAATATGCAAAACGGACACATTTTATACTCAAAATGTGTCCGTTTTTTGGGTTTTGACAAATTTTTTTTAAACATTGACTTCAATTTACAAATGCAGTTCTGCAAAATCCAAAGCCCTTTTTTCTGACCAATATATTTTACTCTTAGTATAAAAACCAATATGGCCACCTTGCTTTGGCATTTCGAGATATACAAAAGCATGATTTCTGGCCAACGCAATAGGATAGCAAGCAGGTGTTAAGAAAGAGTCATTTTCAGCATTTACTATCAGCGTTGGTACGGTAATATAGGGAATGAAAAGTTTAGAACTACATTTTGTATAATAATCTAACGCATCTATAAAGCCATGAATAGGAGCAGTATATACATTGTCAAAAGCTGTTAATGTTCTTATATCTTTCAAAAATGCAATATCTATCTGCTCAGGCAATACTTTTGCTTTGTCTTTTACTTTTTGCTTTAAGCTTGCCAAAAAACGTTGAGCATATATTTGGTTTACGCCTTTCGACAAATGAAAAGAGCTTTCTTTGAGGTCGCAAGGTGTAGAAAAAACGATAGCACTTTTTATTTTTTCATTCACATAATTGCTCTGCTCGCCCAAATATTTTAAGGTCAAATTGCCTCCCAAACTAATACCTATTAAACAAACGCTATCATACTTTCCCACCTTCAAAGCGTGTTGAATGACCAACGACAAATCATGTGTTGCACCTGCATGATAGGCATAAGCTTTTCGATTTGGCTCGCCACTACAACCACGATAATTCCATGCCAAAACGTCCCAATGTTTTTCAGAAAAAGCCCGTGCCATACCTTTGATATACTTGCTATCAGAATTGCCTTCCAAGCCGTGTGAAATAATCATTAGCCTACGGTTATCTTTTTTGAGCCAATCAATATCCAAAAAATCATTATCTGGCGTTGTGATGCGTTCTCTCACATATTTCACGTTTCGCACACGCCTAAAAAGATATGGATATATGGTTTCGATATGTTTATTAAACAACGATTTTGGTGCTTGATAACTAGAAGGTATAATTGCCATTGTTGATGTTGAGTTTTTTTTTGCCTAAAATCTAATTTCACAAATATAGTATTTTTATTTTTGCGAAAAAAAAGAAAATCGTAATTGTTTAAGTGTGGGTTTTTGAAATAAAAAGTAGTGATTTTTTAAGCCAAAATTGCTAGAATGCAAAGTAAATAATTTGACAAAAAGACAGAAGTAATATTTTTTGAAGTTAATACCAAAAGTTCAATACGTTAGTTTCTACAAAAGAATATTTTATTTCTCTTAGTAATGGCAAAAAAATGTCAATCGCAAATAAAGAAGTTATTTTTTGAACGTTACTTATTTGACTAAGGCTATCTTAATGCAAAACAAACATAACTTTTCTAAATAAAGTTTAGTAACTTTGCAAACTATTTTATTAAAAAACAAATCAATCAAATGAAAAATATTTCCGTAATCGGTGCAGGAACTATGGGAAACGGTATTGCTCACGTTTTCGCCATGTATGGCTTTAAGGTTAGTCTCATAGATTTGAGTGAATCGGCTTTAGAAAAAGGCTTGGCCACAATAAGCAAAAACCTAGACAGAATGATTAGAAAAGGCAAACTGACAGATGCCGAAAAACTAAATACCTTACAAAACATAGCGACTTATACGATGTTGGAAAATGACGACATCAGACAGGCTGATTTGGTGGTAGAAGCAGCAACCGAAAATGTAGATATTAAATTGCGAATTTTTGAAAATTTAGACCGAATTTGTGGAGCACATACTATTTTGGCCAGCAATACATCTTCTATTTCTATCACAAAAATTGCTGCGGCTACCAAACGCCCAGAAAAAGTTATCGGTATGCACTTTATGAATCCTGTGCCTATCATGAAGCTTATCGAAGTCATTAGAGGCTATGCTACCTCTGACGAAACGACTGAAGCAGTTGTCGCCCTTTCAAAACAACTAGGAAAAACACCTGTTGAAGTTAATGATTATGCAGGCTTTGTGGCCAATCGCATTTTGATGCCTATGATAAACGAAGCCATCTATACGCTATATACACATGTAGCTGGCGTTGCCGAAATAGATACGGTTATGAAATTGGGTATGGCACATCCTATGGGGCCGCTTCAATTAGCAGATTTTATCGGTTTAGATGTTTGTTTATCTATCATGAATGTTTTATATGATGGTTTGAGCGATACTAAATATGCACCTTGCCCTTTATTGGTCAATATGGTGATGGCAGGCAAACTCGGTCGCAAATCTGGTGAAGGATTTTATAAATATACCGCAGGCTCGAGAGAAGTTGTTGTTTCTCCTAGTTTCGTATAAAATTTAAAAATAGTTTTATTAACAATAGTTCGGACATTTTTTACAACAATTCTTGGTTTAATAAAAAACACCTTCTGGCAAGGGAAACATACTATTTTTCAGTTCAAAAGGCCATTAAATTTGCAAATATTGGCCGCCTTAGCCTAAAAAAATAGTATGTTTAAACTTTTGCTTAAAAAATGTGTAAATGTTTGAACTGTTGATTAACAAAAAAGCGAAAAAGTGTCTGAAGCAGATTTTTCGCTTTTTTTATTTGCCTTTTTTCAAAACAAAAGCTTGAAAGGTCTATATCAAGCAAACACTTAAAGTTTTAAATTAGCATCAAATTTGTTATTTTATCTATGTTAAGCACTATGAATAAAAAATCAAATGTTTTTACTCATAGTGTTTGATATTTGAGAGACTCTAAACTTAGTGACAATTATTAGAGTATTAAAAAATAAATAATTGAGTTGAACAATGTCTAACGATAGTGATTCGTTAGACAACAAAACAACACTATATACGCTAGAATTTTTATAAAAAAAAATAGAATGATTTTACAATACGTTAGGTAAAACGAGTTTTTTTTAGTAAAATAAGCGATTAATTTGAAGCATTTTTTCAAGAGAATAAGTGCCAAACACTATTTAATAAACAATCAGTTAGTTGCTAACGCATTGAATACCAAAGTATTAGTTTCAAAGAGATGTCAAATTATTTTTGTTTAGGCACTTAATAGCATTTCAATTACATCAACCATATAACGTTAAAAGCGACAATATCTATATATAGCAGGGCATGAACATAAGCTTAAAAACACCTTACGGATTTAGTGAAGTAGGCAAAAATAACACTAATGAAGATTTTATTTACCCTAAAGTTGGCGAAGCCACTCCAGACGACAAACTTTTTATCGTGTGTGATGGCATCGGTGGCCCTATAAAGGGAACTGCAGCCTCCGAAATTGTAGGAACAGCCTTTAAAAAATATTTTACAGAAACAAATCCTCCACTCAACAAAAAAGTAGGACAACTATATGTTAATGAGGCTTTGCGATATGCAGAGCGAAAAATGTTTCAACATATACAATCGTATCCTGCAAAACGAGGCATGTTGAGCAGTATTGCTTTGGTTTATTTTAGTGCCAATAATACAGTGACCCTTGCGTGGGCTGGTATTGCGAGAGCATATCACATCAGGGGGAAACAAATATTATATAAAACAGAAGACCATTTTATCACGCTAAGAGAAGGCGGAAAAAATACAACTGTACCTCGTGCTATTTCAGGGATAGACCCTGTTTGGGCGAGTACAACTATCATTAAGCAAGTACAAGCAGGCGATTATTTTGTTTTGCTAACACATGGTGTGCGAGAAACTTTTGATGAGCGAAACCTCAAATATTTGCTATCGCAAGGCGACGAACAAAATAGCACAAATGAGGCTATTGTTAGCAAAATGAAAGAGCTATGCGTTCAAAACTCTCGTAGCGATGCTTCGATGTATCTTGTGCAAGTGGGCGAAGGAAATGTAGCTAGAGATTATTCTGATGCACCGCCTTTGGCAAAAGAAGGCGAAATCACAACGCCTAAAAAGATACAGATTGGCAGTTTATCTATCAATACAGGCAGAAGCAACACCGCAAAACGAAAAACGCCAAGTGCGGTTATCAACGAAGATAGCAACATATCGTCCAACAAAGCTATATTGATAGCCTTGTTTATCATGCTAGTAGTAGCCTCTGCTTTGGCTTACAAGTTTACTACTTCTAGCCCTGAAGAGTTGTTTTCGGAAGCCGTGAGCAAAGGCGATACCTACATTGCACAGCGAGATTACAAGAATGCCATTGCGTCTTTCCAAGAAGCTTTGACTATCGAAATATCAGATACCAGCGATTTTCCGACACTTCGTCAAAAAGTAGCGAATGCAAAAACCCAACAGTTGGTTTATGAAGGAGATGCTTTGTTTCGCAACAAAAAACTGGTAAAAGCTCGTCAAAAATACCAAGCTGTTTTGCTTATTAATCCGCAAAATGGGCCTATTCGTCAAAAAGTAGATTTTATTACCAATGAATTGGCAAATCAAAAATACGAACTTGTAGCAAATGCCGATACACTTTTGCAAAAGCAAGAATATGAGGAGGCAAAAAAGCTATTGTATGAAGCCTTATATATTGACCAAAAAGACGAAAACACATTAAAGCAACTCAATGTTTGTAATGTTGGTTTGGAGCAGCAAACTATGTCGCTGGCAGAAGCTGTTGTAAGAGCTGTACGCTTCGATTCGTTGGGCTACGAAATTGATAATCAAGCTCCAGATAATATTGCGGAAGTTGACCCAGATACAACAACTACAAATGGCGAAAAGCCAGAAGATATTGCAGCGGTAGTAGAAGACCCTAAAACAGTAAAACCACCACCGACAAAAAAAATACCAACAAAGGTCGTTCCACCACCAACAAAGGTTATAACGCCTACAAAAACGAGTCCTTACGATAAACTGTTTGCTGAAGCAGAAGCAGCATTTGATGCTGGCAATTTTCCGAAAGCCAAAGCAAAATATAAGGAAGCTATGAAATATGGTGGCGACAAAACAGATTTGGAGAAAAAAATCGAGGCTGCCGATGCAAAGGTTGCTAGTAAGGAGTATGACAAACACATCAAGTCGGCAGATTTTGCTTATACAAACAGCAATTTTGAAGAGGCCAAAAAATATTACGAATTGGCTTTGAATGCGAATGAAAAAGATGACTATGCTAAAAAACGTATTGCAAAAATTAATGAAAAAATATCGGAAGCAGAAAATCAAACTAAGCAATACAATCAAATTTTGTCGGAAGCAGACCAAGCATTTCGTCAAGGCAACTATTCAACTGCAAAAAGCAAGTATTCACAAGCCTTAAAATATACAAGCAACGTAACGTCTATCAACAAAAAAATTGCAGAATGCGACCGTGCAATTACACAAATGGCTGGCGAAAGTTCGAGAAAGAAAGTGAAGAAAGCCGAAAAAGTTTGCAAATCAAGCAATTATAATGGGGAGTGTTATGCTCACTTGCGTGAAAATAGCTTGCTGTATAGTTTTTCGCCTAAACTTTTATATAAACTAGGACAAAACTTGGAAGCACGAGATGCCTCAAAAGCAAGAGAATGCTACACCATTGCGGCAGGCAAAAATTATGCTCCTGCAAAAGAAAAATTGAAATAATTTTTATCTTAAAAGTTCATAGCTAAACAATGGACTTTTTTCTTTCAAAAAAAACCGAAATACTAATTGAACGTATTTCGGTTTTCTTGTTTATAAAATAATGTCTTTGCTGTTTAAATATTTTGAAAAAAGCAAAAATCTATTTAGCGAAAAAAACCTATTCTAATACTACTCAGAATAGGTTGTAATTCTAAAAAAAACGCTAACTTTGCGACCGAAAAACATTTATCTTTGCATTTTTCACTTAAAAGCTATTTTTATGCCCAAATCGAAGAAAAACAAACAGCAATTGCGAGAAGCAACTGCTATTTTTACTGCCTATTTGGAAAAAAATAGACAACGAAAAACGCCAGAGCGATTTGGAGTTTTAGAACAAATTTATACTCGAAATGACCATTTTGATGCCGAAACCTTGTATTTATACATGAAAAATAATCATCAAAATATTAGCCGAGCAACGGTTTACAACACCCTTGAGCTACTTGTTGCATCTGGCTTAGTGACCAAACATCAATTTGGAAAAAATGTAGCCCAATACGAAAAAGCTTATGGATATAAACAACACGACCATCTCATTTGTATTGATTGCAAAAAAGTAGTGGAGTTTTGCGACCCTCGCATTCAGCAAATAAAAAGCATGGTAGGGGAGTTGCTGCATTTCAAAATTGCTCATCATTCCCTCAATTTATATGGCGTTTGCGAAAACCAAACTTGTGAACACAAAGCAAAAAAGTAAATGCAACCATTTAGAGTTTTTTTGCTTTTTAGATAAAATTGCCACAACACAAATAGTTACAAACAAATATATCTTAAAAAAACTACTGTCAAACGGTTACAAATAAACTACTCACTTTACTTATTTTTACAAATATGAAACCTATGAATTTTAATATAACAGAGCAAGAAAATTTTGTTATCATTGCTTTAAAAGGAAAATTGATTGGACAGCACCAAATAGCTACTATTATAGACGATATCGAAGATAAAATTGCAGACGAAAAAACACACTTTATCGCCGAATTGTCTGAAGTACAATTGATAAATAGCACAGGTTTGGGAGTTTTGTTGAGTATATTAACTAAGGCAAGAAACGCTGGCGGCGAACTCATTTTGGCAAACCTCAGCGAACAAATAAAAAAGCTGTTGATAGTCACTAAGCTGAATGCGATTTTTACTATCGAGCCAAATTTGGAAAAGGCCATCGAAAAGCTAACAGCATTAAAAAAAGAAAACGAAACTATAAAGATGTAAGCAAAACTATTTGTTAAAGCGTATTTTCATCATCAGAAGTGAGTTTTACAAATTAGTTTTATTCAAAAAAAGACAAATTCATTTTTTTATCACATTCTTATATTAAATCAAAATTCAATGTCAGTTGATGTACTTTTAGGGCTTCAGTGGGGCGATGAGGGCAAAGGAAAAATCGTAGATTTTTTGGCTCACAACTACCATGTAGTGGCACGCTTTCAAGGCGGCCCAAATGCAGGACATACTTTGTATTACGATGGAAAAAAGGTGGTATTACACCATATTCCATCAGGCATTTTTCATCAAAACTTGCTCAATTTTATCGGCAATGGCGTAGTGATAGACCCTGTTACGCTGCAAGCCGAAATCGACAAAATTAAAGCTGTTGGTGTAAATCCTATCGGACGTTTATATATTGCAAGAAAAGCACAGCTTATTTTGCCAACGCACAAAATGCTAGATGCTGCTTCGGAAGCTGCAAAAGGCAAAGCCAAAATCGGTTCTACCTTGCGAGGTATTGGCCCGACTTATTCCGACAAAATCGGTAGAAATGGCTTGCGTGTAGGCGATATTGAGCGAGCTGATTTCAGAAAACGATACGAAAGCTTGAAAGCCAAGCATGAAGGTTTGCTCAAAAAATACTATGGTTTTGAGTATGATTTGAGTGAGTTGGAAGAAAAGTGGTTTGAAAGTATCGAAAAACTCAAAAACTTGCAAATCGTCGATGGCGAGTATTTCATCAATGAGCAAATCGAAGACGGCAAAAAAGTATTGGCAGAAGGTGCTCAAGGTAGCATGTTAGATATTGATTTTGGCACATATCCTTTTGTTACCTCTTCAAATACTATCACTGCTGGCGTTTGCAATGGTTTGGGCATCGCTCCTTCGCTCATCAAAGAGGTAATCGGTATCACAAAAGCCTACTGCACAAGAGTAGGCGGCGGCCCTTTTCCAACAGAGCTTCATGGAGAAATGGGCGAAAGAATCCGACAAGAAGGTGGCGAGTTTGGTGCAACGACAGGTCGTCCACGTCGTTGCGGCTGGATAGATTTACCTGCTTTGCGATATGCGATTATGCTAAGTGGCGTAACGCAAGTTGTGATGACAAAGGTAGATATTCTATCGGTTTTACCACAAATTGAGGCTTGCACGCATTATAAGTATAATGATATTACGACAAAAAAACTGCCTTACGACCTCGAAAATACCAGCTTAGAAATAATTTATAAAGCATTTGAAGGCTGGCAATGCGACCTTTCGGATATGAGATACTTTGATGAATTGCCTCCTGTTTTACAAAATTATATTCACTTTGTAGAGCAATATTTAGGCTGCGATATTAGCATTCTTTCGACAGGGCCAGAGCGAAATCAATTGGTTCACAGAAAAGTAAAGGCAAGCTTGATTGCTTAATTTTTTGAGCAATTGTTTATAAGTTTTCTTATATTATCGTTGTTGTTGGTGTTATCACCATAGCCATCAAGACAATAAATTGAGTTTTTTGTTTTCGATAATAAATCTTATTCACAAAATTTTAGATGTGCAATAATAGGAAAATAAGGTGGTAGGCATTTTGAAAATGCCTGCCACCACATATATTTCAAAACAATAACATTTTGAAATAAAAAGCAAATCTTAGGTGGCAGGCACTTCTAAAGTGCCTACCACCTCGTTTTACGAAAAAGTCGTTTTAATCCAATAAGATCTAACATCCTTTTGGCATATCATAACATTCAGATTTTCAGCTATCCTGACGGCTATGGTGTTATCACCAACAATGGCATGAAAGCAACTTATCCCTTTTAAATATTCAGTTATTTGACATAAAACATGATGCCTATACAATATAGGTATCATGTTTTTTTATATAAAAATCCTTTCTTAATTGTATAACATGAAACGCACTCCTTTTTACGAATTTCACAAACAGCTAAATGCTAAAATGTGTCCTTTTGCGGGCTACGAAATGCCGATAAGCTACGGCAGTATTGCGGCTGAACACTTAAATGTTCGCCAAAATGTCGGTATTTTCGATGTGTCGCACATGGGCGAGTTTATTGTTAAAGGAAAAAATGCTTTAAGTTTTATCCAACGCTTTAGCAGTAATGATGCCTCCAAGTTGAAGCCTGGCAAGGTGCAATATTCTTGCATTTTGAATGAAAATGGCGGCATCGTCGATGATATGCTCGTGTATGCACTGCCAGATGGCACATATATGCTAGTGGTAAATGGTGCAAATGTGGCGAAAGATTGGGCATATTTGCAACAGTTTTTGCCAAAACAAGATATTGAATTTATTGATATTTCCGAAAAAACAGCTCTATTAGCCATTCAAGGGCCAAATGCCGCAGCCGTTTTGCAGCCACTTACCGACATGAATTTGGGCGATATGACTTATTACACTTGCCAAAAAGGGGTATTCGCTGGCGTAGAAAAAGTTTTGGTTTCTAGCACAGGCTACACAGGTGCTGGCGGCTTTGAAGTGTATTTTTATGCTCACAATTCCGAGCATATTTGGAATAGTATCATGCAGGCAGGAGAAAAAACAGGCTTGCAACCGACAGGTTTGGCGGCTCGTGATACACTTCGATTAGAAAAAGGCTTTTGTTTGTATGGCAACGATATTGACGACAGCACTACTCCGCTAGAAGCAGGCTTGGGTTGGATAACCAAAACCTATAAGAAAAATTTAGTCGCTAGAGATATTTTGCTGGCACAAAAGAAAAACGGAATAAAGCAGAAATTGTGCGGCTTAACTTTGTTGGGCAAAGGCATTGCACGCACAGGCTATGAGGTGTTGGACGAAAATGGCGAAAATATCGGCAGGGTAACATCTGGCACAAAATCGCCATCTTTGAACAAAGCGATTGCGATGGCTTATGTTGCTACTGAAAAAGCAATTGTAGGAACGGAAGTTTTTGTGAAAATACGCAAAAAAACAGTTAAAGCAGAGATTGTGAAATTTCCTTTTTTATAGGAAAATATACACGAAAAAGGTTGAAGGCACTTTTAAAGTGCCTTCAACCTAAGCAAAAATAATGCAAAACGTGTTTTATCTTATTCGTAAAATTACAAATGGTCTATGGGTAGTTAAATGTTAAGTAGTTAATCAAAAGAAATAAGACATTTGTAATTTTTAAGCCATCTCTTAGATATGGCTACAAAATTAGTAGAAGAAAAAAATGCTAATTATTTACTAGCTTTAAAAAGAACCAACCTAGTTTATATGAGCAAACAGCAAAACTTTTTGATGAAACAACCTCATTTGAACAAGTTATTAAAATCGAAGATAAAAATTATGGTCGAGAAGAAAAACGTATTTGAAGAGTGTTATTCTTCGATTTGTTGCCTACTTCTATAAGAAAAGATTGGACTGGAATAATTTCTATTATTGAGATTGAATCACATATGATATGTAGTCACAAAAAAAGTTTTTCCTGCTGCAAAATGTTTTATCAATAAGTCAAAATACCCATCTTTCCAGCTTGATAATCTCTCATCGCTTCCAAAATTTCGGTTTGCGTATTCATGACATATGGCCCCCAACTGACCACTTTTTCGTGTATAGGCTCGCCAGATAATAGCAAAAAATGGCTGTCTTTATTTGCCGTTATACTCACAAAATCTCCTTCTTCCGAAAGCACCGCCAATTGCGTAGCCTCAATATTTGTTTTTTGCATATTGAGATGGCCTCCCAACACATAAACAAAAGAATTGTGCTTTTTAGCAATAGGTAAAGTCGCTTTGCTATTAGGTTTCATCGTCACATGTAAGGCAGTAATAGGCGAAAACGTGTTGGCAGGGCCTGTTTTGCCTTCAAAATTGCCAGCAATTATTCTAATTTTTATAGCTTCTTGCTGTTGTGTTATCACAGGAATTTGTTCGCTTTTAATATCTTGATAACGTGCGGCTGTCATTTTATCTTTTTTCGGTAGATTAACCCAAAGTTGTACTAGCTCCAATGTGCCGCCAGCTTTCATAAACTCTTTCGATGCTCGCTCACTATGCACAATGCCTCTTCCTGCTGTCATCCATTGTACATCACCACTCGCTAAAATACCATGATTACCATGCGAATCACGATGCTCAATGCCGCCAGAAAACAAAAAAGTAATAGGTTCAAATCCACGATGAGGATGTGGCCCTACGCCTAAAGGGTCTATGCCAGCCGCTACACTAATAGGTTGCAGGTGATGCAATAGCAAAAAAGGACTTATCTGCGAAACTTTTGCGTTTGGCAAAGGCTGTTTAATATTTGCTGTGCCTACTTGCAAATCAGAACTATTGGTCAGGTGTATTATTTGTTTTTGTTTCATTTTTGTAAATATTTGTTCAAACAACTATTGTTTAAACAAATTTAAGATTAAAAAGTTCATTCAAAAAAGCCTCTTACATTCAACTTTCTCAAACAAGCAAGATAAGTTGCTTATTTCTAGTATTTAAGTACGAAGTACTATTTAATAAAGCATTTGTTTAGTCGCTAACGCATTGAAAATCAAGGTGTTATCTTGTTCTGAAATGCCCAAAAACTTCTGAACGACTACTTAATACCTTGCTTCTCAATGTGTTGACAACGCCAACGCATTCTATTAAGCCAATAGTTCGGACATTTATACATTTTTTTATCAAAGGCTTAAATATACTATTTTTTTTAGGCTAAGGTGTCCCATATTTGCAAATTTTATGGCCTTTTGAACTGAAAAATAGTATGTTTCTCTTGCCAAAAGGTGTTTTTTTATTCAATGAAAATTATTATAAAAAATGTCAGAATCATTGTTAAGTAGTACTTGACACTTATAAATCTGTTTTTTACGCTCAAAAAATTATTTTCTAAAAGAAAGTACAAGAAAATATAAAAAAGCTACACTTTTATATCAAAAGTGTAGCTTGACTTATTATTTTTTAAGTACCAATTGCTATTTAATAAAGCATTGATTTAGTTGCTAATGCATTGAGAATCAAAGTGCTAGTTTGTTCTAAAATGCCCAAAAACTTCTGAACGACTACTTAAATACACTGTAAAGTAAGTTTGTTATAATTTTTCATTTTTAGGATTGACTTTAAC
>JBMZCV010000109.1:0-18140 GCA_049613665.1 Chitinophagales bacterium | reverse complement strand
AAGTTTAATAACACAAAACAAACAAAATGACTTAATAAGTAACAGGTCTAATATTTTTTTGTACTGAAAGACCTTTTTTTAAGTCAATCTGTTTTGGAAAATCAACATTGCTTTTTAGACTATTTTTTTTATTTTTTAATAATATTATGAAACAAGCCATCGAATTATATCGTGATGTTATAGTGCAAATAGCTACACCAAGAGGTAGCGGCACAGGTTTTTGCATCAAAGACCAGCATTTAGTCATCACAAACTATCATGTTGTAGCCGAAAATGCTGAAGTTGTCATTAGTGGTCGATATATTCCTCAACACTTAGCGAAAGTATTGTTTAAAGACCCTGCTCATGATTTGGCTTTTATTGAACTTCCTCCACAACTCGACTTTCCTAGCATTCAGATTAGTCAAGAAAGTATGAAAGAAGGCGAACCAATTATGGCTATCGGTCATCCATTTGGATTGAAATATACGGCTACACAAGGCATTGTTTCAAAAGCTCAACGCTTGTACAATCACATCAATTATGTTCAGATTGATGCCGCAATTAATCCTGGAAATAGTGGTGGGCCGCTTGTCAATAAAGCGGGAGAAGTAGTTGGTGTAAATACTTTTATTATTCAAGGTGGTGAAAGTTTGGGGTTTGCTTTGCCAGCCGTTTATTTGCATGAAGCTTTGAGCGATTATCAGCATCACTATGGCGAGCGAGTAGCACGCTGTGCTTCTTGTTCCAATATGGTTTTGCAAATAGATGTCGAAAGCAATAAATATTGTCCTCATTGTGGCTCTGAGGTCGCATTTGCCCAAGAAGAAATGTATTATAAGCCTTTGGGCAAAACACAAATTATCGAAGATATCATCGAAGACTTAGGACATAACGCTAAGTTGGCAAGAAGAGAATACAATTTGTGGCAAATCAAAGAAGGTAGTGCTAATATTGTTGTTGCTTATTACGAAAAAATGCGTTATATCGTTGGAGAAGCTCATTTATGCAAATTGCCTCGTCAAAATATCGGAGCGTTATATGAATTTTTGTTGCGAGAAAACTACTTATTAGATGAAGTAACTTTTTGTATTGATAAACGAGATATTATTTTGTCTTTTATCGTATATGAAAGTCATTTTATGAAAACAACTGCTACAAAAATGATTAAAACCTTAGCAGAAAAAGCAGATTACTATGACGATATTCTAGTAGAAAAATATGGTGCTTTGTGGCGTGAACAAGATGAAGATGATTAAAAACATGGTTCATGTCTAAGTTTTACGCAAATGACTCATTATTAATTTTTCATAAAAAAAGAAAAAGGTGATAAAAAATCGTGGCACTAAAGTACCACGACTAATTATTCACCAAACTATCAACATTATGAAAAAAACTACTACTTTAGTATTTTAAAAGCTAGCCTAATCAACAGACTTCTTTTTTAGTCAAAAATTAATAATCTTTTGTGTTATTGTCATAGCAAATATAACAATAAAAAATCAAAAACAAAAACTTTATACTTACTTTATTAAAATATTAAACTAAATTATTCAATTGCAAAAGCTAACACATGCTTTTTTGGTATGTTAGCACAAATTAGTTTTTTCAATCAAAATATAATATATCGTATTGTTGTTTTTTGAAAATGGTGAAAAGTAGTCGCAGCTTATAAAAAGCACGACTAGACTTATCACCAAACTATCAACATTATGAAAAAAACTACTACTTTTATATTTACAAACAATATACCCATTTATCAATTTAAATGATGTTATTATATGGCATATTGTTTAAAGAGACTACTTCAAGATATTTTTACTTGATGCTCACCATTTTTTGAGCTTGCTCTACCCATTTATCACGTTTAGCTCTACCTGGAAAAAACTCGATAATTTTATTGATATTATCTACATCTTCTTCATTCAAGTTCGCTATTTGTTGCAAGGTATAAAGTCCCAATACATTTAGCTTTTGCTCTATATAAGCTCCAATTCCTTTGATGCGTTTCAAATCATCTTTTTCGCTTTCTTTGGCAACTCCAATACGGTTGAAGTCTATTTCACTAGCTTTTGCTGCTATGCGTTTCAATACATTCTCAGCTTTTTTATCGGCCGCTTTTTTATTTGAAACTGCTTTTGTTGTTTGCAAGTTTTCTAATTCTGTTTCCAAAGATTTTTTTTGTGCTTCACAAGCCACATATTCTTTTTTGATACCTTCTTTTTCGCTATGCAAAATAGACAATTTATTTGCCAAATCTGCAATTTTTGAAGTTAATTTTGCATTTTCTTCTTGAATTTTGGCATTAACTGCCATAAAATCCAATAAATTGACTTCTAAACGACCTACTTTATCTTCCAACTCTTTGTTTGATGGTGGTATAAGGTCATGTTCATGCTGCAAGTTAGCTAACTGTCCTGCAAATTCGGTTACTTTTGCAGTTAGTTCCACATTCTTATTTTCAACGACTTCATGTTTTTGTTGCAAATCTGCTAGCTCATTTTGCAAATCAACTTTGCTATTTTGAGCATTTTTATGATGTATTTGCAAATCTGCCAACGAAAATTCTAAAGTTGATATTTTATTATTATAGTCATCATTTTCCGAATTGATAGTATCGTGATGCACCTGAAGCTCTGCCAAACGTATTTCTAAGTCATTCACTTGCTCCTCCAATTCCTCATTTTTTTGTTGAAAAAAAAGATTTCCATCTTCCAAACCTATCAATTTTTCTTCCAAATCACTTACTTCCAATTGCTTGTTGCTTTGCGACTCAAGAACTGCTTCTAACTCATCTCGCAAACTTACATTTGCTGTTTGCCACTTCTCAACTTCACTTTCAATAGCTTCTAATCTTGCTTTTTCTTGCTTATAATTATTTTTAAGTTTTGCATTTTTTTGCTTTAAAAGCTTATTCTTATCTTTATAAATGGCAAGTTTTTTTTCCAAGCTTCCACAAGTTTTATAAAGCTTCAACAATTCTTTATATAATTTCTTATTATTTTCTGCCTCATCAATCTTATGAAGAATTTTATCTAAGGTAGTATTTTTTTTTGCCATTTTTATATTTTTTTTTAAAAATCGTAACTATTCAGCCAATAGAACAAATATGTTGTTTAAACATGTTTATTTTTGACTTAATAGCACTTTTTTGAGTGAAAGAAGCCTTAGTAAGTAGTTGGACAGAAATAATGATACTTCTCGTTGAAGCTAACACACTGATTATCAATGCGTTAGCAACGAATCGACCGTTTATTAAATAGTGCTTGGCACTTATTAGTAGAAAAAAACGCTTTTTAGTCAAAACCACTAATGGTTGAAATGTAACTATAAGTTCTAAAAAAACAACTTTACCTTACAAAAGTTCAATTTACATGAATATTACATATGGCTTTGTACTGTATTTTATAAGACGATGGTTGAAAATCAATGTCACATAAATATGCCTGCTATTTAGGTGTCTAATTTGTTGCTGATGCTTTAAAAAAAACATTCTTAGCTTTTAGCGAGATGTTACATTGTTTTAGTCTAACTATTTAGCAAAAAAAAATGGGAGCTTTAAAATTAAAGCTCCCATTTTTAGAAAATTCATATCTCGTATTATTTATCGAATTTGTCCACGCATCAAACCGCCTGGCATTTCTACCGAATGTATATTAACATACAAAGCATCATTACTTAAAGTCGTCATTTCGGTACTACCTAGTTGAACCATTTTAGTGACATCAACCTGAGTGCCATCGGCTATATCAAGGTCTAAAAATACGCCGCCATTTTCCGAAGCAGTACCTTCATGAATATGTCCACCTGCAATAGCGTCTGAGCCAGATAGGTTATTGACTTGCACCTTATAATATAGAGTAGAACCAACAACTCTCAAATAAGCATTGCCATCTTCGTTTCTATCCATAATTGCAGGCACTTCGTTGGCTGGAGATAAGGCTATATTAAAAGCATGGTCAATCGTTTTATCTACTTGCCCTCTTACCAAACCACCTGGTGCTTCTACCGAATGTACATTTACATACAAGTCGCTACCTTCCAACGCCACTACTTGTGCATCGGTCAAAGTAATAGTAGCACTTCCTGTATTGCCCGAAAAAGTAATATCAGTTCCATCTACCAAAACCAAAACGACATCGCCTGTCGAAACCACATCGCCACTATGTATATGAGCAGCAGTTAGGTCATCGGAAGAAGCCAAACCGCTTACCATAATCGTGAAGTCCATTGTATTATCTTCAAACAATTCCATAGTTATCGTACCTGTTTCGCTGCCACCATATGAAGGAATAGCATTTTCGGCAGATAATATAATGTCTTTTTTCATAACAGTTACTTTATCATCATTATCATCTTTGCAACCCGTAAAAGTTAAAGCTCCTAAAAAAGCAACAAATAAAGCTAGTTTTAATTTTTTCATTTTTTTCATTTTTATTGAATAGTAGTGCTTACTTCTGTTTAAAGTCTTTTTTCGGCATATTCCGACTTTTTTATTCACTAATTCATATATGTGTTTTTTTGTTTAAAAATTTGATTTTCAGCTAATTCATTTGCATGTATGTATATGCAGCAAAAATTAAAAATTGTTTCAACTGTAAAGTAGTAATATCTGTATAGATAACACATTTCAAAATAAAGAAGTGTTATCAAGCTGACAGTTTATATTGTTAGCGTGATAACACTTCTATTCTATTTTTAATTAATAGTTTTTTTTCAATTATTTAAATGTAAGATAGCTATTCTCGTTTTAACAAAAGAAACATTTTTTGGCAAGGAAAACATGCTATTTTTCAGTAAAATAGTCCATAAAAAGGCAAATATTGATTGCGTTATTCTAAAAAAAATATGCTTAAATTTTTGATGCACTAACTTAAATAATTATCTTTTTTTACTCTTGAGTATAAATCGTTCGAATAGGATATGGTATATCAATTTCGTGTTTGTCGAAAGCCTCTTTTATAGCAATAATAGCTTCGCTTTTGGCTTCTGTGGCCGTTAGATTTGCAGTAGCATTTACCCAAAATCTAAGTTGAAAATCAATAGAACTGCCTCCAAAATTTAAATAATGAAATTCTATTTTTTCGTTGTTTATTGGTGGATACATTTTTTTGATAGTTTCAACCGCAATACGTCTTACCATTTTCAAATCAGAGTCATAGCTAACGCCACATGAGATACTTGTTCTCAACCTTTGTGTTAAACCATAATTTTTGAAAGGATTATCCAATACTAATTTATTGGGTACGATAACAATATTATTATCAGCTTCTTTAATTTTAGTATTTCTAAGGTCTATTTCAATTACTCGCCCAGCAAATCCATTTGTTTCTATCCAATCTCCTACATTTAAAATATCATTGACAGCCAAAAAAATGCCTGAAAAAGTGTTGGAAAGTGTGCCTTGTAAAGCCAAACCTACGGCCAAACCTGCTACTCCTGCACCTGCCAAAAGTGATTTTAAAACTTGGTCAAGGTTTAAAACGCCCAAAGCCAAAAACAAGCCTAAAGCAATCACAATAATTGATGCTATATTTGATATTAATCCTCTCACAGAAGCTTGCTTGATGATTTTTTTGAGTGCTTTATCTGACCAATTTTGTAAATTTCTGGATAGCCAATAAGTAATGATAAAAATGATAATCGCAATTAACACATTGGGCAAATTTAGTATCGCTAAATCAATCCAATTTGATAAACGGTCAAGCATATTTTGCCAAGCTGAAATATTTTGTTCTTCCATATTTATTTTTTTATAGTTAAAGTTCGACATTAAAGATAATTTTTATCAAGCATAAGTAAAGTAAAAATCATTCAAAACCCCTTATTGTGTCATTTAAATGACAATATATATTTCACTTGAAAGTTTAAAGATTCAAATGTTTTTTTGATAAAAAAGTGTAACTTTCGCAACTTTTTTATTTAAACTAAAAAGAAAAACTATGAGCTACGGAATAATGCCATATCGAGTAAATTTGGCTAGAGTAGGCACACGATTCGGCAATGAAAAAACAAACAAACGTACAAAAGCCAAAAATGCTTGCCTTCGCTATCTTCATGATTTTGAAGATGAAGCTGGCGGTCTTTCAAATAGAGCTTTAATTTCAGAAATGATAGATGAATCAAAAGCTTCACATCAAAATTTGGGATACAAATACTGGTATGCGATAAAAGGTCTTGTTGAGTATTTGGGTGGTCACTTAAATAATAATGCTTGGTATTCTGCTAGTGCCGATTTTTTTTGGGACAATCCGTTTTTTAAATTATACGACATCGATTCTCCTATGGAAATACCTGAACCAGACGATTTTCCTGTCGTTTTCGTATTGCGATATGCTGCTATGTCAGATGATTTTTTAGCGATGTGCGAAGAAAAGTTGGACGATGAAGAGCAACTAATCGAAATGAAAGAATGGGTAAAAAAAGCAAAACAGTATAGACAAGATTTAGTTTTGTTTTACCACTAAAAAAATGCTAGAGATTTCCACTCAAAAATCTAGAATATGTCTATCTTTGAAATATGAAAAAAAACAACTATTTTTTTTGGTTTAGCACAAGTTAGAAACTTATTTATTGGTATTTTTTCTTTAAAAAACTAAAAACTCAACATTAAAAACTAAAAACTAAATTTATGCCTCAATTTTGTCACCTACATTGCCACACACAATATTCATTGCTAGACGGAGCTGCCGACATCAATACGATGATGCAAAAAGCCGTTAGAGATGGTCAAAAAGCCGTCGCTATCACCGACCATGGAAATATGTTTGGCGTTTTCAAATTTTGGTCTTATGCCAAAAAGCACAATATCAAACCGATTTTGGGCTGCGAAGTCTATGTAGTAGCTGACCCAACACGCAAGAGTTTTACAAAACAAAACCGTGATAAGCGTTATCATCAGTTGTTGTTGGCAAAAAATGCAAAAGGCTATCAAAATTTGTGCAAAATTGTTTCTCAAGGTTTCACGATAGGATATTATAGCAATTTTCCTCGTGTGAGCATCGAAATGATAGAAAGATATAGCGAAGGATTGGTCGCTACAACTTGCTGTTTGGGTTCGCAAGTGCAACAAGCCATTTTGAACGAAGGCGAAGAAGCTGGCGAAAAAGTATTTTTGAAATGGCTCAAAATTTTTGGCGATGACTATTATGTAGAACTTCAACGACACAACATCGTCAATATCGACAGAACAGGCATTAGCCAAGAAGACATCAATCAGATTTTGATAAAATGGTCGAAGAAGCACAATGTCAAAATGATTGCGACAAACGACAGCCATTATGTAGAACAAGAAGATTGGGACGCACATGACGCTTTGCTTTGCATCAATAGCGGTAGTTTAAAAGGTATTCCGATAGCTGAAAGTTTGAAGTTTCGCAATACTATTATGTATAAAGGCGAAAAAACGAAAGAGCGTTTTGGCTTCAAACCTGGCGGCCAGTTTTATTTCAAAACGACAGATGAAATGGCTAAGTTGTTTCACGATGTGCCTGAAAGTTTGGAAACGACGATTGAAATTGCGGATAAGGTAGAAATTTTGAATTTGAAGCGTGACATCTTGATGCCCAATTACACAATTTCGCCAGAATTTCAGACGCAAGATGATTATTTGAAACATTTGTGTTTTGAAGGTGCAAAAAGACGCTATGGCGAACTGTCGGCAACCGTAGTTGAACGCCTTGAACATGAGTTGAAAATTATCAAGAATATGGGTTTCCCAGGATATTTTTTGATTGTGCAAGATTTTATTAAAGCAGCAAAAGATATTAATGTAGCCGTAGGGCCTGGCCGTGGTTCGGCGGCTGGTTCGGTGGTGGCTTATTGCACCGAAATAACAAATATTGACCCAATAAAATACAATCTACTTTTCGAGCGTTTCCTAAATCCAGAAAGGGTGTCGATGCCCGATATTGATATTGATTTTGATGATGAAGGGCGACAAAGAGTGATTGATTATGTAGTAGAAAAGTATGGAAAAAAACAGGTAGCTCAAATTATTACTTATGGAACAATGGCTGCCAAAAGTTCGATAAAAGATGTTGCTCGTGTGTTGGAATTACCTCTTGCAGAAGCCAATCGAATTTCTAAAATGGTGCCAGAAGGGCCGAAAGTGACACTCAAAAAAGCATTCAAAGAAGTAGAAGACTTGCAATCTTACCGCCTTCAAGAAGATACAGTGTATGGCAAAACCTTAAAAATGGCGGAGGTTTTGGAAGGTTCGGTGCGTCATAGAGGCATACACGCCGCAGGTGTTATCATTGCTCCAGACGATTTGACCGATTATATTCCTGTTTGCACGGCCAAAGATGCCGATTTGTGGGTGACGCAATTTGATGGAAAAGTAATTGAAGATGCTGGTATGTTGAAGATGGACTTTTTGGGTCTAAAAACTTTAACGATTATCAAAGATGCAATAGAAAACATACATAATAGGTTCAGCAACAAGAAAATAGAAAAGTTTACCCCAAATATCATTAATCCAGAAACCAAACGTATAGACCCAGATTTGATAGCCGAACAGCTAGAAGACCCAAAAACATATCAGCTTTTTCAGCGTGGAGAAACGGTAGGCGTGTTTCAGTTTGAGAGTCCAGGAATGCAAAAATACATGAAGCAATTAAAGCCGACAAATATTGAGGATTTAATTGCGATGAATGCCTTGTATCGTCCTGGCCCGATGGATTATATTCCTTCTTTCATTGATAGAAAACACGGAAAAGAAAAGGTGGAATATCCGCATGAATGGCTCGAACCGATTTTGAAACCATCTTACGGAATTATGGTTTATCAGGAGCAAATTATGCAAACGGCTCAAATCATGGCTGGCTACTCACTCGGACAAGCGGATTTGCTGAGGCGTGCGATGGGTAAGAAAAAGCTAGAAGAAATGCAGCGTCAGCGTGTGATTTTCCGAAAAGGTGCAATGGAAAAAGGCGTTGAAGAGAAAAAAGCTGATGAGATTTTCGACATCATGGAAAAGTTTGCAGCTTATGGTTTCAATCGCTCTCACTCGGCAGCCTATTCTGTGGTAGCTTTTCACACCGCTTTTCTAAAAGCCAACTATCCTGCCGAATATATGGCAGCCGTTTTGACGCACAACATGAATGATATAAAAAAGGTGACGTTCTTTTTGGCAGAATGCAATCGCATGAATATCACGACAAAATTGCCAGACATCAATGAAAGCAAGCTCAAATTTACGGTAAATCCGAAAGGTGAAATTCGCTATGCTTTGGCGGCCATAAAAGGCGTAGGCGAAGCGGCAGTAGAAGGTATTATTTCGGAACGAACAGAAAAAGGTATGTTCAAAGACTTTTTCGATGTCGTGATGCGTGTCAATTTGCGAACCGTCAATAAAAAATCATTAGAAAATTTGGCTTTGGCAGGTGCTTTCGATAGTTTCGACATCAAACGCTCTCAATATTTCCACAAAGGCATGGGCGAAAAAGACCCAACTTTGCTAGAGACAAGTATTCGTTTTGGCAATGCGTATCAAAAAAATATGAGTAATGCAGGTTCTTCGCTTTTTGGTGCAGCAACTTCAAGTACCGTGCAAACGCCAAAAGTAGAAGAATGCGAAGAATGGCCATTGATTGACCGTCTTAACAAGGAGCGTGAAACCATTGGCGTTTATTTGTCTGGCCATCCACTCGACAATTATAAGGCTGAAATGGATAATTTCTGTACGACTTCTTTCGATAATCTCGACAATTGCAAAGATAAAGAAGTGTCTGTGGGCGGTATCGTGATGGATGCGATGCACAAAACGGGCAAAAATGGCAAGCCTTTCGGTAGATTTACCATAGAAGATTATTCTGGTGCTTTTGAAATGGTGCTTTTTGGCGAAGATTATATCAATTTCAGAAATTATTTTGATGCTGGGCAGTTCGTTTTTATCAAAGGTCGCTATCAAGGCAATTGGCGTGGCGATAGATATGAATTGAAAGTACAACAGGTGCGTTTGCTCTCGGCTATCATGGAGGAAAACGCCAAAAGTGTGACGATAACGGTAGCTCTACAAGGCATCAATGACAACATGATAACAAAGCTTAGACGTTTGTGCAAACAACACCCTGGCCAGATGGCTTTGAAAATGCAAATTGTCGATAGAGAAAGTAAAAGCGAAGTGCAGTTGTCGTCTGCTATGTATCGCCTTGCACCTATTAAGAAGGTGTTTGATACGCTGGAAGAAATCGAGGGTTTGAAGTATAAGTTGAATTAAATATTTATAATATTCAGAAAAAACAAATTAAAAAGTAGGAGGAAACTTTAAAAACTCCCTCCTACTTTTTAATAATTTTAGACAAAAACTTTGCATTTCGTTGAAACTAGCTCCTTAATTTTTTAATAGTATTGAATAATATTTAGTTATTATTAAAATAAAATACTAATTTCCACACTCACTACCTTTAGGCGTATTTTGTTGTGTTTGCATAGCCTCCTTGCATTTTTCTATACCAGACTTGGCTTTACTACTATTCGGTTTATGTTTGAGTGCCTCCTCAAATTTAGTTTTAGCAGACCAAAACTCTTTCTGTTCATAAAATTGATTGGCCTCTTTTATCAAAGCATCATATTTTTTTTGTATTTTTTGTTCTTGTGCTTTTGCACTTTTCTTTTGTACCTCAATTGCAAGTTTGCACTTAGCCAAGCCATCTTTAGCTGCTTGCCCTGTGCTATTTATTTTTAGAGCTGCTTCATATTTTGCTATTGCTTGCTCCTGTTTTTCTGCCAAAAACAGCTCATTACCTTCCTCAACCAGCTTTTGATATTGTTTTTCAAGAACTTTCTCTTTTTTATCCGTTGGGCAATTTTTCACACAGTCACCTTTAGGATTGATATAGTAAACCAAAGTGTCTTTTTTTACCTCCGCTATATCATTTTCAAAACCTTCAAAACTTACATTATCATACTCAAGAGGTACAATAACACGGCCTGTTTTATCAATATATCCCCATTTATCTGCTTTTTCGACAGCCATATATTTCCCATCAAATTTGCCTATGTTATCATATATTGCGGCTACAATCGTATCATTTTTCTCACTCATTATTCCCCATTTGCCTTTTTTATCCATATCTCTAAAACCATAAAAACTAGCCTTTGTATCAGCCTCAGCAGCATATTGTTTAAATACAAAAAAAAGCAGCAAAATACTCAAAGTAGTTGGAATACCAAATTTAATCAGTTTGTTTTTTGTTATTTTGGCAAATACTGCTTTTCGTTGCTCATTCAATACCTTTTCAGCAGCACTTTTCAGTTGTTTTGCTATATTATTATTTCTATCTAACCTTAATACTGTCTTAGCCAATATGATTGTTTGCCTATAATCAGCATTTTCAAAAGCATTTGTCGCTTTTTCTAATTCTCGTTTTATCGAAGTCAGTCGTTTTTCAGTCGCTTCTTTTTCCACTTTTTTTCTTCTATCTTGCTCTGCCTGTTTTTCAGCAGCTTTTTCAGCAGCTACTTGTTGTTGTCGTTCCTCCTCTTGTTTCTCAGTCAAAGCTGCTACTTCGTCCGCCTTTCTTTTTCGCTTTTCAATTGCGATAGCTTCAGCAGTTTGACTCCTTCTATCATGTATAATATCTATCCTTTTGCTAATACCTCTCACAATATTCACATAAGCATCAGCTTCTTTCGACCAATTATCTATAGGAAATCCATCTTTTGGCAATACTTGCAAATCTCTAAGCGGTGTTTCTTCCCACAAACAAGCTGCTAAAATAACAGGAATAACAGTTGTTTTTGCAGCTTCGTGTCGCTCTAAAGCCTCCTTTACCTCTTTATCATAAAAATATTCAGAATACAAAGAATTGCTACTTACCAACAATAAAATGATGTCAGCAGCGTGCAAATGTTTTTTTATTTCCTCCTCCCAAACTGTACCTGCTATGATTTCGCCATCATACCATATTTTTATCGCTCTATTCCGTTGCAATGGATGCAGATATTTTCGCAATTTATGGATATATGCTGTATCTTCACGAGAATAGGCAATAAAAATATTAATTTCATTCTTCATATTTTGGAGGTTTTTAGTACACAAGTAATTAGACAAAAAATGTGCCGTAAAGTTTGAAGTTGAGACACGAAAATAACTTCACTTTTATTAGAGATTATTCAAACCTTTTTTTTGACTAAAAAATGCTTTGACACTTAAATATATATGTTTTCTATTGTTTATAAAAAAAGCTAGATGAGTTCTTTTATAACAAATATTTTATTTCATGAACAATAGCATTACCTACTTTTAAAAATGCTAAAAAATCGTTTAACTTTTTCCTGCGATTATCATTCAAAATAGCTTCTTTTTTTCTCTTATAACAAAAAAAATACATAAAAAACCTTATCTATTTTTTGTTATAAAAGTGAACACCCAAATTGTCAGACAACCATTATTTTTATAGTCTATTTTGCCGAAAAATAGTATCTTTAGGCCACTAGACGTTATTTTAATGGGGATTTGGTCTAATTTATTAAATTTCTTCTACTAAGTTATAAAAAAAATCATATGTTTTAATTTTATTTTTGAGATTGCAGAAGATAATAGTTCAAATATTTATACATTTTTTATCAAAGGCTTAAACATACTATTTTTTTAGGCTAAAGCAGCCAATATTTGCCCTTTTTATAGCCTTTCGAACTGAAAAATAGTATGTTTCCCTTGCCAAAAGGCGTTTTTTTATTTAACTGAAAAGTCTTATAAAAAATGTCAGAATCATTGAGAAAGAATATAATGAAAAAAATTAAATGGTATTTGATTGGAGTTTTGTGTTTGTTTCATGTTTGCTTACTACATTCCCAAACACTAGATAGTTTGTATTTGGTTGGCTTTGGAAAAACCGATATTACTTACATTTCAGATTCGTTAGGTTTATTTGGCTATGGAAATTATCATCAAAGAATTCGAAAACAACAGCCGTTTACTTCAAAAATATATAGTCGAGCTATTAGCATAAAAACACCTAGCGATAGTAAACAGTTTATTTATGTACACGCAGATTTAGGTGCTATTTTTCAGCCTTTACATGAGGGTTTGCTCAAAAAAATACAAGAAAACTTACTGCCTAATTTTAAAGAAGCAAACCTCATCATAACAGCGTCACATACGCATTGTGCTCCGTCTGGAATGTCGCATCATCCTTTATACATGACTTCTGCTCCTGGTTTCAATCCCAATTTAGTGTTGTTTACGGTTGAAAAAATGTACGATTCGGTTGTTCAAGCCCTTGAATCAGAAGAATTATGTACTATTCGCATTAAAGAAGGCATATTTTCGCCCAAAATACCCATAGCATTTAACCGAGCTTTGAAAGCATATAATAAAAATGAAGAGATAGAAAAACCACTCAAACGAGAGCAAACAAATTTGGCACTAAATAGAAATATGCCTTTGATGAACTTTGAAAACGAAAATGGCGAAACACTTGGCTTTATCAATTGGTTTGGTGTGCATCCTACTGAAATGCAAGGCGAACATAATCATATCAATGGTGCAAGTAAAGGATATGCAGCAGAGTATGCAGAGAAAAACATGAATAGTAATGCAATAGCGATTTTTGCACAAGCAGCAGCAGGAGATGTGCTAACTTCTGACTTTCACAATCATGAAAGCTTTGATGAAACTATGAAGCAGGTTTTGCAAGATTCTACATATAATCATGCTTTTTCGAGTATTAAACAAGCAAAATGGAATGGTAAAAAACAGGCAGAAAAAGCTCTAGAAATTAGTAATTTAAACATAGGAAAACAAGTAAAAGGGCCAATAGATTGCGAATTGATTTATGTAGATATATCGAAGATTTCGCTAGATGAAGCTTTTGCAAATGGAGAAAAAGAAGCAACAACTTCATCGGCTTGTTTGGGAACGCCTTTTTTATCGGGTATTATGTATTATAAAGATACCAATTTGACAAGAAAACAACTGAATTTTGTAGCTGCTATGAGCAAATTGAGTTACTATATTCGTTATCCTTTTCTCAAAAAAAGCAAGCGGGCATATAAAAAACAATTACATAAAAGTCAAGCCCCTAAAAAAATAGCGATTGATGCCGTCGAGAAAAGTCTATTTGGTATTGAAATGTTGAAATATAATCGCAAAAAAATGCCTACTTTTCTTTTAAATCAACTTGGAAAAACTGATATAGTCATTGGAGAGATTTTGCGGCAGCTAAAGATAGGAGCATTAGAAGAACATAGCCTTGTTCCAAAAATCTTGCCGCTTCAAATTTTGAGAATAGGCAATATCGCTATTGTAGGTTTGCCGACCGAAATAACAACTATTGCTCATAATCGTTTGCAAGAGACAATTTTAAAATCTTTGAAAAATGTGGGCGTAGAAGTCGTTTTTATTTCTTCATATGCTAATGAATATGCTGGTTATACAACAACTTATGAAGAGTATAAAGTGCAGCGATATGAAGCAGGCCATACACTTTTTGGTCGTCATCAACTGGGTGCATTTCAAACTGTTTTTAAGAAAATGGCAGAGGAATTTTCTAAGCCAAAAGCAGCTCGAAATTTAGATAGAAAACTAAGACCACAGCGATTTTCAACAGTCGAAATTAATAAAAGAAGCAATTTGAAACCTTTGAAATGATAGTTTTCAATCATTTTTTTTTTAAATAGTTTCTTTTGTTAAACCGAGAATTGCTGTTACAAGAATTAAAAAATTGTCAACTGATATGTATATATCTTTGCTTTTTAAACAAAAAAACTGAAATGCAAATTCTAAATAAATGCCATATTATTGAGCAAAAAAATCAAAAACCATCTGGCAAACATAATCCACTTCCGCCATACTTAGCTCATAATACAAAGGTAATCTGACCAAACAATCTGTATAACGCTGTGTTTGCGGCAACAAGCGGCCATCATGTTTAGCCTCAAAATAAGGCGAATCATGCAAGCTGATGTAGTGAAAAACAGCATAAATGTCTTTTGCTCGCAGAAAATCAATGAGTTGAGTACGTTGTTCTAAGTTTTCGCACACCAAATAAAATAAATGACCATTGCAAGTTGTATGCTGTGGCAATTGTGGCAACTTAATGTTTACTTGCTGTGGCAGAGCTTTCAAATTGTCGTAATATCGCTGCCAAACCGCTACCCTTTTGGCTTGAATTTGCTCTAGATGTTCAAGTTGAGCAAAAAGAAAAGCCGCTATCAACTCGGAAGGCAAGAAAGAAGAACCAATATCTACCCACTGATATTTATCGACTTCGCCACGATAAAAAGCCGCTCTATTTGTGCCTTTTTCTCTAATAATTTCGGCACGTTTCGCAAAACGTTCATCATTAATCACGAGCATTCCCCCCTCTCCTGCTATCACATTTTTTGTGTCGTGAAACGAAAAAGTAGCCAGATGTCCAATACTGCCTAAAGATTTGTTATCGTAGAAAGAATCAATGGCGTGAGCAGCATCTTCTATCACAAAAACATTGTGCTTTTCAGCTATTTGCATGATTTTTTCCATCTCGCAAGCCACGCCTGCATAATGCACAACGACAATTGCTTTTGTGCGTTCCGTAATTAAACTTTCCAAAATCGTTTCATCAATATTCGGATTGTCGGCACGGCTATCGGCAAACACAATTTTTGCACCACGCAAAGCAAAAGCATTCGCTGCCGACACAAAATTATAACTCGGAATAATCACCTCATCGCCTTTTTCGATATTTAGCAACAAAGCACACATTTCGAGAGCATCTGTGCAAGAAGTAGTCAATAATGCTTTGCGAAAACTATATTTTTGCTCAAAAAAAGCATGACATTTTTTCGTAAACATGCCATCGCCCGAAAGCTTGCCCGAAGCTACGGCTTGTCTGATATAATCCGTTTCTTTTCCTGTTTGAAACGCTTTGTTAAATGGAATATCACGATTAATTTGTATATTTTGATGCAGCATAATGTATTCTAGTTTGAAGTTTTTAATTGATAGTTTTTAGTTGCTAAACATCATTCATAATTTATAATTACGAATTAATAATTTAGACTCTCTGGCAATCTGGGCTTTTTTATTTTTAATACAATGAAAATAAAAAATATGTTTTTGCCGTCGGAAAATCAAAAAGAACGACCTTTTAAAAATTAGTCTTTTGGTGCAAAAAAAGCGTTAAGATTTTTAATAAGTCTTGATTTTTTTGGTTCGTTTTTTTTGGTCAAGTAAAAAAATGAACAATGTGCCAAAACAGACTGCACGAACGATATAATTTCTTCCTTATGTTATTTCTTTTAACTCCCAAATTGTCAGAGAACCATAATTTCTTACTTACAGCTTTTCAATATTTTTGAATATCATTTCATAATACGTTTTTTTATTCATTTTCGCTTCGAGCCAAACCCTATAACTAATACTTTCATTTGAAACAGGCTCATATTTTGGAGAATTTTCAATAAATGCTTTTGCAGCTTTGACAACCAAAGTATTCTGAAATGGTTTTAGCTTATTTATTCCTTTTTTTATGATTTTTAAAAAATTTTTCTCACGAATATAATCTGGTTTAGCCAGCATTTTTTTAAACAAGCGTCTTGTTTCTGTAATTTTATAGTCAATAAATAAAAAATCTTCATGCTCAAAATGTAAGATTATTTCTACTAAAGCCAAACGAAGTTGCAATTGAGGTGACAATTTTTTGTAGGTTTCATTTACAAATAAAACCGACAAATACGATAAGGCCTTATCAACATTATTCATACAATAGTAAACAACCGATAAATTGAGATGAACAAAAAGGTCGTAGTACAAAATTCCTTTAGGCAAGCCTTTTTTTATCAAATTTTGTAGCAAATTAACTGCCTTCTCACATTGATTAGAATAAAAAAACTGCGTCACTTGACATTGATAATATGTCCAAATATATTTTTCGTAATAAACTTGATTATATTGTTCTAAGGCATCATGCAGTTTTTGAGTGTAAATGAGTGTTTTCTCAAACTTACAATTTTTAAACAAAGTATTGATAATCCAAACAAGTGTGTGTATCAATTTTTCGTGAGAAGCTTGTGTATAAAGTTCGTCTTTTGTAAAAGTTTCGTAAGTTTTGAGTAAGTAGGTTTCTAATTGTTTAAAGTCTTTTTTTTGTAAAAGTGCTTGTTTTACGCAGTCGTCTATCGTAAAACGTATTTTGGGCGATTTCAACACCATTTCCTCTACACCAAAACTGTTTTGAATGTCTTGCAAAGCATCAACAAGGCTATTGTCTCGCAAATCATAATTTGTTTGCTTAAAACGATATTTAATATATTGCACAATTTGGTCATATTTTAGCCACTCTTGATACTTCTGCACATTTTTTGCTTGCTTCTCTAGATACTCTTGTATATTTGCAGTAGGATAATAAAAACAGATTCCGACTATTTCTCGATAAATAACACTTAAAATATCAAAGTAATCTAGCTTTTCCGCTTTCTTTTCGGCCTTTGCCAAAGCAGAAAAAGCCTCGCTATACAACGACTTTTGGGCATATATTCGTGCAATACTTATTTGTTTGATAATCTCCATGCGTTCATCAAAGCTACTGTGCTGCATCAAAAGGCTTTGTTCCAAATCATCAAAAAAACGGTTTTTAAGGCGATAATAAGCATTTTTGTTTTTTGTTTTCGGATAAAAATGCTCGGCTAAAGCTTGCTCACTTAAAAACTTTTTGGATTCTACGGCATCAAAAAGTTCACTTATTTTCTTTCCAGATTGGTTTTTACCTTTGACTCGAAGCAAGTATAAACGAAAATATCGCTTTTCTTCTTTTGTCAAATTATTAACAATAGTTAAAATATTTCGCATTATTGCTGTTTTTTTTTACTATTTTGAGTGTGTAAGAAATCTTGAATAAAGGTACATTTTTTTTTTTATTTTATTGTAGATTTGTAATAAAGTATTGACTCCATTACTCCAAAGCTATGACAACTATCTATAATGACTAAATTTTTAAATCTAAACTACTTAAACAAATGAACATTTCAAAATATATTTATCTTCAGATAATAGCCTTTCTATGTTGTCTATCTTTATGTTGCAATATTTTAGCTCAAAATAATAATAGTAACTGGGCTTGGAACTCACAAAATCATTGGGCTTGGAATGAACAAGATGGTGACTGGATTTGGGACTCACAGTATGGCTGGATTTGGGACGAACAAGGCGATGACTGGGTTTGGGACTCACA
>JBMZCV010000108.1:0-18142 GCA_049613665.1 Chitinophagales bacterium | reverse complement strand
GTTCTGCTTTTTGTCGTTCAAGTACTACTTTCTGTTCTGCTTTTTGTCGTTCAAGCACTACTTTCTGCTCTGCTTTTTGTCGTTCTTTTTCTAGTAGATTTTCGAAAGTATCGCCATAGTAGTATTCAACACATTGCTTCATTAAACTGAGTATCGCTGGTTCTGCAACTGTATCTTTCATTTCTTGTTCTTGTTTATAGGTTTCTAAAATAGTATGATTAAACTCTAGCTCTAGTTCTTCTGGCAAGAGCATTAAATATTGAATAAAATTGAATACATCTTGAGTTTTTTCAAAAGAAAAATTATGTTGATGCATCAATTTAAAAAGTTCAATCTTAAATTGCAAACGTTGGCGTTTTTTGTTTTTGCTGGCCAACACATATTTATTGGCTAAAACGGCTAAAGCAAACGGATTTTTATGTTTTTGCAAACTCTCTACTGATTGTTCACTAATTTTATAGGTGTTATATTTGTAAATGATTTGTGTGCCAAAAAACTCTGTATTATAAATATTATAATTTTTTGGATGTTTTTCATTTGTAAAAATGGCGATGGCGGCTATTTCTTGTTCATATTTATCGAAAATGCGATAAAAATACTTAAACATTCGTGCCGAAAAGTTGGCTTTATAACTGCTTTGTACTTCTATATGCACTAAAATCCATTTTTCTTTTCCGTTTTTCAAGTGGACTTTCGCTAAACAGTCGCTGATACGCTTGCCTTTTCGCTCTTTTTGAGGCATTATTTTTTGCAATTCTTTGTCTAAAAAAATGACCTTTTTAGAAAAATCTATTTCCTTGAATAAATCTGGCATAAAAAAGGCCATAAAATCATCAAATAATTGTTCAATAATAGTTTTCCAACGACCATCATAATCAATAGTTGGCTCTTTGGGAGTAGGTGTTTGTTCCATTTTATTTTTGTTCTAAAATAAATAAAAATACTCAAAAATGCAAATCTTTTTTGTGAAAAGCAACTTACATTTTTGAGTATGAGATAAAATATTTAAAAAATATCAATTTAAAAGAGAATCAATGTTAAATTCTTCATCTTTTACCGTATAAAAAATCAAACGGTCATCTACTGCATCAATCTGCAAGATACTTTCGGCAGTAAATTCGCCACCCAAAATCTTTTTAGAAAGCTCATTTGTTATTTCTCTTTGTATCAAACGCTTCAATGGCCTTGCTCCATATTGTGGGTCAAAACCGTATTCTGTAAGCCAATCAACGACATCGTCAGTCAGGCTAATTTGAAGCTCTTGCTCATCTAGCATTTTTTCTAACTCCACAATTTGCAATTTCACAATATGCCTTAACTCTTTCTTTGTCAAAGGTTTAAACATAATGATTTCATCTACTCTGTTTAGAAATTCTGGACGAAATGTTTTTCTAAACAGCTCAAAAACCTCTGAACGACTATTGCGGTAGGCTTCTCGCAGACCATCTTTTTCGGCCTTATCGAAATGCTCTTGAATAATAGTTGCTCCCAAATTGGAAGTCATAATGATGATGGTATTTTTGAAATTTACGGTTCTTCCTTTGCTATCTGTTAGGCGGCCATCTTCTATGACTTGCAAGAGCAAGTTGAAAACATCTAAGTGTGCTTTTTCGATTTCGTCGAGCAAAATAACTGAATATGGCTTGTTGCGAACTGCCTCTGTGAGCTGGCCGCCTTCTTCATATCCTACATATCCTGGTGCCGAACCGATAAGCCGAGCTACTGATGAGCGTTCTTGATATTCCGACATATCTATGCGTGTGAGAGCGGCTTCGTCATTGAATAAAACCTCCGCTAAAGCCTTTGCCAACTCGGTTTTTCCAACGCCTGTTGTACCCATAAAAATAAATGAACCGATTGGGCGATTTGGGTCTTGCAACCCTGCTCGGCTACGGCGAATAGCATCAGACACAACACCAATTGCTCTGTTTTGGCCAACTACTCTTTTGTGTAAATCATCTTCGAGGCGAAGCAGTTTTTTTCGCTCTCCCTCTAGCATTTTACTCACAGGAATAGCCGTCCATTTCGAAACGATAGCGGCGATGTCTTCCGAATCAACTTCTTCTTTAATGATTCTTTTGTTGTCGAGTTTTGCTAATTTTTCTTCTAAAGAAATGACTTGTTTTTCGGCATCTTTTATTTTTCCATAACGCAACTCTGCCACTCTGCCATAATCGCCAAAACGCTCTGCTTGCTCTGCTTCTGTTTTGTAGCTTTCAATGGCTTTTTTCTCATTCTGAATCGCTTCTATCAAATCTTTTTCGCCTTTCCATGTCGCCATAAACTGCATTTTGGCTTCATTTAGCTTCATCAATTTGGCGTTTAAAGTGGCTTTTTTTTGCAAATCTTCATCTCGTTTGATGGCTTCTTTTTCAATCTCTAGCTTGCGAATGCGTCTTTCAATTTCGTCTAAAGCTTCTGGCATAGAGTCTATTTCTAAACGCAATTTTGCAGCAGCTTCGTCCATCAAATCAATGGCCTTGTCGGGCAAAAATCGGTCTGTGATATAGCGACTCGACAGCTCAACAGCAGTAATAATGGCTTCGTCTTTTATTTTTACTTTGTGATGTGTTTCGTAGCGTTCTTTTAAGCCTCTTAAAATCGCAATGGCATCGCTCAAATTAGGTTCGTCAATCAATACTTTTTGAAAACGTCTTTCTAAGGCTTTATCTTTTTCAAAATACTTTTGGTATTCTTTTAAAGTTGTCGCACCAATAGCACGCAGTTGTCCACGAGCCAAAGCGGGTTTCAAAATATTGGCTGCATCTAGCGAACCACCTTCCGTAGCACCTGCACCAACAAGCGTATGAATTTCGTCGATAAACATCAAAATTTCGCCTTCTGCTTTCGTCACTTCTTTGATAATGGCTTTTAGACGCTCTTCAAACTCACCTCTATATTTTGAGCCAGCCATCATTGCACCCATATCTAGTGCATAAACGGTTTTTGTTTTTAGGTTTTCTGGCACATCGCCATTCACGATTCGGTGAGCAATACCTTCTGCAATAGCTGTTTTTCCAACGCCTGGTGCTCCAACTAAAATAGGATTGTTTTTTGTTCTTCGAGAAAGAATATGTAGCAAACGTCTGATTTCTTCATCACGGCCAATCACAGGGTCGAGTTTTCCGTTGTTGGCCATTTTATTCAAATTAATAGCATATTTATCTAGCACATTATATTTGGATTCGGCAGTATCATCGGTCACATTTTCGCCTTTTCTCAATTCTTGCATCGCCTTTTCAACACTTGCTTTATCTAAGCCTTCTTCTTTCAGAATGCTACCAGCATCTCCGCCTGTTTCCATGATAGCCAAAAATAGATGTTCTACGGAGACATAGTCATCTTTATAAGCTTTCGCAATAGCCTGAGCTTTGAAAATCGTTTGCCCCATTTTTGGAGTAGGATAAGGCTGGCTTTCTGAGTTACTTTTTAGCGTAGGATAGCGGTCTAAAGCTTTTGAAACTCTACTTTTGATTCGGTGGAGTTTTACACCTACTTTTTCAATAATAAAAGGTAAGACGTGTGTATCTACTTCTAACAAGCCTTTGAGGAGGTGCAAGGTTTCCATTGTTTGATGATTGCTGTTGAAAGCTTCGCCTTGAGCACTCGCAATGGCTTCTTGTGATTTTATCGTGAAATTATTAAAGTTCATTTTTATTTAAATATATGGATATATGTTTTGGCTGACAAAATTTCTTTTCAAATTGCCTTAAAATACTTATCAATTAGTGTACCTTTGTATTCTAAATGTCAATAAATGTGCAACATTGTCAGTTTTTTATGAGTTTAAAATTAGAAGACTGACAGAAATAGTGTTTTGACAGTCTTTATACTTATTTAAAACGGAAATAATAGCATATAAGTTTTAAAAAAGCATTTTGAAAAACAACCAAATTTTCTGTAAAACACTCTAATTAAAAAGAAGATTTTAAGGTTGTTTGTAAATTTATTAAGTTTAAAAAAAATTAATACTATTATCATAAACATTTTTTTACAATGAAAAAAATCATACTGATATTACTTTGTTGTTTTAGCATAACGAGTTTGTATGCTCAAGATTATGGCAACGAATGGATAGATTATTCTAACACTTACTACAAGTTTAAGGTGGCCAAAAATGGCGTTTATCAAATACCTTATAGCACCTTGCAGTCGGTTGGTTTGAGCAACGCAACAGGTGCTGGTTTCCAACTGTTTTATAAAGGCGAAGAACAGCCTATTTATGTAACCAACGATGGAGCTTTATCTAATGCTGATTATATCGAATTTTATGGTGAGGCCAATGATGGACACTATGATACACAGCTTTTTGAAGACCCTAGCTTTCAGTTGCATACGCATGAAAGTTTGTTTTCGGATAGCTTGACTTACTATTTGACATGGGACGCTACTAGCACAGGTGAGCGTTTTGTGCAAACCGTAAATGACCTCAGCTCACCACCTACAAAAGAAAGTTATTTTATGCACACGACTTTGAACCTGCATAACTTTTTGCATTGTGCAGGTCGTCCATTTCGTTTGGGTGGAGCAAACAATAATTTTCCAGATTTTGAAGAAGGAGAGGGCTTTGTAGGACTTCCTATTTTGGGCGGCTCTTCTCAAACATATAATTTGAATACGCCAGCAAAATATAGTGGCATAGGAGCTCCAACAGCTCGTTTTGAAACAAAAGTGGTTGGCCGTTCAGATGACTTTTCAGTTATTGATGACCACCATTTTAGAGTAAGCATTGGAGGTATTCCTTATATCAATATTAATTCAGGCTATGCAGCTTATGATTCTAAGTTGTTAGAAACCGATGTTTTTTTGTCGAATGTAGGCACTACTACCGAAGTAGTTTATACTTCAGTAGGCGACCAAGCTTCTACCGACATCAATGCGGTAGCTTATACGAGTTTGACTTATCCTCGTCAATTTAATTTTGATGACGAAAATAAATTGTTTTTTACTTTAGAAAGCAATGAAGAAAAATATTTGGAAATTGCGAATTTTGATGGCGGCAATGCTCCTGTTTTGTATGATATGACTAATAAATTGCGTTTGTTTCCTGTATTTCAAGATGGCATTTATAGAGTCGTTTTGCCTGCTGGCACAAACACAAGTTTAAAGCGTGAAATTTATATTGCCAATACAGAAGTTGTTTGTGATTTGGGTTGTAGCTTTCCTTGTATTCCAGACTGTTTGACTTGTTCAGCAAATCAATGTGCTGTTATCAATATAATAGCTATGCAAAACATTAATTTTACAAATTTTGCAGAATTGGCCAATCAAGGTAATTATATACTACTGACGCACCCAAGTTTGCGAACAGGCAATACTGATTATGCTCAAGCATATGCCGATTATCGTGCTTCTGCCGTAGGTGGAAATTACAATACAGTAGTCGTAAATGTGGAAGAATTGTACGACCAATTTTCTATTGGTGTGCCAAAACATCCTATGGCGATTCGCAACTTTGTGAATTATGCTATTGACAATTGGATAAATAGCCCTGCTTATTTGTTTCTATTTGGCAAATCGGTTAGTTATGATATTGCTAATTCTCCAACGGCTTATGATGCTTGTTTCATTCCTACTTGGGGACATCATCCTTCAGATAATATGTTGGCAGTAAGAGATGCTAGTACTTATATTCCTCAAATTGCGGTTGGGCGTGTGAGTGCCAAAACGCCAAATGATGTGAGAGCATATTATGAAAAGGTAGTATCTTATGAAGCTGAAAATGCGTGTACGCTAGAAGATAGAGCATGGACAAAAAACTTTTTGCATATCGGCGGTGGACACAATGCTAGTCAATTGAATGATTATTTAGATTATTTGGCTGATTACGAAGAAATTGTAGAAGATGTGGCTTATGCTGGCACAGTCGCCAAAACTTTTCAGCAAGCTTCTTTCAATATACAACCTCAGCCAGATTTTGAGGCTTATATGAATGATGGAGCGGCTATGATTACACTTATCGGACACTCAACAGGTTTAGATGCTTGGAATTTTGACATTGATGAGCCGCAAGATTATACCAATGGCGAAAAAGATGCTTTCCCTTTTATGTTTGCAGGCTCTTGTTTTGTAGGCGATATTCATGAGTTTAATCAATCAACAGCTTCTATGTCGGAGCGTTTTGTGTTGGCTGATGATGCTGGTGCTATTGGTTTTTTAGCGACTGTTTCATTTGGTTTCCCTCAATATTTAGATGTTTTTTGCGAAGATTTATACACACAATTTTCTAGTGAAAGCTATGGACAACCTTTGGGTTATTGTATGCTCGAAACGTTAAACAATATATATGTAGGCGACCCAGATGATACAGATTACAAAGGTATTAAAATCACAAGTGAAGAGTTTACTTTTCAGGGAGACCCTGCTGTTATTTTAGCTGGCTCTTATCAAAATCCTGAATATTTGATTGAGTATAATGCTCAAACGCAAAATATCGCTCTTCTCAATCCAAATGATGCTACACAACTACCAAGCTCGGGCGTTTCGCCAATTACTATTCCTAGCGATTTAAATGAAGTTGATGTACTCATTACAGTAAACAATATTGGAAAAGGCGTATCGACTCCTTTTCAAATTAGTGTAGGCTATGTTGATGCGGCTGGAAATGTACAGAACTTAACGAGCGAAACCTTAACCTCTGCTGTTAATTCAAGTGTTTATAATGTAAATGTTTCGTTAGATGGCTTGGGAAGTTTGCCACAGCCTGTCGAGTTAGTCGTAAGCGTCGATTCAAATGATGCAATTACGGAAGACTGTGAAGACAATAATGAAGCAAGTGTTTTTATCAATCTACAACAAGATATTTGTAGTGGTTTGGAAGAGCCAGAAATCACTTTGAGCAATGTTGTTTATTGTGCCGATGATGCAAGCGTTTTGCTAACGGCTACGCCTGTAAATGGTACTTTTAGTGGTAGTGGCGTTTTAGGAAATACTTTTGACCCTGCTACTGCAAATAGCGGAAACAACATCATTTCTTACGCTTATACGGACTTTGATACAGGCTGTCAATTGTTTACAAGTTTAAATGTGAATGTAACTCCTGTGCCTAGTGCAGCTTTCAATACTTCGGCAACGAGTATTTGCTCTAGCGAAATTGTATTGCTGAATATTAATAATTTTGATGCAAACATAAACTATACTTGGGATTTGGCAGGAGCTACTGTTCTTGGACAAACAGATGGACAAACTTCTGTTTCTTGGAATAGTGGAGGTGCAAAAAATGTGACTTTGATAGCTGAAAATAATAGTTGCGAAAGCGAAATGTTTAACATCAATATCAATGTAGATGTGCCTCTTATCGCACCTAACATTACTTGTGGCGATGCAACTTTAGATAATGTTTCTTTTGGCTGGAATACAGTAGCAAATGCAACAGGATATAATGTTTTTGTCGAAAATAATTTAGTGGCTCAATTGCCTGCTGGCACAACAACTTATTCGCAAACCGCCACAGAAGGCGAAACCGTAATTATTGAAGTAGTTGCAGTAGGAAATGGTGCTTGTGGCAATAGCCCAGAGTCTGTTCCTCAAGCTTGTACGGCTCAAAACTGTGCAGCAGTAGATTTAAATATAAATAATTTGCAAAACAATTATTGTTCAGATGACGCTAGTTTTACTTTATCTGGAACACCTGCCAATGGTTCTTTTACATTAGATAATATACCTGTTACAGAACTCAATCCTGCTACATTGCCTGCTGATACTTACACTTTAACTTATGATTTAAACATAGGAGATTGTGCATATTCTACGGCAGCACAAATTACGATAAACGAAACGCCACAACCAACGATTACTGGCGTAGAAACGCTTTGCGAAGGTTCAAGTGCAGATTTAACAGTAAGTAGCATTTTCGATGATATTTTATGGTCAAACAATGAAACAACTTCAACTATAAGTATTTCAGAAGCAGGAACTTATAGCGTAACAGTAACAAATGCTGCTGGCTGCCAAAATATAGACGTTTTCAATGTAGCAATTGCTGAAGAACAAGAAGTTATCATTAATACAGAAGGAGAACCTGTTTTGTGTAATGGTCAAAGCTTAACACTTGCAGTAGAAGGAAACTTTCAAAGTTATAATTGGGGAGGGCTTTCGCTAGACCCTAGCTTAACGGTTTTTGCAACAGGCATATATAGCGTAACTGTAACGGACATTAACGGTTGTGCTTGGTCAAATAGCATTGAAGTAGCAGAAGGAGCTATCGAAACGCCATCTTTGAGCATCAATGGTGCAGATGAAACAGAATTTTGTGCAGGCACGAGCATTACATTAGATGCAGGTGCTGGCTATACAACCTATGAATGGTTTGATGGAACTAATGAACAAACTGCTACTTTCGATTTGGCAGATGTTGGTTTTTATGGAGTAACCGTCACCAATGAAGCTGGTTGCGATGTGAGCCAAGAAGTTTTATTAACTTTAACCTCAATAGAATCGCCAGAAATCAATGCGACAGTAGCCAATATTTGTATTGATGAAGAATCTACTCTAACCGTTGCAGGCACTTATGACGATTATGTTTGGTCGACAGGCGACACAGGAAGCGGCGAAATTGTGGTTACTGCTCCTGATGTTTATACAGTAACAGTAACAGAAAATGGTTGTGAAGTAATGCAAACGATTGAGATTTTTGCAGCAGAAGCAGCCGTAACAGAAGCAGCATTTTTGATACATGGCGATACCGAAATTTGCGGTAGTGGCGAAGTAAATTTAGTAAACAATAGTACAAATGCAAATAGCTTTGTTTGGACGGTTACGAATGACCAAACAGATGAAGTACGCACTTTTGAAGGTGAAGAGCCTTTAGTAAGTTTTGATGCGGAAGGTACTTATTCCGTACAATTAACGGCTATTAATCCTTGTGATGCTAGTACAGATGAAGCCTCTTTAGCAACTGCTGTCATAGTAAGTGCAGGGCCTGATGCCGAAATTTTGACAGAAGCGGCGGAGCTTTGCCCTGGCGAAATCGTCATTTTGGAAGGCGAAACAACTGCTTCTAGCTTTTTATGGTTAGATGAATCTGGCCTTACACTTGAAAGCAATGAAGTAACCGTAAACGAAACATCAACTTTCTTTTATTTAGCAACCGATGAAGCTGGCTGCACCAAATTGGATTCTATTCTAATCAACATTAAAGAAAGCTGCGAATTGCCAAATGCTATTACGCCTTTCAAAGTAGATGGTTTCAACGATACTTGGCAAATACCACTTGCTGACTCACAAGTAATTTCAGTAGAAATTTACAACCGTTGGGGACAAAAAGTATATGACAATGCTGCATATAGCAATGCAGATGCTTGGAATGGAACAAACAACAACGGCGACGCACTTGGACATGCTACTTATTATTACATTATCAGAATTGAAGGTAACAGCGAAGTTTTATCTGGAAATATTACCATTTTAGAATAATCATTTATTGAGGAGGCAAAGGAAGAAGATATTTTTTAGCGAAATATTAAAAAAATGCTTTTATGCGTAAACTAACATCTTGATTTTTAAGGCGTTAGCAAATTAAACAGGTTATATTAAGTAGTCGGACAGATTTATTCAACAAATTGTGAAAACTAACACACTAAATATCAATACGTTAGCTCAAATCGGCCGTTTATTAAATAGTGCTTGGCACTTAATTCAATGATTCGGACAGTTTTTATAACAATTTTCAGTTGAATAAAAAACGTCTTTTCGCAAGGAAAACATACTATTTTTCAGTTCAAAAGGCTATGAAATTGGCAAGTATTGGCCACCTTAGCCTAAAGAAAATAGTATGTTTAAGCCTTTGAATTAATGTTTGGTACTTAATATCTTTTTTCTATTGCGAAAACCAAAAAAATAAAAAAATAAAATGAAAAAAATAGCAATACTCTTATGTTTATTATTCGTTGGCTACCAAACGAAAGCTCAACAAATACATCAACTCACACAATATATGTCTAACAATTACGCTTATAATCCTGCCGTTGCAGGAAGTAGCGATATGTTTGTTAGCAAAATGCAATTTCGTAAACAATGGGCTGGCTTAGAAGGCTCGCCAACTACTTTTTTGGTCAGCGTGCATGGTAGCATCTTGCCAGACAGCAAATCGGTAGGATTAGGTGCTATACTTTATAGCGATGCCACAGGCCCAACAGGTCGCTCTGGCTTGCAGCTATCTTATGCCTATCAATTGCCGCTCGACAATTTGGGCGAAACGCATTTAGGTTTTGGAATAGCAGGAAATTTTATGCAATATCGTATCAAATTTGATGAACTCGTGTTGCGAGATGATAACGACCCACAAGTTGGCACAGGCAAGCAAAGCAAAATTGGTGCAGATGCTCATTTAGGAGCTTATTTGAGCAATAAAAACTATTGGGCAGGTGTTTCTGTCAATCAGCTTTTTGCCAGCAAATTTTCTTTCGTTGAAGATGGCGAAAGCGTACAAAACAACCAGCACATTTATCTGACAGGTGGTTATAAGTACGATTTCAGCGAGGAATTTGCCTTAGAACCTGGACTTTTATTAAAAATGGCGAAAGGTGCAAGTCCGCAAGCCGAAATTTTTGCTAGAGGAATTTACACCATGGACGACAATCAGTATTGGTTAGGAGCATCATTGCGTACTGCTGATGCCGTAAATATCATGGTGGGTATCAAATTGGACAATGGCTTCAATTTTGGCTACTCTTACGACATCACAACTTCTGGCTTAAATAAAGCTAGTAATGGCTCGCATGAATTGAGTTTGGGTTTTGATTTTTCTATTTTTTAGTAGAAACATTAAAAAAAACATTCTTTTTAGAAAAAAAAGCTTTGCATGAAAGTAAAAACTACTTTTGTGCAAGGCTTTTTTTGTTTTTTTAGGAAAAAAGAAAACATCAAAAGCCATAGTTAAGTAAATATATCAAAAAATGTCAAGCAAAAGCTAAACAATTTGTGCAAGATACTGTAATTTTAAAGCATGCCTTATTATCTTTTTTTTAACACTCTATTAAATCAATGGTTCGGACATTTTTTATAACAATTTTCAGTTGAATAGAGTTTATTCACAAAATTTTGATAAAAAATAATAGAAGAATAAGGTGGTAGGCACTTCTAAAGTGCCTACCACCTCGTTTTACGACAAAATTTGCTAAAATTATGCAAATGTAATATTCGCATTTATCCAATCATGTTTCTATTTTCATGTACGGTTTTTTGTGAATAATGTCTAATAAAAGAACACCTTTTGGCAAGGGAAACATACTATTTTTCAGTTCAAAAGGCCATTAAATTTGAAAATATTGGCCGCCTTAGCCTAAAAAAAATAGTATGTTTAAACCTTTGATAAAAAAATGTATAAATGTCCAAACCATTGTTAAATGAATTTTAAGTGCCAAGCACTCGTATGACTGCATTGAAAAACAAGATGTAAGTTTATTTTTATCTAGGCACTTCTCTATAAAAAAACAATTCACTTCAAAAATAAAATATGAAAAAGCATTTACTAGCTGCAGTCGGTATTTTTTTATTGACTATTAGCACCTCAAGCATTTTTGCAAAAGACTTAGGCCCTTGCGGAACGATAGAAAGCGAGCAGATGAGAACATGGCTACGCAACCATCAAGCCAACCCTATTCAATACAAAACAGGAGGCGAAGACCATATCGACTATGTCGCTCTTCAATTTCACTTGGTAGGTACAGATGCAGGAGCAAATTATTTTTCGGTTTCCGAAACCTTCCGTTTGCTTTGCGAAACCAATAACCAATATTCTGGTTCAGGCATTCAGTTTTTTCACACCGAAGAATTTAACTATATCAACAACTCTGACTACTATATCCATGATTATGGTGCTGGCGGACAAATGATGAATCAATACAACATGCCAAATGTTGTGAATGTATATGTCGTTGATAGCCCTGCTGGAAACTGTGGTTATTTTAGCTGGGGAGGCGATGCTTTGGCAGTTGCAAAATCATGCTCTGATGCAGGTTCTACCACTTTGGCACACGAACTCGGACACTATTTTAGCTTGCCACACACATTTAGCGGCTGGGAAGGTGCATATGATACCAACAACGGCTTGACAGACCCACCACCGTCTTGGCAACATGAGCTTGCAGATGGTTCAAACTGTGCTACTGCTGGCGATGGCTTTTGCGATACACCTGCCGACTACCTCTCTTTTCGTTGGTCGTGTCCATACACTACAAGCTTGTATGACCCAACAGGTGCTTTAGTTGAGCCAGACGAAAGCTACTATATGTCATATGCTTTAGACAATTGTACGAGCCAATTTAGCGAAGAGCAAAAAGCAGCTATGATTGCAAACTTATATAGTGTTAGAACTGACTTGCTTGGAAATTCGGTACCAAATACTGCACAACCTGCCGATACTTATGTATTTTATCCAGGTTCTGGCCAGCAAAATGTCAATCCTGAAAATATCGTATTGTCGTGGAAAGCTGCCGAAGGTGCAGAAGAATACTATGTAGAAGCTATACAATATACCAATCAGACAAATGGTACAAATGTGCAAACTTATACGACAGATACCTTTTTAGTAGTGACGCTTGATGCTTTCGTACAATATTATGTATCTGTTTTGCCAATAAATGCAGGAAATACTTGTGCGAAAAAAGGAAGCACAGGCTTCAAAACTTCTTTGGAGAATGACGTGTTGTATCTTTCAAACTTTAATGTGACAATGCCAAAATGCAAAGGCGATGCCACAGGAACTATTTATATTCAAGTAGCTGGTGGCGAAGAACCTTATACTTATGAATGGAGTGAGGGCAGCACAACAGAAGAAATTACGGATTTGATAGCAACAACATATAAAGTAACAGTAACAGATGCTAATGGCATAACAAATAAAATCAATGTGACTGTGCCAGAGCCAGAAACATTGGAAATGGAACTTTCACAGGTTCAAAATGGAACAGCGAGTGTAAGTATTGAAGGTGGTACTTTGCCTTATGATATAGAATGGTCAAATGGCGAAACAACAGAAACTGCTTTTGCTTTGCCTGCTGGAAATAGTAGTGTGAGCGTAAAAGACGCAAATGGTTGTACTGTTGTGCAAGAGTTTACAAAATTTGGTGTTGTAGAAGCAGCTTCAAATGTGACTTGCAATGGTGCAAATGATGGAAGTATTGTTGTGGTAATGAGTGGAGGAGTAGAACCTTATTCTTACGAATGGTCGAATGGCGAAACACTTTCATCGCTTATCAACCTTGCACCTGCCGACTATGAAGTAACTGTAACAGATGCCGAAGGAACAAGTCTTGTTTTGAATTACACGGTTGCAGAGCCAGCACTTTTGGAAGCAACAGTAAGCGTAAATGGCGATGTAGCAACCGTAAGTGCTACTGGTGGAACACCTCCTTACAATTATTTTTGGCCATTTGGTTTTTTGCCAGATACTAGCATCGAAGGTTTGCCAAACTCTCCTTTCTATGACGTAACAGTATATGATTTATCAGGTTGTAGTTTTACAGTTAATTTTTCGGTAACAGATAGCCCTGTTGCGGTTGCTGATTTGACGCAAAACTACGACATCAATATTTTTCCTACGCTTTTGAAGGCTTCGCAAAGTCTGAATGTAGAAGTAGCCAATGCTAATGAAGCACTAGCTTTGTCGATTTATAATGCTCAAGGGCAAAAGGTATATGAAACAACTGTGAATGATGCAGCTCGTTTGGTACAAGTGCCTTTGCCAGCTTTGCAAACAGGATTGTATTTTGTGCGGTTGCAGATGGACGAAAGTGTAGCAGAGCAGAAAATTATGGTGGTAGAATAAGAGAAAGAAAACTAAAATGCAAAAATGACATATCTTTTATTGGATATGTCATTTTTTTTTTAATTTACGCTTCCATTTTCTAATACTTAGGACTTCATAAAAAAGCAAATATTTTTTTTTATTGAAAATTTTGTGAATAATGTCTAATAAGTAATAGTTTTTGGTTCTCTGACAATTTAGACGTTCATTTTTATAACAAAAAAACAGCATAAAAGTGGACTATCTAAAAAACATAAGGACGAAATAATTAGTAATCATTATTTTGTCACAGTAATTTCAAAGCGGAAATAGCTGTCTTTATTAAGTACCAAATACTATTTAATAAAGTATTCGTTTAATCACTAACGCATTGACAAGCAAGGTGTTATCTTGTTCTGAAATGCCCAAAAACTTCTGAACGACTACTTAAATTGTGTTTGGCACTCAAATGTAACTCTATTAACAAATTTTTTAGCAAAAACATGAATAGAAGAGAAGCCTTAAAAAAAGTAATACCGATAGCCAAACATAATTATATTAAGCCAAATAATACGTTGATGCCTTATACAGGTAATTGGACTTTTTCAGAAGCAGCTCATTTGCTCCGACGTACCATATATGGCCCTACTTTTCATCAAATTAAAACAGCAACGGAGAATGGTTTGGCAGCTACAATTAGTCAATTATTTATCGTTCAAGATTTGCCTGAGCCACCTATTTATTACGATTTTTCCGATGACCCTAATGTGCCTAATGGACAAACTTGGGTTGATAATCTACTCATGGGAGGAGGAAATATCATTAATCAATCACGAAAAAGGTCTTTATATGCTTGGATGTTTGGTTTAATGAATGAAGGAGGTATTTCGATAAGAGAAAAAATGGTTTTGTTTTGGCACAATCATTTTGTTGCATCTAGTATTAATCAAACGCAATATCTTTATGATTATATTCAAACTATCAGACAACACGCTTTGGGCAACTTTAGAACACTTGCCGAAGAAATAAGCATTTCGCCAGCTATGTTGGAATATCTCAATGGCAATACGAATATAAAAGATGCACCCAATGAAAACTATGCTCGAGAATTGCTCGAACTTTTTACGATAGGCAAAGGAGAGCTTGCGGGAGAGGGAGATTATACGCATTTTACAGAGCAAGATGTGATAGCAATAGCACGAGCTTTTACAGGCTGGCGAAGTATAGATTGGGAAAATCCTGAAATTATAGCAGGTTTTTATGAGGCGGAACAACATGATACAACTGCCAAACAATTGTCGCATCGGTTTGATTATGCCATTATTGAAAACAATGATGAAAATGAATATAAAGATGTAATTGATATTATCTTACAACAAGATGAAACAGCTCGATTTGTATGTCGCCAATTGCATATCTGGTTTGTTGGCTCAGATATTTCTAGTGATGTTGAAATAAATGTTATCGCACCAATGGCTCAAATACTTAGAGATAATAATTATGAGGTTCAGCCTGCCTTGCAAGCTTTACTACAAAGCGAGTATTTTTTTCAAGAAAGCTTGCGAGCTTGTATGATAGCACACCCTATTGATTTTATTTTCAAAATGGTCAATTCATTACATATTGTTATGCCAACTAACTTACTTAAACGGTATCAATGTTGGCGAAATCTTAATAAAAAAGCTATTAAAGATGGAATGTCCTTGTTCATCTTGCCTAATGTAGCTGGTTGGAAAGCTTTTTATCAAGAGCCATTATATTATAAATATTGGATAAATAGTGCTTCCTTGTTGATACGAAATGCTTTCGTCAACCAATTTATGAATGGTATCACAGTTGGTGGACATCTCCTAAAAATAGATGCTCTAGCAGTTATTGCTCAATTGGACAATCCATCTGAACCAAATGAATTGATAGAACAACTTAGTCAAATACTTTTTGCATTTCCTATATCACAAGAACAAAAAGATATTTTGAAAAACATTCTTATTCCAGGCCTACCTGATTTTGAATGGACAGTAGAATACTCAGACTATTTGGCCAATCCTGATGATATAGCCAAAGAAAATGCAATAAGAACTAAGCTAGAGGCTATGTTTCTTTTTCTTTTAAAAATGCCTGAAATGCAGTTAATTTAAAAATTATGAATCGAAGAAATTTTTTAAAAAGCAGTTCTCTTTTATCCGTACCACTTCTATTAGGAGGTATTCCTGTTGCTGCTATTACCAATCCAGAATTAGCTCATGCTGTAAATCTCGAAAATGACCGCATATTGGTTTTAGTACAATTAAACGGCGGCAATGATGGACTTTCTTGTGTTATTCCAAGAGACCAACAAGATAATCTAGCTCAAGTAAGAAGCAATATTTTGATACCTGAAAGCAATCATTTGCCTATTACGGAGGCTATCGCATTTCATCCTAATATGGGAGGAATGCAACAACTTTTCAATGATAATAAACTTGCTATTGTGCAAGGAGTAGGTTACGAAAATACGAATAAATCACATTTTCGATCTATGGACATTTGGAATACAGGCTCTGATGCTTACACTACCATAAGTACAGGATGGCTAGGAAGATATTTAGATACTATTTATCCTAACTTTCCTAATGCTTATCCTAATGAAACACAAACTGACCCTTTTGCATTGAGCATCGGCAATACTGTGTCGGAAACCTGTGAAGGAGTTGGTGGCAATTTTAGCTTTGCGGTAAAAGACCCTACCATTTTTTCGCAGTTAGATACTCCTGTGCAAAATGAAAATATTGGAGGTTGTTATCAAGAAAAATTAGAGTTTTTGAATATCGCCATCAATCAAACAAATATCTATGGAAATGTAGTACAAACAGCTTACAACAATGGAAGCAACTTGTCTGCTCTTTATGGCGAAGATATTTTCGCTAATAACTTGAAAATGATAGCTCGCCTTATTTCTGGTGGCTTACAAACCAAAATTTATGTCGTTAGTTTAAACGGTTTTGATACTCACAATGCTCAAGTAGAAGAAGATAACACAACGACAGGAATACATGCTAAATTATTAGAAAGGCTCTCTGATGGCATTGCTGCTTTTCAAAGCGATTTGCGACAACTGCAACTACAACATCGAGTGATAGGCATGACTTATTCCGAATTTGGAAGGCGAATTTATTCTAATGCTAGCTTTGGAACAGACCATGGTGCTGCTGCTCCTATGTTTCTATTTGGCACTTGTGTCAATGCAGCTATTTTTGGCAACAACCCTATTATTGATGAAACAGTAGATGCACAAACGAATTTGCCTATACAATTTGACTTCAAAACCATTTATGCTTCAATTCTTGTAGATTGGTTTGAGGTAGATATAAATGTGGTTAATACCATTTTAATGGGCAATTTTCCAACTTTACCTATCCTAACTCCTATGGAATGTGGCCCTATTTCGCCAATTACACAAGTGATAGCTCGTGTTAAAATATGGTTAGAAGCTGCCGATGATTCAAACAATATGCACACATATCTACAAAACAGCAATCTATTGCCTTTTAATCAACCTTATCAAAATAGCCCATGGTTTTATAGCGGCAATGAAAGCATATCTACTGTTCCAACAGATATGGTAGATTGGCTTTTAATAGAAATATTAGATTTAGAAAGTAGCATTTCAGTAGTGTCACGGCGAGCAGTTTTGTTGAAAAATGATGGAAGCGTGTGTGACCCAATAACAATGGAAACAGCTATTGTTTTTAATGGAATATTTACAGGAAATAGGTATCATGTAGCAGTAAGGCATCGCAATCATTTAGGCGTTGTTAGCCGCAATCCCATAGATATAAATGGAGACGAACTGTATGATTTTACACTAGCAGCAAACATGGCAATGGGCGAAAATCAGTTAAAAGAACTCAATAATGGTTTGTTTGCTCTCTGTGCAGGTGATATTGATGCCAATGGAGCGATAACTGTTGCGGATATCAATAAACATTTGCAAGAGTTATCTAATAGTAATGTTTATTTACCAGCAGATGTTAATATGAATGGCAGTATTGATATGTTAGATGAAAATATGTATCAACCTAATTTGAGCAAAATAGGTGTTGATAGTATTAGATATTAGACTTCATTCACAAAAAATAAATAGTAATTGCAAAATAAGTACACTGTAATTTAAATTTTCTAAGATTTTTGAGAAATGTTAGCCTTTTGTTGAAATGTGATAAGTTTTTAAAACCTGTCATGTCTAAGCTCATTTAAAGCTTTTTTTTCAATAACAAGAAAGAAATGACATATTTTTCTAGCCAAAAGAGTCAAATATAAAAAAGAATGGACACTTATTGTTTCATATAAATGTTATGATGATTTAGGTGGCAGGCACTTTAAAAGTGCCTGCCACCTAAGATTTGCTTTTTATTTCAAAATGTTATTGTTTTGAAA
>JBMZCV010000107.1:0-18159 GCA_049613665.1 Chitinophagales bacterium | reverse complement strand
TCAAGTTTAATAACACAAAACAAACAAAATGACTTAATAAGTAACAGGTCTAATAGAGCAATTTTCGACAATGGAAAAAATAACACAGCTTACAATGATGATATTTTTAATCTTTTAGACAACATACAAGCCGATATTATCTATTTAGACCCACCATATGCAGGCACAATGAACAATTATTTCGGTTTTTATGGTTTGATAGACGACTATATCAAATCTGAAAAAACGACAGCTTTCAACAATAATTTTACCAACAAAAAGCAAGTAGCAGAACTGTTTGACAAGCTTTTTTCTAAATTATCTAATTTTAAATATTGGTTTTTGAGTTATAACAATACATCTTTTCCTCGCAAAGAAGAAATGTTATTCTTACTAAAAAAATATGCTAGTGAAGTAAAAGTACTAGAAAGAAACCATGTTTATAAAGTGACAGGCAAGGAAAAAAAGCAGCAAAATAAAGAATTTCTTTTTATTGCAAAAAGGTAAACTATAACTTAAAATAATAATTATGCAGAATTATGAAAAGTGTTGAAAATTATATCCTATCATAGAAAACTAATGACTCAAAAAGATGCTACCACACAATAATCTCTTCTTTTAAATGCTTCAAAGTAAGAAAAAAACAAATTAAGCGACAAAACTGCAAAGTTTCTTACCAAAAATCTTTAAATTTGCCAACTTATAGCTAAAATATATCTTAAACAGTTGCGAAAAAGTCATTAAAAGCAAAAAACAACTTTCAACAACTTTTTTTTGGCTCATAGCGTTATGTCATAGCTTGTTTTCTTTGTAGAAAGTAAAAAAATATTATACAAAAATAAAAAATAATATATGGAAACCCTCATAATGATTACCCAGCTCATGTTGGGATTATCTTTGTTAGTGTTTGTGCATGAATTTGGACACTTTGCTGCCGCCAAGTTTTTTGGTATGCGTGTGCCTAAATTTTACATATTTTTTGATGCCTGGGACAAAAAAATATGGAGCAAACAAATTGGTGATACTGAGTATGGTATCGGTTGGCTGCCTTTGGGTGGCTATGTGCAAATTACAGGAATGATTGATGAAACGCAAGACGCATCACAGTTGAGCGAAGAACCAGAGCCGTGGGAATTTCGAGCCAAACCAGCTTGGCAGCGTTTTATCGTAATGATTGCAGGTATTGTGATGAATGTTATCACAGGAATTTTGATTTTTGCCTTTTATCTCAGCACTTTCGAACAATCCTATTTGCCTGTTAGCGAAATCAACAAAGAAGGCGTATATGCTTATGAAGCGGCACAAGACATTGGCATCAAAACAGGCGACAAAATTGTGGCTATCAATGGCAAAATGCCCGAAAGATTCAAAGAAGTACGTTCTACTTCTGTATTTTTGGGTGGCACGATTACAGTAGATAGAGCTGGCGAAAAAATAGATATTACTACGCCAGAAGGATTTTACAAACGTATGAGAGAGCCATTTTTAAGCCCTATGCGAGAAGAAATATCGGTAGCAGCCGTGCCAGCAGGTCGCTATGCAGCCGAAGCAGGCATGAAAAAAGGCGATAAAATTTTGGCGATAAACAACGGAAAAATCACTCGTTTTGTGCAGTTGCGAGACTCCTTGCAAGCCCATAAAGGTGGTTCAGTAAATCTTTTAATAGAACGAGAAAGTGGCGTTGTGCAGCTTACTTCAAAAGTAGATACGGCTGGTTTGCTCGGTTTTCAGCCAGATATGAAATATCCATATCCTAAAGCAGATTATAGCTTAGGCGACAGCTTCAAATATGGTATGATTGAAGGCTACGACTTGGTGATGGCTCAAGCTATCAGCATAGGCATGATTTTTACAGGCAAAATAAAGGCTACCGAATCAGTAGCAAGTCCTATCAAAATTGCTCAAATTTATGGCGGCACTTGGGAATGGGGACACTTCTGGCGTTTGACAGGCCTATTATCTTTTGTTCTAGCTTTTATGAACTTTCTACCTATTCCAGCACTCGATGGCGGACACATGGTATTTTTGACTTACGAAATCATAACAGGACACCGACCTAGCGATGCTTTTCTCGAAAAAGCTCAAGTTGTTGGTTTTGTTCTCATTATGGGATTAATGGTTTTTGCTTTCGGAAACGATATTTATCAAACTTGGCTAAAGTAGCAAAATTATCAAATAACTGTTTGGTCTGAGATTTTGAGATAAAAATTTTCACAACATAAATAGTTATCTTTATAAGCTGAAGCCAAGGCTCATTAAAACAATTTCTTGGCATTTAAATGACAAATACTAAATCAATATAGCCTATTTGCGTTGAAAATGAGCGTATTGGCTTCCACAAACAGACAATTTATTTTTAATGTTTGACTAAATAAAAAAGTTGGGTGTTTTTTTACCAAAAAAATATACTTTTTCCTAAAAGTAGCTTATATTTGCGTTTAATGAAGAAAAGATATTTTTTTTGAAAAAATATCCACTTTTTATAAAAAAAAAATAAAAAATGGCACATTTCCATACCGACCTTGTCGTACCAGATAAACAAGACAGTTTAAGCGGATTATTTAAAGTTGTAATCCCTAGTATTTTGTTCATGCTATTAGCGGCTTTCTTACAGTCATACTATGTAATGAATGGATATGCTGCACCTACTTTCTTAGGCAAGCCATTTGTTTTATTATCGTTATTATTGCCAGTATTATTGTCATATTTGTGGTTTCATAACAACTATGAGAAAAAAGGCGAATTTTCTGTTAGCTCTGATAGCATCGGATTTGAATGGGGAGAACCACATAGCAAATTTAACTTTCCATTAAACGAAGTAGAAAATTTGACCGTTGTATATGATGGATATAGTGGTTTTTTTAGCCATACAAAAGGTACTGAAAATCAACTACAATTTAGACATAAAGGCAAAAATTATGCTTTAAATTTTTTGTTGAAAGACGAAGAAGCAGCGAGCGATATGGCAAAAGTTCTCAAAACATGGTATGATAATGGCGTATCATTCAAAGAGATAAACACAAATGGCGAAGAGCGTTATTTGATGTTGTATAGCGAACGATACAGAGAACAAAAAACAGCAATAGCTTAGACCAAAAAAAATGACAACATCTAATTATTTTGAGTTTTATGGTCTCCCAATTTCTTTTGATATAGACAAAAAGAAATTGAAAAGCTTGTTTTATCAAAAAAGCCGAGCCTTTCACCCCGACTTTTTTGTGCAAGCAACAGCAGCAGCACAACAAGAAGCTTTACTATCGGCAACTATCAATAATCAAGCTTACAAAACGTTGTCTAAACTAGAAACTCGCATCAAATATGTGTTGGAGCTAAAAGGTGTGATAAGTGAAGGAGAGCGTTATCAATTGCCTCCTATGTTTTTGATGCAAATGATGGATATTAACGAGAGTTTGATGGAACTCGAATTTGAAGCCAACACTCAAAAATTGCAAACCATACAGACTGAGGTAAATAATATTGTTCAAAATTTGCAAAACGATATACAACCCACCTTAGATAATTATGAAGATAAGGCAGAGCAAAAAGAAAGTTTAAAAAAAATTAAAGAATTTTACTACAAAAAGCGATATTTGTTGCGTATTCAAAATAATTTGCGTAAATTTGCATCGCTTCACTAAAGAAGTAAAAAGAAGAACTATATTTTTGTAAAACAATGAAAAAACAATTTTATAAAATAAGTTCATCAAAAAAGCCCAGATGGCGGAATTGGTAGACGCGCTGGTCTCAAACACCAGTAAGGTTAAACTTGTGCGGGTTCGACTCCCGCTCTGGGCACTTACAAAAAAGTCGTGAATAATTTGATTATTCACGACTTTTCTGTTTTTATAAGTCTTTTAATGGTGGATATTTCAGATGAGTGCATGATTATTATTTTCTTCTCGAAATAGTATAAATATACAAACGCTCTACTTTTTGCCTAGCCCAAGGCGTTTTTCTCAAAAACTTTAGACTCGATTTGATAGAAGGGTCAAACATAAAGCAACGAATATTGATGTTTTGAGCAAGACCTTTCCAGCCATATTCCGCTTTCAAAGTTTCCAACATATCAATCAATCGTACACCATGAAGTGGATTATTGGGTTGAAGATTCGGTTCTTTTTTCATATTTTTTATCATTTGTTTTATAAAGTGTTTCACAAATTATAGGCTGTTCAATTTGGGCGTTCAATTTTATAACAAAAAGCCTTTTGGCTAATTTAAAAAGAAAAACTTCTTGTTATTATTTTATTATGTAGTTTTTGTTCTAAATTATTTGCAAAACTACCTTTTTATTGACGTTTTTTAACATAAATAATACAAAATTTTAGCTTTATTTGCTTAAATTTGTGACTCAAAATTTATTTTAATAATTTCAAAAACAAAATTTCATGAAAAAACAATTACTTTCATTGGCTTTAGCCACATTAATGAGTGTTGGCACTCTTTCTGCTCAAACTACTTGTGGTATTGATGGTGGTGCTACTGTTCCTGATGCTCCTGCCGTATCATGGACAAATGATAATATGTCTCCTCCAATCTTAGGAGTTACAGCAGGTAGTCTTCCTGACTATGACCTTGTTGTAACAATGCCAGAAGCAACCGTTGAGTTTGATGGCGAACAACTAACAGGTGAGTTTATTGTAGGCGTAACACACGATGGCGTATTTGACTTTAGCGGTACAAATGATGTTACAGGTGCTGCTTTTGAACTTGGTCAATACAAATTTACTGCTTTTGCTTATGACCAAGCAGAATTAGATGACTTTGTTATAAATAATGGTGCTTTAGTAGAGCAATTTTTTGGTGTAACATTAAGTTCTCCAGCCGTATTATCAGAAATATTCGATGTTATTGCAGAGATTAGCGGCCCTGTAACGATTGTAGATGTAGAAGACGCTATTTGCAACCTATTGACTCCATTGATTACTCCTGTTGCATTGCAATATGATGTAGCTTATAGTGCAATGTATGCAATTGATAGATATGGTGTTGGTATTGATGGCGTATATACAGAAACTCCTGCTTTGGCTATCAATAATATTTCTCCTATTCCAGCCGTAAACCATATTGATATTAGCTTGACAAGCAATGCTTTTGCAAACAATATCATTAACATTTATGACTTAACAGGAAAATTAGTTGATGCTATCGAAACAAACAAAAATGACTTGCGTTTAGACATTAGTTCTTACAATGTTGGCATGTATTTCATTAGCGTTAGCAATGGTACAGAAACAGTAAATAGCAAATTTTACAAAAGATAAACTTTTTTTGTAAAAAAATCTTATTTGAAAAGCAGCTTTATTCTTAGAAATAAAGCTGCTTTTCTTTTTTTCTAAAAAAAATAATTTCACAGACAACCTTTCTCACTGCCTCTCCGATACTAACTATATAATAAATCATTATTTACAGCATTTTTTATTTTTTAATAATTTTAATTAAGAATCATGAGAACACGATTTATTCTTAAAGCCCTATGTTTTTTAATCATGTTTATGAGCTTAAACATCTTTGAAACCAAAGCTCAAGTATTTGAAGTTGCTGAAAATTTAAATTTACCAACTGGTTTAACAATTTCTGGCACCGATTTGTATTTTGCTAGTATTGCTGATGGCAATATCTTAAAAATAGATATGACGGATACTAATTTGCCTGTCATACCTACCATTGTTGCTAGTAATGTGCCTGATTCTAGAGGAATTGCAATGTCTGGCGAAAATTTGTATGTATTATATTCAGATAACAAAATTGCTAAAATTGACCTAACAGTAAATCCGCCAATAAAAACAGATATTGTTACAGGCATTTTCTTGACAGGTTTGGCGGTTGATGATAATACGCTATATTATTCAGATATGGGCAGTCAATTTGGCGGTGATATAGGAAAAGTTTATAAACTAGATTTAAATATACCAAATGCTGAACCTGTTGTTTTAGTAGAAAATTTTAATGCTCCTGCAAACTTAAAACCAGATGGTACGGTTTTATATTTTGTTCAAAATGGCCCATATCTCAGTACTAGAAAAGTTCTTAAAATTGATTTATTGGGCGATTTTCCTGCTACACCAACCGAGTTAGTCACAGATTTTGATAATTTCGTGAATGACTTTGATATACGAGGCAACGAAATATATGTGATAGATAGAGAAGTAGATAATAGCAAAATTATCAAAGCCGATATTTCTGGCGATTTGCCTGCTACGCCAAGCGATTTTATAATAGAATTACTCAATCCTATTAGCTTGCTTTTTAACGAAAACGATTTGTATGTTGCAGAAATGGGACAGGGAATGATAGAAGGCGAAGGCAAAATTTTGAAATATACACTCGAACCAGCAGTTGGCATAGGCGAAATAGATAAAAAAATACAATTGTAGCTTACCCAAATCCTGCTGCTGACTATATTTATCTTTCTAATCTTACAGAAAAAAGCAGCTATATGTTGATGGACATGACTGGAAAAATCGTTTTGAAAGGAACAATTAATGATGTATCAAAGCCTAAAATTTCAATCAATCATTTAGAAAATGGTATGTATTTTTTGCAATGCAACGAGAAAGTTATGCCGTTTTATAAAAATTAAGTATAGCAAATTCATCTAAAAAGAAGGCTCAAAATGTTTGTTTGTAAACATTTTGAGCCTTCTTTTTCGCTAAATAAATCAAAAAAATAATTATTTTCGCATTTCTTTAAAAGCATTTATCAAAGCATTCGTCGAGCTATCATGTGTAGCAACAAGCTTATCATCTGACAATTCTGGCAAAATTTTCTTCGCCAACTGTTTGCCTAATTCTACGCCCCATTGGTCGAAGCTAAAAATATTCCACACCAAACCTTGCACAAATATTTTATGCTCGTACATTGCTATCAAATTGCCCAAAGTGTAAGGTGTAATTTGTTTTAGCAAAATAGAATTAGTTGGTTTATTGCCTTCAAAAACCTTAAACGGCAACAAGAATGCTATTTCTTCGGCCGTTTTACCACTTTCTCGCAATTCTTTTTCCACTTCCTCCACTGTTTTTCCTTGCATTAAGGCTTCTGTTTGAGCAAAAAAGTTAGATAACAAGATATTGTGATGTTCGCCAATTGCATTGTGACTGATAGCAGGAGCGATAAAATCGCAAGGAATCAGCTTTGTGCCTTGATGAATGAGTTGGTAAAAAGCATGTTGGCCATTTGTGCCAGCTTCTCCCCAAATAATAGGCCCTGTTTGATAAGTAATTTTTTCGCCATTTCTATCCACATATTTTCCATTGCTTTCCATATTTGCCTGCTGAAAATAGGCCGCAAACCGATGCAAATATTGGTCATAAGGCAAAATAGCTTCTGATTCTGCTCCGCAAAAATTATTGTACCAAATACCTATTAAGGCTAAAATAACAGGAATATTTTGCGAAAATGGCGTTTTGCGAAAGTGCATATCCATATCGTGTAAGCCTTGCAGCAATTCTTCAAAACGCTCAAATCCTATCGTACAACAAATAGATAAACCAATAGCAGATGACAAAGAATAACGGCCGCCTACCCAATCCCAAAAGGTGAACATATTGTTGGTGTCAATGCCAAATGCCGCTACTTTCGCTTTGTTAGTAGAAATAGCTATAAAATGTTGTTTTATAAACTCCTCATTTTCAGCCGTTTGCAAAAACCATTTTCGTGCCGTATGTGCATTTGTCATCGTTTCTTGCGTTGTGAATGACTTAGAAGCAATCATAAATAAAGTCGTTTCAGGCGAACATTTTTTGAGCGTTTCAGCAATATGCGAGCCATCGACATTTGACACAAAATGCGTTTTAAGGTCTTGTTTTGCATAAGGTTTCAAAGCTTCTGTCACCATTACACCGCCCAAATCAGAACCACCAATGCCAATATTAACAATATCTGTAATTGGTTTGCCTGTGTATCCAAAATATTTTTGAGCAATGATTTTTTCTGAAAATGTTTTCATTTGTGTTAAAACAGCATTCACATCTGGCATAACGTTTTTTCCGTCAAAAAACACTTTTTCAGCAGAACGATTACGCAAAGCCGTATGCAAAACGCCTCTTTCTTCGGTTTCGTTGATGCGATGACCACTAAACATTTTTTCGATGCCATCTCCTACTTTTGTTTCTTCAGCAAGTTGCAATAAAAGCTGCAAGGTTTTTTCAGTAATGATATTTTTAGAAAAATCTACCAATATATCATTAAAACGCAACGAAAATTTGTTGAAACGTTGTGCATCATTTGCAAATAATTTTTTGAGATGTTGATTGCTCATTTCTGTTGCATAGTGTTTTTTCAAAGCTTGCCAAGCGGCTGTTTTGGTTGGATTTTGGCGATTTAATTTCATATTTTGTTTAGTTAAGATTTTGTAAGCAAGTTTGGTATATTGTTATAAAAAATATTATTTCGTATAGAAAAGAGCTTTAAATTCAGCTATTTTCGCTTTGAAATAAAATAAATATTATAAAAAAACATCTACTTTTTTCTGTGTCAGTAATTAGTTTTTAAGACTTTTTTTTATCAAAAAATGTTTCTTTTGTTATACCAAGAATAGGTACTTTAAATTAGCTTAGATGTGCATTTTTGTTATGCCAAATTGAACAAATGTTTAATGGAATATAATATAGAAACAAATTGCCTATTTGAGCTGCTAATATATTGAAAGCAACCCAAATAGGCAATTTTACATTTGGTATTTTTATATTTTTACGAGAGCAAAAACCTGTTCTACTTTTTCTTCTCCGAAACCAAAGCTGCCGTCAAATATTCTCTATTCATAAGAGCGATATTTTTAACAGAAATCCCTTTCGGACAATAGGCTTCGCAAGCTTCTGTATTGGTACAGCTACCGAAACCAGCCTCATCGTGTGCGTCCATCATATTCAAAACACGGCCTGTATGCTCTGGCTGTCCTTGCGGCAACTTGGCAAGATGAGATACTTTCGCACTCAAAAACAACATAGCAGAAGAGTTTTTGCAAGCCGCTACACACGCTCCGCAACCAATGCAAGCTGCTGCATCGAAAGCCTCATCAGATAGCTCTTTTTCTACCAAAACAGCATGAGCATCTGGTGCATTTCCTGTATTGATAGACACATAGCCGCCAGCCTGAATGATGGCATCAAAAGCAGTTCTATCGACTACCAAATCTCGAATGACAGGGAACGCTTTGGCTCTCCACGGCTCAATCGTGATTTTCGCATTGTTTTTGAAAGACCTCATGTGTAGCTGACAAGTTGTTGTCGCATTTTCTGGGCCGTGAGGATTTCCATTGATAACCATACTGCACATACCGCAAATACCTTCTCGGCAGTCGTGGTCAAAAGCAACAGGGTCTTGTTTTCCTTTAATTAGTTTTTGGTTCAAAACGTCAATCATTTCTAAGAAAGACATTTCTTCACCTATATTATCAAGCTTGTAGATTTCAAATCTACCTTTATCTTTTGCGTTTTTTTGTCGCCAAACTTTAAGTGTTATCTTCATGGATAAGCAAGTTTTTGATGTTTTAAGAAATGAAAAACAAATCATTTAAATATTTTTTATTTTATTCAAATGACTTGTCTTTCTTAGAATTTATTTATAGCTTCTTGTTTTCAATTCAATATCGTTGAAAGCAAGGTCTTCTTTATTCAAAATTGGGTCGCTTTTTTCGCCTGCATATTCCCAAGCGGCTACATACATAAAGTCTTTGTCATTTCGAGCAGCTTCGCCTTCTGGCGTGCGTGATTCTTCTCGGAAGTGTCCTCCACAAGATTCGCTTCTATTCAAGGCATCAATAACCATAAGCTCGCCCAAATCTAAGAAGTCGGCTACACGGCCTGCTTTTTCCAATTCCAAATTAAATTCGTCGGCAGTACCTGGAACATATACATTGCTCCAAAATTCTTTTTTCAAAGCACGAATATCTGAAATAGCTCGTCGCAAACCTTTTGCATTTCTCGACATTCCGCATTTTTCCCACATAATTTTACCCAAAGCCATGTGAATATCATCTACCGATTTTTCGCCTTTTATGCTCAATAATTTGTCGATATTAGCTTTCACTTTCTTTTCGGCTTTCGCAAAAGCAGGATGCTCAGTAGAAATTCTGTCGGTTCTGATTTCATTCGACAAATACTGCCCTATCGTTGTTGGCAATACGAAATAACCATCTGCCAAACCTTGCATCAAGGCAGAAGCTCCCAAACGGTTTGCTCCGTGGTCAGAGAAGTTGGCTTCTCCGATAGCGTAAAGGCCTGGAACATTGGTACTCAATTCGTAATCTACCCAAAGACCGCCCATAGTATAATGTACGGCAGGGAAAATTCGCATTGGCACTTTGTAAGGGTTTTCGTCTGTGATACGTTGGTACATATCAAACAAGTTGCCATATCTAGCACGAATTACGTCTTCGCCCAAACGCTCGATAGCTGATGAAAAATCGAGATAAACAGCATTTCCTTTTTTGATAACACTTCTTCCATCGTCACAAACATATTTTGCGGCACGAGAAGCTACATCACGAGGTACAAGGTTTCCGAAAGATGGATAAATGCGTTCTAAGTAGTAATCTCTATCTTTTTCGGCAATATCCAAAGGATTTTTCAAACGGTCTTCTTTGCGTTTTGGCACCCAAACACGGCCGTCATTTCGCAAACTTTCACTCATCAAAGTCAATTTGCTTTGGTAGTGTCCAGAAACAGGAATGCAAGTTGGGTGAATTTGTGTAAAACAAGGATTGGCAAAGCAAGCACCTTGTTTGTAGGCTTTTATAGCAGCCGTTACGTTTGAACCCATAGCGTTGGTAGAAAGGTAAAATACGTTTCCGTAGCCACCAGAAGCCATCACAACAGCATGGCCGAAATGTCTTTCTAATTCGCCTGTAATTAGGTTTCTTGCGATAATACCTCTCGCTTTGCCGTCAATTTTTACAATTTCGAGCATTTCGTGTCGGTTATACATCGTTACCGAACCTTTTGCTATTTGGCGACTCAATGCACCATAAGCACCTAACAATAATTGTTGTCCCGTTTGGCCACGAGCGTAAAAAGTACGAGAGACTTGCACACCACCAAAAGAACGATTGGTCAAAAGTCCACCATATTCACGAGCGAAAGGCACACCTTGTGCTACGCATTGGTCAATGATTTCGGTGCTTACTTCTGCCAAACGATGAACGTTGGCTTCTCTTGAACGATAATCGCCGCCTTTTACGGTATCGTAAAATAATCGGTAAACGCTATCGCCATCATTTTGATAATTTTTGGCTGCATTGATGCCACCTTGTGCCGCAATACTGTGGGCTCGTCGTGGTGAGTCTTGAAAGCAAAAACATTTGACATTGTAGCCCAATTCGCCAAGTGTAGCGGCTGCCGAACCTCCTGCAAGTCCTGTGCCAATCACAATAATATCAATACGTCTTTTGTTGGCTGGCGATACTAACTTTACTTTGGAGCTATAATCTGTCCATTTGTCAGCGAGTTTGCCTTCTGGTATTTTAGAATCGAGTTTCATACGATTTTATATATTTTGATATGCCTTTTTTTATAGTTTTTAGTTTTTAATTCTTAGTTTTTAGTTGTTGGCGATAATATCAAACAACGGCTGAATTAGTTTTTTGAAAAAACATTTGTTACTGAAAAAATCAAAACTATTTTTCTAAGTAAGCAGGCTATTTTTTTAGAATAAAAAGAAGAAAACTTTTGTGTGCTGTTTTTACCTTTTCAGACCTTCAAGGTTTTTAAAACCTTGAAGGTCTAAACTAAAACAACAACTTTATTCGCCTATAAATAACCGTGAACAGTTAGATATACGATAACAGGCTGCGAAGCGAAGCCTATTGGCACAAGAATAGCATAAGCGTATCCGATAAATTTGATGAATGGCGTGTATTTTGAGTGATTTACGCCCAAAGTTTGGAATGCACTTTGAAAGCCGTGTACTAAGTGATAGCCTAAAGCCATCAACGAAACGACATAGATAGCTACATACCACCATTGCGAAAAAGCTGCTACCACTACGGTGTATAAATCTTTGTAGGTTTCGCCATCATAAGTTACCATTCCTACTTCGCCAAACTTCATCACATACCAGAAGCTTTTTAAGTGTACGATAAGGAAAAATAAGACGATAATTCCCAAAACAGCCATGTTGCGAGAAGCCCAGCCAGCTCTTTTAGGTGTAACGGCATACTTTACAGGCCGTGCACTGCGATTTTTTAGGGTTATCCACAAGCCATCTACGGCGTGTAAGATAATGCCAAAAAAGGTAAAAATAGAGGCAACTTTAATCAATGGAAAGGTGGTCATAAATTTGGTATATTCATTGAAAGCCTGTCCACCATCGTTATTAAATAAGAGAAAATTGCCCGACATGTGTACTACCAAAAACAGGCATAAAAACAAACCTGTGAGGCTCATAATTAGCTTTTTGCCAATGGAAGTGGTAAAAACTTGCGTTATCCAACTCATAGTAAATATTAATGTTTTAGTGCAACTGTTTGTCTATTGGCTATTTTGAGTTGAAAAATATCTTTTTTCAGTCCAAAATTATACCATTAAACAGCTACGTTTTAGTTTTGTTGTCGTTTGTTTCTTTGAAGCAGCTAGTGATTCATGTGCTAATGTAACACATTCGTTAGCATTGCACAAATTTATTGAATTTAAAAATGCTTTTAAAACTTTTTTGACAATAATATTTTCTTTTTTAGCTAAGAAACTGTTTAAATTCTATTCTTTGGCTTAAAAAAGCATCTTTTCCGCTCAAATTTTCCTTTTTTTTCGAGCCGTAGCGGTGCTATGTCACTCAAAAAAGTATCAATTTGAACAAAAAATTTAGCTTTTTCAGCATCAAAAACAACATTTAAACAGCTTCTAAAATAATGCCATCTTTTTATTCCAAAAGGCGTTTTGATGATATTTTGTAGGTTAGCGAAAAAATCTACTTGTTTTTATATGCAACAAAATGGTATTTGCTTTGTTCAATGCGAAGTATGAGGAAATGCTTAAAATACCTTGCAAAAATAGGGTTGAGCCTAATTTAGACACAAAAGCAACACTGCTTTGTTGATATAAGATAAAGCTCATTTAAACTATTTTATTCTTTTATAAGCGGTATTTTTCAATAAAAAATGTTATTTTTCTAATATTTCTTCTTACTTTTCTGGCGATTTTTTTTTTAACAAAAAAAACACAGCGATGATATATAGTAATGATAAAGATGGGTTTTTTACAAGAAAATATCCAGAAGACAAAAAAGGGCTTTTTAGAGGCATCACCATTGCAGCACTACAAATAGCTCAAAATAAAATTGATATAGACATGAAAACTGAAATGAATAAAGCTTTTTTTCAAGCATTAACTTCTAATCGTGCTACTGACACTTGGCTTAAAAAACTCGAAAGACTCAAATGCACAGAAAACGGTACAATCCAATTAACAGAAGCAGGCATAGAAGAAATAAATAAAAGTTATGATAAAGGCGATAATATGCCCTATGGCACAAGCAAAGGAACTGTTAAAAAAGTACGAGAAGCCATGTTAAATGGTAGTGAAATGCTTGATTTTTTAAAAAAAATAAGCAAAAGCGAATGTTACGCTAAATAAATAACATTATATTAACAAAAAGGACAATAAAATTTATGTTTTATTGTCCTTTTTGTTTTAAACTTGATTTTCTTTTAAACTACACTACATTTTTCTGCCCAAGCGATACCTTTTTTCAATAAAGTTAAGGTTTTCGCCTCTTCACTATTTTCTTTTGCATCAAAACAATATTCCCAATTGGCGTGAGGTGGCAAACTCATCAAAATAGACTCAATACGACCGTTGGTTTGTAAGCCAAATTTTGTGCCTCTATCATACACCAAATTAAATTCGACATAGCGGCCACGTCTAACCAATTGCCATGTTTTCTGCTCTTCGGTATAGTTTTTTTGAGCATATTTTTCGACAAAATAAGTGTAAATATCAACAAAGCTCTCGCCTACACTTTTCACAAAAGCAAAACGTTCTGCCTTTGTGTGTGTATCTGTTTCGCTCAAACGGTCGAAAAAGATACCGCCAATGCCTCTCGTTTCGTTGCGGTGCGGAATGAAAAAGTAATTATCGGCCCACTTTTTAAATTCAGGATAATATGTTTCGTGGTGTTTGTCGCAAGTATTTTTTAGATGAGTATGAAAAAAATGAGCATCTTCTTCATTGACATAATGAGGGGTAAGGTCGATGCCACCACCAAACCAAAATTGTCCGTTAGCCATTTCAAAATAACGAACATTCATGTGCATGATAGGCAAAAGCGGACTTTCTGGGTGCAAAACAATAGATACGCCCGTAGCAAAAAACTCTTCCGAATCCGTCAGGTGCAAGGCTTTCCACATCGGCTCGGCAAGACGGCCAGAAACAGCCGAAAAATTTACTCCGCCTTTTTCAAAAATATTGCCATTTTGAATAATACGAGTGCGGCCACCGCCACCTTTCGCATGTTTCCAAAGGTCTTGCTTAAAATAGCTTTTTCCATCTAAGGCTTCGAGACCCAAGCAAATTTCGTCTTGTAGTTGCTGAAAATAAGTACTAATTTCTTGTTTACTCATATTACAAAGGTAGTTAATCTTATACTTTTTTGCGAACTTGAATAATTAATGTTTCCTGTATATCGTATTTTTTAACACTATTATTGCATTTCTAAGTAAGTACCTAAGCAAGTTTATGCTACAAATTGCGAAAGTCAATGCTTTCACTTTCAAGGTATTGGTGCAATACTTCCTATTCATATAAGTAGTGCTTGATACTTGGAAGTTTATGCTATTTGCTTTGCAATAAAAAAAATACGTTTTATATGATGCTTAGATGCAAACATATAAAACGTATTCGACATTTTTTGTAAAGAAAAGTTAAGTGTCAAGCACTTAAAAAGCATTGATTTTCTAAGTCAAAGTTACTTTTAAATTGTAGCCGCCACTCCCCTTTTGAGAGCGTACCATGATATAATAATCACCACTTTTGGGCTGTAACACAACAATTTCAGAAGATTTTGGTGTAATGCCTCTGCCGTCATAATCATTCCAACGAGGAATGCCACCACGTTTCACATAAATATCGAAATTATTGTTATTGCCAACAGGCGAATCTATTTTTACTGTCAACTTGTTTCTCGTACCTACTTTGTAAGCTGCTTGTTTGTTTCCGCTAGTCATCAAAATACCACCTACCATAGCTTGCAAAGTCAGCGATTCGGTATTGCCTATTCTACCTGCCGATGGCTCAAGACTTGCCACCAAATTGTAGCCTCCTCCTCCTTTGTATGAGCGAATAAAAATGTAATAATCAGCCAAACTAGGGTTTGCAATGCTAATATTTTCGTCCGTACCTTGTTTTGTGCTGCTATAATCATAACTTCGTGTTTCTGGAACAGGCACGCTATTTCGTTTTACATATAAATCAAAATCGCTACCAGACTCACCAACAGGTGAGTTTAGTTTGACATTCAATCGATTAGATATGCTTATTTTATATACATGTTCTGTTCCAGCACCTACAATAGCACCACCACGCAAAGCTTCAAATACTAATGGTTTTACTTCTATATTTGAAGGTGGCGGTGTTACAGGCGGCGGTGTTACAGGTGGCGGATTTACAGGCGGTGGTGTTACGGGCGGTATTGTAACATTTCCGTTTCTCGCTGCTTTTACCGCTTTTGCTGCATTAATTCTGCCATAGCCAAAGTAAATAGAGTGTCCATTTCTATCATATGGTACACCGCCAATTTTGTCAGCCGTATTTTTCAGAATATCTTTTACTTGTCGTGCCGAAAGTCCTGAATTTGCCGATAAAATCAAAGCACAAACACCCGCTACTAAAGGGCAAGAACTCGATGTGCCGCCGAAGCCATGTGTATAAATGCCTTCGTCATAGCCTCTATGTCCAATTGCACCACTTGGCAAAAGCATTGTACCACCAACATCGGCCGTTGTGACTCCTGCACCACCAGAACCATTGGAAGGAGCAGCTATATGAATATGATGTCCATAGTTAGAATAGCTAGAACGTTGGTCTTTGCTATTGGAGGCTGCTACTGCAATAACATTTGGATGTGTAGCAAATCCTGTAACTGATTGAGGTGTTGGGCCATTGCTAATATTTCGGCTTGTGTTGCCAGATGCAAAAATGATAACTGCTCCTTTTCCATTTCTCCCTTGTGTTGCAGCACGAGTCAAGGCATTAAACATTCGAGTAGAAAGAATAAAATGGTCAGACTGTGAACCCCAGCTATTGCTAATCACATCAGCACCATTTTGCGTACAATGTCGAAACCATTTTTCTACCTGACTATCCGAAATATAGCTAAACCGAATAGGTATAAACTTGGCATTTGGAGCAGCTCCTACAATGCCGCTTCCTGTTATTGCACCAATTGCTACACCTGCACAAGCTGTGCCGTGCCAATCGCCCAAACGTGGCGAAGGGTCTGGCGTGTTGGTTTCAAAATCCCACGGTGCAACAACTTTATGTCCATTGCCTACTAAATCTGGGTGCTGTAAATCGAAACCGCTATCAATAACCGCTACTGTAACATTTGACGAGCCTAAACTATTCATGGCTTGCCATGCTTCTACAACTTTTGCGTCAGCACCCCTTCTGAAAGCTGTGCTTGTCCAATGTCCGTGCTGCCCTCTATTTTGCAAATGCCACTGAGCAGAAAACAAATGGTCGGCAGGTAATGGCAAAGCTGTCAATCCTGTTGGGCTTTCCAAATCTGGTTCTGCAATTTCTATTAACTGCGTTTGCTGCTGTAATGCAATAGTAGTTTTAATAGGATTTGGTGATTTACTCGTTACCGAAACAATAAATTCTCGGTCGCTTCGCTCTTCCACGACTCTCAAATAATATTGTTTTAGCAGATTGTGGCAAGCCGCAAGGTCTGCATGTTCTTGAAAAACGACATACAACTCTCCAGACGGAATAAGCGGCGTTTCATCTGTTTCGCTATGATGAAAAACATGTGTGCCTACCTCAACAGCATCTAAACTCCTCAGACCATTTAAGGCTACTTCAATAGTATCAAGATTTAGATATTTAGAAGTAATAAGGTCGAAATGTCCTAATTTTTGCGTTTCATCTTCCAAAGGCGACACACTCCTATCCGTTGTTGTTTTGAAAACGGCTGGAATATTAACATTTTGATGTTTTTTTACTGCTACATACTGCTTGCTTTTCGACAAATTGATAGTTCGGCCACCATATTTAAAAGTCGCTTGATTTGAACTAGGCAAAGGTTGTGGAAAATTCGTTGATTCGGTAGGTGCATCAGTAGGCGGAATTTCTGGGTTGCGAGAGGTAGTATCTTCTTTTTCTGGAAAAGGAGAAGGCAAGTCACTATCCTTGTCATTTGGCAATTTATCAGAAATATCACCAACAAGGCCAAATAAGTTTTTTAGAAAATCAATTATTTTTTGTATGAATGACATAGTTTTTTAATCTCTATTAAATGAAAAATAAATATTAAACCGTAAAAGCTCATTAAAAACATTTAAAAAAAATCTATAATAAGGTTTTCTTTATGGTTTGAATCAAATTCATTAATACCTTATTAGAAATATTTTGTCGATTTGACAATTTGGGTGGTGCAAAGATAACATAAGGAAGAAATTATATCTTTCGTGTAGTCCCTTTTTTTACCTCTTCATATTCTAATAAATAAGTTAATTGTTTACTTATTTTCTCCCATTCTGCAATAGGTATAAGAACGGCTGTTTTATCTCCATTTTGGTCCGTTACAAATTGCATATCAATATTTTCTACCATTTTTATTTTTTTTTAATGAACACTTTTTTCACATATAGAAAATTAATTAACAACATATTTATCTACCTCTTTCTTAAAAGTTTCCTTGCATGCTTTTGCACAAAAAGGATATATTTTTCCATTGTGAGCAGCCGTATCCGTAATAGCAACATTTGCCATTGACATGCCGCAAACAACATCTTTCATAGTCGCTAAATTGGCAGCATCTACTTCAACGCCAACTTTGGCAGTATTCATGCCTTTTGTGTTTTGTTTTTCAGCATTTCCGCCACAACTAACGATAAAAAAGCACAAAGTAAGCCCTAAAATATAATATAATGATTTCATTTTTTGTTTTTATTTTTCTGTAAAAAAAATTGATTCTCTGACAATTTGGGTGTTCATTTTTATAACAAGCAGTAGTTAATATTTCTTT
>JBMZCV010000106.1:0-18178 GCA_049613665.1 Chitinophagales bacterium | reverse complement strand
AATTTGATACAAAATGAGTTTTTTGAGTTTTAAAATCTAATGCTGAGTAGTTACAAAAAATGTATAAATGTCAGAACTATTGCAATATAATAGAGTTAAATAAAAATTAAAAAATATATGATAATACAACAAATCTCCCAACAATATCTCAAGCAGCTATCCGACAAAGTGCGTTCTTATTTTTTGCTAGAAAGAATACGCATTTTAGAGCAGAAAACAGCACTCAAAAACTGCCCTGCCACCGCCGATGATTATGAATATATATAGAAAATAGCAAGTTATAATATTGTTTTTTAAGGTGTTAGCTTTCACAAAAAGCTAAATAAATCTGTCGGAATACTTAATATATGATATTGTTTTTTTCTAAACAAAAGAAAAATAAGACATTTCAATTTAAAAGCATATTTTCATTCCAAACCAATTTTTTTGCTATTTATCATGTTTTAGCTAAAAAAAGATGCTTTTTATTGTCATATTATTAGCTCACATGCTTTTTTTTTGAATAAACAATAAAAGCAGTTTTGCAAATTAATGTTAAAGAATATTTATTTTAAGGTATCTTTTATGTATTTTTGCAGCAAAACTAACATTTGTTAGAAAATATCATTGTAGTAAAATGTTTGTCTAGCTTTTTTGAAAGACAAAAAAAAACTATTTTGAATATATTAAGTGCCAAGCACTAATTAATATAGTCTATTTAAGCTGCTAACACCCCAAAAATAGGTGTGTTAGTTTTCGTAAAAAGGCAATTTATTTTTTATGTTTGACCAAAAAAAGAATATTTTAGTAAAACATAATCCACTTCACCAAGAGAAAATTACATTAATTTTTTATTTATGGAACAGTTTGGTATCAAAAACCCAAATGCAGATTTGGGAACATTAGGCTTAGACAAAGTAAAGGCATTATGGAACTTAAAGCCAGCCGTCTTAATTCAGAAAACCATACAATTGGGACAAGGCCAATTGAGCAGACGTGGTGCTTTGGCAGTGGACACAGGCGAATTTACGGGTCGGTCGCCTAAAGACCGCTTTATTGTGAAAGACGACATCACGGCAGATACAGTCAATTGGGGCGATATAAATATCCCTTTCGAGGCAGAAAAATTTGATATGTTATATGACGGAGTCATCAACTACCTCAACCAAAAAGAAGTCGTATATGCTAGAGATGCTAGTGCAGGTGCTTACCTAAAATATCGCTTGAAAGTTCGAGTAGTGACCGAACACCCTTGGCAAAACTTGTTTGCATACAATATGTTTTTGCGTCCGGGCGAAGATGAGTTAGAAACTTTTGAACCAGATTGGCAAGTTATTGCAGCTTCTGGCTACATGGCAGACCCAGCTATTCATGGTACTCGCCAACACAACTTCGCTATCATCAATTTTACTAAAAAAATTATTATCATTGGTGGAACAGCTTATACGGGCGAAATCAAAAAAGGCATTTTTTCTGTTTTAAACTATATCTTGCCAACGAACCACAATGTATTGTCTATGCACTGTTCGGCAAACGTAGGACAGCAAGGCGATACCGCTTTGTTTTTCGGCTTGTCTGGCACAGGAAAAACAACACTTTCTACCGACCCTAACAGAAAGCTTATTGGCGATGACGAACACGGCTGGTCAAACAACAATGTGTTTAATTTTGAAGGCGGTTGCTACGCAAAATGTATCAATTTGTCTGAAAACAAAGAGCCAGAAATCTACCGTTCTATCAAATTTGGAGCGATGCTCGAAAACATTCTTTTCAAAGAAGACGGTTGCAGCGTAGATTATGACGATACTAGCAAAACGCAAAATACTCGTGTAAGCTACCCAATTTACCACATCAAAAACCGTATGTTTGGCTCTCGTGGCGAAATTCCTAAGAATGTATTTTTCCTTACTTGCGACGCTTTCGGTGTGCTGCCTCCTATCTCTCGCCTCACGCCAGAGCAAGCAATGTATCACTTCATTTCGGGATATACTGCCAAAGTTGCAGGAACAGAAGCTGGCATCGACGAGCCAGTAGCTACTTTTTCGGCTTGTTTTGGCTTGCCTTTCTTGCCACTTCACCCAACGAAATATGCCGATATGTTAGGCAAAAAAATTGAAGAAGGCACGCCTATGGGCGATGGCAAAATCAATGTTTGGCTAGTGAACACAGGCTGGACAGGCGGTGCTTATGGCGTAGGCTCTCGTATGGAATTGGCATATACTCGCTCTATGATTAAAGCTGCATTAGATGGTCGATTAAATAGTGTGATGTATAGAACAGATGAAATTTTTGGTTTTGAAGTGCCTGAAACTTGCCCAGATGTGCCAAACGACATCTTGAATCCACGCAATACTTGGGACGACAAAGCTGCTTTCGATGATAAAGCAAATGACTTGGCAATGCAATTTATTGCCAACTTCAAAGCTTTTGAAAATAAAGCAACGCCAGCTATTTTGTCGGCTGCTCCGAAAATGAGAAGCTTAGTATAAAATAACAAAAGCTATTTTTTGTAATTGTTTAGCTAAAATGAAACCTCCACATCAATATTATTGAATATTGATGTGGAGGTTTTTGTTTGAAAATTACAAACATATCGTATCTACGGCACTATAAAAAGATATTTTCTAAAACTCTTAAAGCGTCGTAGATGCAGAATGTTTGTTACGAAAAGTACATTTTATAAATAAATAATTAAATTGACATTTTTGTAAATATTTAAAATCAAGATGTTTACAAAAACAACTAAAAACTCATTTTCTTATCCTTATACACCAAATTAAAAGCTTCTAAACCCTTTTTCGTCAGCGAGCCACGAATACAGGTATAAAGCATTTCGAGATAATAATCTATTTTATCTTCCTCTTTGCCCTCATAAAAAAGCTCCGAGTCGGCAATCCAAGCATTCAGAATCAGCAGCAGATTGTGAATAAGCATATCGTTGTGTCCCTTCACATTTTCGTATCGCCAAAAACCGCCTTCCGTCAAAAACACCGCCATACTTCGCAGCACCATTCTATTTTGCTCAAACAGGTTTTTGGCGTGTTCTCTGATAGGCTCAAATTCTCGTGTCACCTTCGTCATACCCAAATACACAAAGCGATACTTATAATACACTTCCATCAATTGTTTTAGGCTCACCACCATAAAGTCGAACCTAAAAATTTCTTGCTTCATATTTTCTAGCTTCTCATTCATTTCTGCTTTCATATTCACATACAAAGCCAAAATAATATCGTCTTTTCGGGCATAGTGATAGCACAAATTGCCATAGCTAATCTTCATTTCTTCGCTTATTGTGCGGCTAGACACATTGCTAATTCCTCGTTCATTGAATAATCGCAGGGCAATCGCTAAAATTTTATCTTTTGTTTTCATAAAAAAACTCGCAAATTTTTAAGCAATAAAGATACACATTTTTATTTGGCTACAAAAAAACTAGCCTATGAAAAATATATAATTTAATTTTTTAATAAAGTATTAAAAACAAACAATTTATTTGTGTAATCTAACACGCTCATTCTCAATGTGTTAGTAAAGCAAATAGGCTATCCTAATTTAGTGTTTGGTACTTAGTTTTATTGTTTCTTGAAAAAAATCAGAGAGCTAAAAAAAAATGCTTTAAAAACAGATTTAGTCGTTTTTTGTTGGAACTAAAAAGAGCAAAAGAACGTAGTACAAAATTTAAATGGCTTTTAAAAATTGAATTATCATTTTTTTTCGTTATATTCACTTCTCTACAAATGAAAAAATAGAAATAAAAAGTCACTTTTTAAACATCTATCACAAATTTTAATATAAAAACTTTCACATGAAAAAAATACTCCTAACTTTGTTTGTCTTAGTGCTAGTTGTTTTTGCGGCTTGCAACGATGACAAAACAAAAATCAACATTTCGTCCAAAAATTTTGAAGACGAAATCAACCGAAAAACAAATCTTTCTATCGTTTTTTCACAAGATGTTGCCGAAGATGCGTGGTTTGGAAAGTGGGATACGACACAGTTTATACAGTTTACGCCACCTATTAAGGGAAAATTTCAATGGAAATCTGCTACTGAACTCGTGTTTTCGCCTGCTCAAGCTTTTCCGCCAAGCACCGATTTTAAAGGCCAAATTACTGCAAAAGTGGCTCAAATATCTGATGGTTTGTCTTTGGGGAAAAATACAAATTTCAATTTTCATACCCCTTATTTAAAATTAGAAAATGCCAAAGCTTTTTGGAAATTGTCGGCTGCCGATAAAAACAAAACTGCTATTGGTGCAAGTTTGCAACTCAACAATACGATTGACCCAAAAACAGTTGCTGATAAATTGAAAGTAACACTTGATGGAAATAATTTGAAGTATGAGATTATGAGCCTCAACAATACCGATAATTTGCAACTCGAAATAGATTATACCGACATCAATAACAATGATTTGCCAATGCAGTTTTCGTTTGGTGCAGGTGTCAATGTATTGAATAGCAATTGGACAAGCAAAGATGATATTAGCATAGAAACGACTTTAGACTCGCCTAGCAACTTGCGAATCGATGGCGTGGAGGCACAACACGATGGCTCAGAAGGACGCATTACGGTGGCAAGTTCGCAGCAAATCAATAGCTCAAATTTGAAGGAATTGGTTAGTATTAACCCAAATGTGCCTTTTGAAATTGAGCAAAGTGTCAATGGTTTTACGCTAGTGAGTGCCGCTTTTGATGCAGCCGCTCTGTATGAGTTGAAAATTGCTAAACGCCTAACAGGTATTTTCAAAGGTAAACTAAATGCAGATTTTAAACAGCAAATTGCTTTTGGAAACCTAGAACCGAGTATTAAATTTGTGAATACAAGTGCAAATTATCTTACGCCAAAAGGACATAACAATATAGCGGTAAAAATTGTAAATGTGCCAGAAATAAAAGTGACTACTTACAAAATTTTCAACAATAATATCATGAATTTTTTGAAAAATGGTCAGAAATATGGTTGGAGTAACCATTATAATGAAGCAGGAGATTATTGGGATTATGCAAATTATCACTATTTCGATACTAAAAATTTTGGAAAAGCCATTGACGAAACAAGTTATATGACCAAAGATTTGGAAAAAGTAGGTAAAGTACATTTGCTAAACATAGATTTCAACGATAAATTGCCAGATTTTGAAGGCATGTATGTGGTGAAAGTTGATGCAGCAGACAAAAACTATTTGACAGCTTCCAAAACTTTTTCGTATTCCGACATTGGTTTGATAGTGAAACAAAACGAAAATCAAATTCATATTTTTACGAATACTATCAGTACGGCCAAGGCATTGCCTAGCGTGAAGGTTTCATTGATAAGTCGCACGAATCAGAACATAAAACAATTGGTAACTAACACAAATGGAGTTGCGGTTTTAGACAATATAAAAGAGACTTTTCCTGACTTTGATATTAGTATGATTACAGCCGAAAAAAATGGTGACTTCAACTATTTGCCTTTCAACAAAACCAATATCAATACTTCTCGTTTCGATGTGGGCGGTTTACACACTTCTGATTCCGATTATCAGGCTTTTATTTATGGCGATAGAGATTTGTATCGGCCAAATGAGAAAATGTATGTAAGTACAATTGTGAGAAATACCAATTGGAAAACGCCAAAAGATGTGCCTGTGAAAATTAGTCTTTTGTTGCCAAATGGAAAAGAGTATAAAACGGTTCGCAAAACGCTAGATGAGCAAGGTGCTGCCGAAACAAGCTTTGACTTGCCTGCTGGTACAGTTACAGGAACATATATGATAGAGGTTTATACGGCAAATGATGTGTTGCTCAACTCGAAACCTATCGGTGTAGAAGAATTTATGCCAGATAGAATTAAGGTAGAAATTGAGCCAAATAAAAAGGAAATGGGAGTAGGCGAAAAAATTGTATTGAATGGAAAAGCCACTAATTTATTTGGGCCGCCTGCTCAAAATAGAAATTACGAGGTAGAAATGTCATTGAAACGACAGCCATTTTTGCCAAAAGATTTTCCAAGTTTTAGGTTTGATGTGAAGCAGAAAAAAGAATTTGCGAAAGCGAAACAAGAAGGCAAAACAGACGAAAATGGCCAATTTGAAACAACTTTCGATATTTTGAAACAATATGAGGACATGGGTTTTGTGAAAGGCAAGTTTTATGCTACTGTTTTTGACGAATCTGGTCGGCCTGTCAATCGTATCAAAACTTTTGATGTTTATACACAAGATATTTTTTATGGCGTTGGCTATACTGATTCTTATGTTGGCACACGAAAAAACATGAAAATACCATTGGTAGCAGTTGATAAAAATGAAAAGGTATTAGATGGCGTAAAAGCAGATTTGAAAATTATTAGATACGAATGGCGTACTGTTTTGGAAGGTGGCAATAGAAATGGCCGCTATCGCTATCGCTCGCAAAAAGAGGAAATTATTGAAGAGCAAAAGACTATCAAAATAAGCAGCAATGATTCTTATTATCAATTTATGCCTTCACGCTCTGGCGAATATGAAATAAGAATTAGCGGCACAGATAGCAAGTCTTATGTCAGCCGAAAATTTTATGCTTATCGCTATGGCGACACCGAATCTACCTCTTTTGAAGTAAATCAAGAAGGAAAAATAGATATTTCTTTCGATAAAGAAGAATACGAAGTGGGAGAAACGGCAAATATTTTATTCAAAACACCATTTGAAGGCCGTATGCTCGTGACGCTAGAGCGTGAAAATGTATTGCGTTATATGTATCTCAACACCGACAAAAAAGCCGCAGAAGTGTCTATTCCGATACTTGATGAGCATATTCCAAATGTCTTTGTTTCTGCTACTTTGATACGGCCTATGCGTGAACTCAATGTGCCTTTGACGGTAGCACATGGCTATGCTCCAATGATGGCGAAAAAAGCGAATCACGAAATACCGATTAAGATTGTGGCAAACGAAAAGTCTCGCTCTAAAAGTAAGCAAAGAATAATGATAGAAACCAATCCGAACACAAAAGTCACGGTAGCAGTCGTTGATGAAGGCATTTTGCAAATAAAAGACTACAAAACGCCACGTCCATATGATTTTTTCTACCAAAAAAGAGCTTTGGCCGTCAATTCACACGATTTGTACCCTTACCTTTTTCCAGAAGTAGTAGGTTCGGAAATGCTTTCTGGTGGCGATGGTTTTGATTTGGGCAAAAGAGTCAATCCAGTAGAAAATAAAAGAGTGAAACTTGTGAGTTTGTGGAGTGGTATTTTAGAGAGCGATTCGAGAGGAAAAGTAGATTATGAAATAGATATTCCACAGTTTTCGGGCGATTTGCGAGTGATGGCCGTGGCTTACAAAGACCAAAGTTTTGGCACAGCAGAAACGAATATGAAAATAGCCGACCCTGTTGTGATAAGTGCTAGTTTGCCTCGTTTTCTTAGTCCAAACGACACCATTATTATGCCTGTCACTTTGAGCAATACAACCGAAAAACAAGCCTCTGCCAATGTCAAAATTTCAGCATCTGGCCCGCTTAGTCTTGTAGGAAATGGCCAAGAAACAGCAACCCTAAATGCCAATAGCGAAAACAGAATAGAGTTTAAAGTAGTGGCGAAAAATGCGTTTGGAAATGGAAAAGTCAATGTTACGGTTAATGCTTTGAGCGAAACATTTGAAAATGAAACCGAATTGCCTGTGCGGCCAGCAGGTTCTTTGCAAAAAACAAGTGGCTCAGGAAGTGTAGCAGTAGGAAAAACGGAAACTATTTCGCTCAACAACAAGTTTGTGAAAGCTAGTATGGATGGCAAATTGCTTGTGAGTCGCTCGCCTTTGATAGAATTTGCACAAGATTTGGAATATTTGGTGGGCTATCCGCATGGCTGTGTGGAGCAAACAATTTCGAAAGCTTTTCCACAATTGTATGTCTATGATATGATGCAAGCCATTGGCACAAATCAAAGAACAGCAACGATGCAAAATGCAAATAATCCGAATTATAATGTAGAAGCAGCCATCAAAAAACTAGAAGGTATGCAGTTGGCAAATGGAGGCATGCCATATTGGTCTGGCAATTCAAAAGCGAATAATTGGGGAACTATTTTTGCCGCACATTTCTTTTTAGAAGCCGAAAAAGCTGGTTTTGCCGTCAATGAAAAAGCAAAAACAAAACTCCTTAATTTTGCGAAGCGAACTGCTAACAAAAAGTCGGAATGTGATTATCATTATTATGAAAGTGGAAAATATCAGACTCGAAAAATTGCCTGTAAGGATATTGCTTATGCTTTATATGTCTTGGCTTTGGCACAAGAGCCGAATGTTGCGACTATGAATTACTACAAATCGAACCTGAACAAATTGAGTATGGATAGTCGCTATTTATTGGCTTCTGCCTTTGCGATAGCTGGTGACAAAGCGAAATTTACGGCTACTTTGCCAGTATCTTTTGGCGATGAAATGTCTAAACCACAATTTGCTGGCAGTTTCTATTCGCCTATTCGTGACAGAGCAATTGCCTTAAATGGCTTGCTAGAAGCAGACCCAAATCACCCACAAATTGGTATTTTGACGAAGCACCTTATCAACGATTACAAGAAAAAACGATGGCTCAATACGCAAGAACGTGTGTTTACTTTCTTGGCGATGGGCAAAATTGCGAAAATGTCTGCTGACAGCGATGCTACTGCCACTATTTCGAGCAAAGGCAGAAAAATTGGCACATTTTCTGGCGATGATTTGACGGTTTTGTATGGCGAAGAATGGGGCGATGACTTAAAAATAACAACTAGCGGAAACAAAGGTAATTTGTACTATTTTTGGGATATAGAAGGACTGACAGCAGACGGCAGCTATGAGCAGAAAGACAATTTCTTGAAAGTAAGACGTACTTTTTACGATAGATATGGCCGTGTGGTAAGCACACCAAAATTTGAGCAAAATGATTTGATAGTCGTGAAACTCTCTTTGCAAAGCACCGAAGCGAGTGTGCCAAATGTGGTAGTGTCCGACATTTTGCCTGCTGGCTTAGAAATCGAAAATCCACGCATCAGCGAGCTGCCAGAAATGGAATGGATAAAAGATAGTAGCTTGCCAGAGCATCAAGATTTCAGAGACGACAGAGTGCATTTGTTCACGACGGCTACCGCAAAAGCCAAAGATTTTTATTATATGGTGCGTGCCGTAACGCCAGGCCGTTTTCAGATGGGGCCAGCTAGTGCCGATGCCATGTATAACGGTGAATATCATTCGTATCACGGCGGCGGAACGGTAGAAGTGACGATGAAAAAATAGATTTGGAATGTAATTTTATAACAAAAAAATGTAGAGACGTAGCATTATTGCTACGTCTTTTTTTTATGTGGGAAAAGCTTGATTATAGTTTGGTTATTTGAATGGAATGTTTTATTATTGTAGTAGTTATTTTGAAATTTGAAACTAGCTATAAAAAAAATGAAACAACAGATAATATACAGACAAATTAAGAGTACAGAACATTTCTTTTTAGAAGAAATGTTGTATGAAGCACTGTTTGTACCAGTAGGAAAACCCCGTTTTTCAAAATCAATATTAAATGAGCCTACAATCAGAAAATATATAAATAATTGGAATGAGAGTAATGGTGATATTGCGATTTTAGCACTCCATGAAAATGAATTAATTGGAGCAATATGGGGACGAAAATTTCAAATAGAGAATAAAGGGTATGGCTATATAGATAATGAGATACCAGAAATAAGTATGGCAATTAAAGAAAAATATAGAAACAAAGGAATCGGAACAACATTGCTTCATCAAATTGAGTTAAAATATATTCAAAGTGGTGTTTGTAAAATTTCATTAAGTGTTGCAAAACAGAATCCTGCAAGATTTTTGTATGAACGAAATGGATATAAATTTTATGAAGAAAATGGTACTGCAATAACAATGATTAAAAAATTATAAATACTAACCTAAAATATATAATTGTAGCCGTTTGAACCAAAAGCTTAATTATGATTTGGATATTTGAATGAAATGTTTTTTTTTTAATTAAAGTCAAACTATAAATCAAGATAAGCCAAACGAAATGCCAATAATTAGAATTGCAACAAAGATAAAAGCCGCTAAAGATATAGTATTTGATTTGTCGAGAAGCATTGATTTGCATAAAATATCGACTAAGCAGACAAATGAAGAAGCAATTGCAGGCGTTACATCAGGACTCATTGGGCAAAATCAATCTGTAACTTGGAGAGCCAAACATTTTGGAATATATCAGCAATTAACTTCCAAGATTACAGCCTTCAAAAAGCCAGATTATTTTATTGATGAAATGGAAAAAGGTATTTTCAAACGTTTCAAACACGAACATATATTTGAAGAGATTCAAGGGCAAACTTTGATGATAGATGTTTTTGATTATGAATCTCCTTTAGGGATTTTGGGGAAAATTGCTGATAAAATGTTTCTCAAACATTACATGACACGATTGTTGGAAAAGAGAAATGAAGCAATAAAAGAATTTGCAGAGACAGATAAATGGAAAGAAGTGCTAAAATAAATTTGCTAACTTAGCATTTTTTTTCAAATAAAAAACTACCGATTATTTGTCATAACAAATCAAAACGACGAAGTTGTCCAGAATGACAAGCGGTAGGCATGAAGTTAAACGACGTTTCGTCGGTTTTGGCATAGTGTAGATTACTTCGCAAGCTCGTAATGACAAAAAAGGTCATAGATGCTAACATTCTAAAATATATGTGGTGGCAGGCATTTTGAAAATGCCTACCACCTAATTGTCCTATTTACTACCGTTTTTTCTGATAAAACAAACAAAAACCCTTTGAAAACACCACTAAAAAACCTCCTAGAAAAATCATTCAAAGATGAACTGCTTGAATATATGGCATCTTATCCAGAGCAATTTGAGCCATTAATTCAATTAGCCTTATCCAACGAAAAACGGTATTCGGCAAGGGCAGCATGGCTATTGTCGAAAAGCATGAAGCAGAATGATAGCCGCCTTAAAAAGCACATTTCTGAAATGATACATCATCTAGCGGTAGTAAAAGACGGCCATCAACGCACTTTAATGAATATCCTTTTTATGATGCAACTTAATGAAGAACAAGAAGGCTTGTTATTTGATATTTGCGTTAAAATTTGGTGCAAACTAGATAAAATACCATCTACGAGATATACTGCCATGAAACTCATTTTGCAGATAGCCCAAAAACACCAAGAATTATACAGCGAAATTGAGCTACTTACCGAAGCCTATTTTTTAGATACGCTTTCTCACGGCATCAAAAAATCAATTCAAAAAATGATAAAAGGTTTTAAAGAAGCAAATAAGAAAATAAGCTAAATGAAACAAAAAAAATTATTGTCGCAACGACATCCGATACTATATTTTATCTCTATTTGGGAAAAAAGAATAAAAAGACAGATAACTTGGTTCATTGATAGTAAAAAATATTCGAAAGAGCTGATGTCAGAAAAGTTGCCATTTCGAGTAAAAAAACATCAATCAAAGTTATTGAAGAAGTTGGGCAAAACCGATATGCAGCTTCAATACAATAAGGTAGATAATTTGAAAATTGTGGTAAAAAAAATAAACGGTATTATCATTAGACCTGGCGAAACCTTTTCTTTTTGCAAAACGGTTGGAAGGCCTACCAAAAAGAAAGGTTATAAATTGGGCATGGAATTGTCTTTCGGAAAACCTAGAGCTGGAATAGGTGGAGGAATTTGCCAAAGCACGAATTTATTGCATTGGTTGGCTTTGCATTCGCCGCTTGAAATAACGGAGCGACATCACCATAGCATTGACCCATTTCCAGACGATGGCAGAGTGTTGCCGTGGGCAAGCGGAGCAGCGATATTTTATAATTATCATGATTTTCAATTGACCAATAAAACAGCATGGACATTTCAAATAAATCTGTGGCTGACAGAAAAATTATTGGAAGGAGAAATTAGGGTAAGCGAAGAATTGGATTTTGCATATCATGTATTTCAACAAAATCACAAGTTTCTCAAAAAAGGAGATAATTATTTTCGCACAAACGAAATTTGGAGAAAAAAGATTGCGAAATTTAGAAGCGGAGCATTGATTGAAAAAGAAAAAATTGCCACAAATTTCGGAAAAGTGATGTATGTTCCAAAAGAATATGAAATAGAGTAAAAAAACATAAATGGCAGTAACAAACTTAATTTGATGATAGTTTGCAAAAAAAGCAAAAAAATAAAATCTTTGCTGCAACCTTTTTGCTTTAAAACGCACTAAGATATTTGAAAGCAAGCCAATAAGTTTCATTTACAAAAAAGCGAAAAAATAAAACTCTTGTTGCAACCTTTTTGGTTTAAAATGCACTAAGATATTTGAAAGTAAGCCAATAAGTTTTATTTACAAAAAAAGCGAAAAAATAAAACTCTTGCTGCAACCTTTTTGGTTTAAAATGCACTAAGATATTTGAAATCAAGAAAATAAGTTTCATTTATAAAAAAGCGAAAAAATAAAATTCTTGCTGCAACCTTTTTGGTTTAAAACGCACTAAGTTATTTGAAAGCAATCAGGCTTTAAAAAATATCACAATAAAACAGCAATTCTATAGCACTAAAATTTACTTTCCAACAAGTACTTGTTAAACGTTTTTATCTTTTATTTCAGGCCAATTTAGGCACATTTCAAGCAATCAGATAAGTTATTTAATAGTCATAAAATCGAAAAATATAATTTCGGTTAATAGAAATACTTTGCCTATAAGTAACTGATTATCAAATTTTTAAATAAAAAAATATTTAAGTTATGAATAAGTCAATTTTAATAGTTTTCGTACTAATGAGTATGTATTTGTTGTCTTCTTGCCAAAAAGAAGATATGAACGATTTAGTTGCTCAAATTGCGAACTCAGCCAACAAAAAGACTGTTGAACCCGAAAATTTACCAAATACGATTGTCGAATTTGTCGATAACAATTATTTTGAAACCTATATAGAGGCGGCATGGGAAGCATCTGGCTTAGGCTACGAGCTGAAAATGGGAAATAATGTAGCTATTTATTTTGATAGCACTCACGAACTTTTAGTGCCAAACGACAAAAAAGGACATGGACATCATAGTGGCCCTTGTGGCAATATGGGAGGCGAACCAATAAAAATTTCGGATTTGCCAACGAATATAACAGATTACATAGCTACAAATTATGCTAATGCAGAAATCAAAAGAGCAGGTCTTAAAAGGTCGCAATGTTATGTAGTAGGTTTGTGGATAGATGGCGAAAAAGTGGTTGTATTGTTTGATTTAGAGGGCACTTTTATTGGAACGTTAGGATTGACAGAAAGCAATGTCGAAGTGGTAATAGTAGCAGACTTACCAACGGAAATCACAGATTATGTAGCAGCAAATTATCCAAATAGCGATATTAAAGGAGCAAAAAACAATGGTATTGGAAATTATATCGTAGGCTTGACAGGAAAAATAATTTTGGCTTTTGATGCAAGCGGCAATTTTATAGAAGAACTGCCTTTTGTTGCTGGACAATGTGGCTGCAAAGGCGAAGAAATTGAAGTATCTGAATTGCCGACCAATATAACCGATTATGTCACAACGAATTATCCGACTGCGGAAGTTAAAAAAGCACATCAGAAAGGCGAAAAATATGTAGTAGGTTTGATTGTAGATGATGAGCGAGTGATTTTGATTTTTGATGCAGATGGAAGTTTTATAACAGAACGACCGTAGTAAAAAATGCAGTAAAATAATGTGATTTTTTTTGATTAAAAGTAAAGCGGCTAGATTAATTTCTTAGCCGCTTTTTTTGTTTTTTTTCTGAAAAAAAATGCAAAATATTGTTTTAGTAACATACATTTTTGTATATTCGTGCTTTTAAAACATAAAACTCAATACCTTTTTGCGAGTTTTTTTGTTTTTGTAAAAAACATATAATTTATAAAATAAGTACACTGCAATTTAATTTTAATTTTTTTGTTAAGAAAGCTATCATTTCTAAATCTTTCAGAAAAACTAAGCCTCAAGCACCAATCAATACATTCTGTTTGACTTGCTAACACGCTGAATATCAAGGTATTAGCAACTGAACAACCTTTGTTAAATAGTGCTTGGCACTTAAATCTTTTAAATTGCAATGTAATAAGTAGCTAAAGCAGATTTGACAAAAGAAAAAAATATAAAACAATTGCTTCAAAAAATGGAGCAAGTCAAAACAGAAGTTCACCGACACATCGTTGGCCAACATGAAGTAGTCGAACAAATTTTAATAGCTTTGTTGGCTGGCGGCCATGCTTTGCTTGAAGGCGTGCCAGGACTTGCCAAAACTTTAATGGTGCGAAGCCTAGCGGCTGCCATTGATTTGTCTTTCAAACGCATTCAGTTTACGCCAGATTTGATGCCATCTGATATTGTAGGCACAGAAATTTTGCAACAAAATCCAAGCACTAAACAAACAAGTTTTCAGTTTGTAAAAGGTGCTATTTTTGCTCATCTTGTGTTGGCAGACGAAATCAACAGAACACCGCCCAAAACGCAAGCAGCTCTGCTCGAAGCTATGCAAGAACGCTCTGTGACTTATTCGGGAAAAACCTACGATTTGCCTCCGCCTTTTTTTATTTTAGCTACGCAAAATCCTATCGAACAGTCTGGCACTTATCCGTTGCCAGAAGCTCAACTTGACCGCTTTTTGTTATATATAAAAGTCAATTACCCAACTGAAAACGAAGAGTTAGCTATTCTTTCACAAACAACAAGTACACAAAAAAAAGCACATCAAGCAGTTGTGAGTGGCACAGAAATTGTAGCTTTGCAGGCCTATGTCAGACAGGTTAGCATTGCTCCTGAACTGCTGCAATATATCAATCAATTGGTGCGAAACTCTCGCCCACAACAGTCCAAAATTAGCGAAATAAAAGAGTATGTAGCTTGGGGAGCAGGCACACGAGCAGGGCAAGCCTTAGTTTTGACGGCTAAAGCACGAGCTTTGCTCAAAGGGCGATATGCCGTAGTGTTAGACGATATTCAATCGATGGCATTTTCGGTTTTGCGACATCGTTTGGTGTTAAACTTTCGTGCTGAAGCAGAAAATATTGATAAAGAAAATTTAATTCAACTTTTGTTAGGTAAAACTAAAATAGGCAAAAAAACGTTATAAAAACTATGTTGAAATAGTATAAAAGGCTACTTTTTTATCACAATTTTCAGTTGAGTAAAAAAAACGCCTTTTGGCAAGGGAAACATACTATTTTTCCGTTTCAAAGACTATCAAATTTGCAAATATTGGCCACCTTAGCCTAAAAAAATGGATAAATGTTCAAACTATTGATACATCATTAAGAATTTGAGTATCAAACATTATTTAATATAACCTGTTTGGGTTGCTAATACATTGAATGCCTTAATAGTTCTTTTTGCTTTTTTATAACAAAAATCAAAACCCTAACAACTCGAAAAACAATTCCCTCTTTCTTCAAAAACAATTCAGCAATATGTTCAAAAATTGGTCAAAAAAAGATACTTTCAAATTTAAAGACCTCAAACCTTATGGCTCTTTAGAAAGCTTGTATAAAGGTTCACGCAAATATAGACGAGTGTTTGATGAGATAGATTGCAATTATCTCAATGTGGAGCTTTCTTTTTATAACATTTTGTTCGATGAAGAAGATTGGGATACCGAAATACGTTTGCGTGCCGTGCAACATCCAAGCGGCAAAGAAATATGTCACATCAAAAAACATATCAAAGTAACCAAAAACCAAAATATTGTTTATGTAAGAGAAGGCTGGGGAACACCAGACCCTGGGTTTTGGAAAAAAGGTACTTACAAATGGCAAGCTTATATCGGTGATGAGCGAGTAGGCGAAGCATTTTTTTATGTGATGAATATTGGGCAAGTTTCTACCAATCACAATCCATATTTTAAGGTAAAAGCCATTAAGTTATTTGAAAGCCCTTATGAAGGCATTCAACATGGCAGCCGAACCTACTTGCAGGCGTTTGACCACGCCAACACACGCTATATTAATATAGAAGTGATTTTGGAAAACCTTATTGTGCAAGAAAAAATATTTCCGCTCGAATTACAATTTAATATCTATAATGATACTCGCCACCTGAAAGCCAATATGACTTATTTTAAGCCAATTGCTAATGGTCAAAAAGAAATTATTTTAGACTCAGGATATGGCACTAAAAAATCTGGCTTTTGGTATAAAGATAAATATACGGTCGAAATGATATATATGGATCAACTCATCGCAATTATTCCTTTTGAGGTAGGCGATGAAATGATACCTTACAACGGTTCATATGACTATCATACGTTTAATATTCCTACTCAGAAGGTTGTTATGTCCGAAAAAACGCTAACTTTTAAGGAAGCACGCACCAAATTGTATCAATTGATTGGTTTGGAAAGTGTCAAAAAACAAATAGATGAATTAGCGGCTTATTTGCGTTTCAAGCAGTTGCGTATCAAAAAAGGCTTTGCTGAACCTGAAAATTTTAATTTGCATAGCGTTTTTATGGGCAATCCAGGAACAGGAAAAACAACGGTTGCATATGAGTTGGGTTTGATTTACAAAAGTTTAGGTTTGCTTTCCAACGGCAAGATTCATGAAGTAGGCCGTGCCGATTTGGTGGGTGAATTTATTGGGCAAACAGCTCCAAAAGTAAAAAAAATTATTGAGCAGGCAAGGGGAGGAGTGTTATTTATTGATGAAGCTTATGCTTTGACAAATAGAGGCAACGACGAAAAAGATTATGGCAGAGAAGTCATCGAAGTATTGCTCAAAGAAATGTCGGACGGAAAAGGCGATATAGCGATTGTTTGTGCAGGCTATATCAAAGAAATGGAACAGTTTTTGGCCAGCAATTCGGGCATTCACTCTCGTTTTGGCCAGATTATACGCTTTCCAGATTATACGCCTAGCGAGCTGATGGCTATTGCAGCTTTTGTGAGTCGAAACAAAGATGTGACGATACAAACAACAGCAGCAGATTTGATTTATAAGCATATTGTAGAAGCATATCGAAATAGAAATCGTATGTTTGGCAATGCAAGATATGTGAATAGCATTGTGGAAGGTGCGAAAAAAAATATGGGTTTGCGATTGATGCTTTCTGACGAGCCAGAAAAATTGACTAAAGGAGAACTTTCGACAATTGTTTTTGAAGATGTAGAAAAGGTTTTTGCAAAAATGAGTAAAAAGAGCATACAATTGCCTATCAATGAAAACCTTTTGCAAGAAGCTTTAAACGAATTTAATGCACTTATTGGCCTAGAAAATATTAAGAATGAAGTTCATGAGTTGGTAAAACTAGCTCGTTATTATCTGGATATTGGCCGAAGTTTGCAAGACACTTTTTCGATGCACACCGTTTTTATTGGCAGTCCAGGAACAGGAAAAACAACAGTAGCACGCATTTTAATAAAAGTATATAAGGCATTAGGCATTTTAGAAAGAGGACAGCTCATTGAGTGTGACCGAAAAAGTTTGGTAGCAGGCTATGTTGGGCAAACGGCCATTAAAACGAGTGCTGTGATTGACTCGGCTATTGGTGGAGGATTGTTCATTGATGAAGCTTATGCACTAACACAAGGCGGCAATGATTTTGGGCGAGAAGCCATCGAAACTTTGCTGAAAAGAATGGAAGACGAAAGAGGAAAATTTGCTTTAATTGTGGCTGGCTACACCAAAGAAATGGAAGCCTTTATGGACTCTAATCCTGGCCTAAAATCACGCTTCGACAAGCAATTTCGTTTCCATGATTATACCAACGAACAGCTCATGACGATAGCCGAAAGCATGTACGAACAGCAGCAACTTAAAATGAATGTAGCTGCTAAAGCATTTTTAGCAAACCATATTGTAAGCTTGCTGAATAATAGGCACAAATATTTTGGAAATGCTCGAACAATGCGTAAAATTGTAGCAGAAACTACTCGAAAACAACACCTACGACTAGCAGAGTTGCCTATTTCGGAACGAACCGCCGAGATGATAAACACGATTACGCAAGCAGATATGAAACATCTGCAAACGCCAGACCGCTCTGGCATTGGCTTTCAAATTGGGTAGTGCACTGTAATCTAAGTAATTCTATATTTTGAGACTATTAGAAATAACATATTTCTAAAACAATAAGTGTCCATTCTTTTTTATATTTGACTCTTTTGGCTAGAAAAACATGTCATTTCTTTCTTGTTATTGAAAGAAAAAATTTAAATGAGCTTAGACGTGACAGGTTTT
>JBMZCV010000105.1:0-18266 GCA_049613665.1 Chitinophagales bacterium | reverse complement strand
GAAATATTAACTACTGCTTGTTATAAAAATGAACACCCAAATTGTCAGAGAACCAAAAATATCAGCAAAAAAGTGTACCAGCATGAGTTTTTAACTCGTGCTAAACCAAAAGGGTAGCTTTTAGCTACCTATTCATCCAATTCAAAGTTATCTGGTAGTTAAAAACTACCAATTTGATGTGGTACGAGTTGAAAACTCATACCTGTTTTATAGTTTATTTGGCACTTTTTGGAGCGAAAAGCAACATTCTTGTTATTTTTAAATTCGACAGCCCACCTTAATGTCAATGCGTTAGCCACTAAACGAATGCTTTATTAAATAGTACTTGGTACTTAAAACAAAAAAACCTTTGTAAATATAATATTTACAAAGGTTTTTGTTGAAAAAATTAGTAGCAGGAACGGGAATTGAACCCGTGACCTCCGGGTTATGAATCCGACGCTCTAACCAACTGAGCTACCCTGCCTTCAAAATCGAGTGCAAATATACAATCTTTTTTTTTTCTGTCAAAACTAGACAATCTTTTTTTTTATTTTTTCTCAAAAAAAATTTTTTAGAATGCAAAACCAATCGTAATTTCTGTATTGTATTCCAAATTCTTGAGCTTAACAGATTCGTTTTGATTTTGCAAGGGCGAAATGACTTCTTCTTTAAACTGCTCGAAGCCTAAATTAAATTCTGCTCCTAAACGCAATACTCTAAATAATTTTAGGTTTGCTCCTGCCAATAAGCTAAAGCCTGTTTTAATATCACCGCTTTTCCATTGGTCGACAACGTTATCGGTCAAATTGTCTATTACTTTATTATTTCCATTATATGTAATTGGTGCATATACGCCCAAATATGGAATGAGCAACCCACGCCCAAAATGTTTTTCCAAACCTACATATAAGGTAATATTGTTTCGCAATACATCATAATTTGTATTTAAGCTATCGCCAATTTGATAAGACAGCTTATCTAAGCCAGCTCCAAGTCTAAATGCCCAAAGGTTTTTGTCATAAAACTTAGCATTGACCGAAAATGAGGTCTCACCCGTATAACTTGCATCAGTATTGCCAACTCCCTCCACTTTATCAATACCAAAAGCTTTGATATGTGTGTCTAGGCTAAATCGTTGAGCAAAGCTCTCTTGCATATTGCCCACGAAGGCAAAAAAAAGTAAGCTTAGAATGGTTATTCTAAAGTAATTTTTCATGTAAAATGTTTTGTTATTTTTTAAATGCAGTTTATTTCAGTATGGACTCTTCCTTATACCAGAAGTTTAAAACTTATTTCAAATAATTTCAGCTACCACATAGTTGCTACCACCAATATAAATGATGTCTTGCTTTTTGGCATTTTTTTTAGCCATTTCAAAAGCGTGTTTTACAGAGAAACACACTTTGCATTTTAAATTGTATTGTTTTGCTTTTTGACGTAAAATATCTGTTGGCAAAGCACGAGGAATATTGGCACAGCAAAAATAATAAGTAGCATTTTGAGGCAAAAACTCCCATAAATTAGTTGTTTCTTTGCCTTTTACAAATCCTAAAACGAGATGCAGGTTTTCAAAATGGTAAGCAGTAAGTTGCTGCATAGCGAACCGCAAACCTGCTTCATTGTGCGAACTATCGGCTATTATTATAGGTTTTTGGGAAGATAATATTTGCCAACGGCCCATAAAATTAGTCAAAATTTGTACCTTTTTTAAAGCTGAAAAAATGGTTTGTTGCTTAATTTTTTCAAAGCCTATTTTCTGCAATATTTCGGTGGCTTGCAACACGCCTATCATATTTTTTATTTGGTAATGTCCAAGTAAATCTGTTTCTATATTTTCATACAAACATGTATTGTCAAACTGCTTTTTATATACATCAAAGCTAGTTTTCAAAGGCATATATTTTATATTTTTAGCTATCAAATTTTCGTCAGCAAAATATATAGTCGCTTGATTTTCAATTGTTTTTTGCTCAAAAATTGCTTTTATTTCTTTTTGCGTTTCGCTAATAATTGCAGGTGTTTGAGGTTTTATAATGCCTGCTTTTTCAGTAGCTATTTCTGCCAAAGTATTTCCTAAAAAAGCAGTATGTTCGAGGCTAATATTTGTGATAATACTTAGCAATGGTTCAATAATATTTGTCGCATCGAGGCGGCCGCCTAAGCCTGTTTCTATGATGGCAATATCTACATTTTTTTTTGCGAAAAAATAAAATGTCATAGCTACGCTAAGTTCGAAAAAAGATGGTTTTACTTGTTCAAACAAGGTTTTATACTTTTCTACAAAAAAAATAACTTCCTCCTCTCCTATCAATTCGCCATTTATTTTGATGCGTTCTCGCATATCGTGATAGTGTGGCGATGTGTGCAAACCTACTTTATAGCCACTCTCTTGCAAAATGGCTGCCAAAATGTGTGCCGTAGAGCCTTTTCCATTTGTGCCAGCAATATGAATGCTTTTAAATTGTTGTTGTGGATTATCTAAATATTGACATAAAAGTTTAATATTTGTCAAATCTGCTTTAAAGGCTTCTTTTCCGATGCGTTGAAACATCGGTAACTTATGTTCTAAATAATTTAATACTTCTGTATAATTCATTGTTATATACTTTTTTTGTCAAAGAAAATACCTTAGCATTAGTATTTCGCAAGCAAGGATTGGCAAAGTTGCGTTTTTATACTAACTTTGAATAGCATTTTATTTTTCTGGAAACATACCTATATTTTTTTTGAATTACAAAAAAACCAATTATTCTAACCAAAAAAAACAAAGAATTTAAAATTATGATACGTTACTTTTTTCTAACTTTATTTTTTCTCATATATTTTGCAGACTTACATGCCCAATTAGTGGTAGATAATAGCCAAACAGATGATGAAATGGTGCAGTCATTGGCTGGCGAAGGTGTTGTGGTCAGCAATATTATTTTTGAATGTCCTGATGGTGCTTATGGTACTTTCAATGGCCAAAATTCTAATGTAGGCATGAACTCTGGATTAATATTGACTTCTGGCACTATTGAAAATGCTATTGGCCCTAACAATAATGGCGGCATAACAGGTGCTAACGGAACTTTAGGAGACCCTGACCTCGACCAAATTGCTGGCGTTTTGGGTACGAATGATGCCTGTGCTGTTTATTTTGATGTAGAAGTTGCTTCTGATACTTTAAAATTTAATTATGTTTTCGGCTCAGAAGAATATCTCGAATTTGTCGACTCGTTCAACGATGTATTTGCTTTTTATATAGAAGGGCCTGGAGTTCCTTTCCAAAATATTGCTTTTATACCAAACACAACCATTCCTGTTACGATTAATAATGTCAATAATTTTGATAACTCCGAATATTATGTTGATAATGGTGATGGTTTATTTGGTCCTCAATTTACAGACGATACCGTTATTCAATATGATGGTTTTACAACCGTTTTAGAAGCTAAAAAAGCAGTTACTCCTTGCGAAACTTACACTTTAAAACTTGTTGTTGCCGATGATTTAGATGGTTCATTAGACTCTGGCGTTTTTATAGAAGCAGGAAGCTTAACGACTAATAATGTGACGCTAAGTGCGACTACTGCTCTTGCCGATGCTGGTTTTGAGAGTGCAGTAGAAGGTTGCATAGAAGGTATCATCAATTTTGATGTCGATATTGCTTCCAATGATACAGCTATCGTTTATTTTAATGTTGGAGGAACAGCCGAAAATGGGGTAGATTATGTCGAAATTCCAGATAGTATCATTTTGCTTCCTGGAGATACAACTGTTCAGATTATTCTAACTCCTATTGCAGATGGTATTCTCGAAGGGCCAGAGTTGGTAGAATTAGTCATTACCAATACAGGTTTTTGTACGACTACAACCGATAGTGTTCAAATCATGATTCAAGACAATATCGTAGCTATTGGCCCAGACCCTATTCAGGTGTGTCCGAATGAAGATATACAACTACTCGTTTCGGGTGGTATCAACTGCTCGTGGTCTCCCACCGATTTTCTCGACGACCCAAATAGTTGCACACCTATCGCCAATATTCCAACTCGACAAAGCATTACTTATACGGCTTATACTGCAATTGGCCCTTGTCTCGATAGTGTTCAAGTTCAGATTTTGATGGGCGATGATTTTGCCCCTAATGTGACTACCGAATATAATATTTGCGAAGGCCAAACTGCCGAACTAAGTGCAACAGGAACAGGAGCATACTTTCCTACCTGGTCGCCAGCCGACAATTTGAGCTGTACCAATTGTGAAAATCCTGTTTTTAGTGGCACAACATCTGCTACCTATACTGTTACGATGTTTGATATTATTGGTTGTGAAGAAGAATTTACCGTAAATATTACAGTAGGTGGTAGTGATTTTGGCTTGGTTTCCGACACAACGAGTTTATGTTTAGGCACAGAGTTGCAATTTGACTTGTCTGGTGCAGAAAATTATATTTGGTCGCCAACTGCTGGTTTGAGTTGCACAGATTGTCCTACTCCTTTGGTTTCAGCAACAGAAAATACGGTATATTCTGTAACGGTAAGTTCTGGCTCTTGTGAGCAAATTGTGAGCAAAACTGTTTTAATACATAGCGTTTTGGCAGATGCAGGTAGTGATTTTAGCGAGTGCGAAACACTTGATGTTGCTTTAGGAACGCCACGAATAGATGACCATACTTACTTGTGGCAACCTAGCATTGGCTTAAATGATAGCTCTTCGGCAGAACCACAATTACAACTTTCGGCTACTAGCATAGCTATTACACAAACTTATACTTTGCTTGTTACCGATGCTTTTGGCTGTACAAGTAGTGATGCAGTCGATGTTTTAGTAGATGTGCCGCCTGTTTTGAGCATCAGCGAACCAGATACTATTGTGCAAGGTGGTAGCGTTCAGCTTACGCTATCAGGCGTGCCAACAGGTGCAACAATTGCATGGTCGCCAACCGAAAGTTTGAGCAATGGCAATACTGAAACTGTAACAGCTAGGCCTTCTTATACTACTATTTATACAGCAGAAGTTACTACCGAATTGGCTTGCGTTAGTAGCATTTCGGTAGATGTTGTTGTGATTCCTCCTCCTGTTATTTTAGTACCAAGTGCTTTTTCGCCAAATGACGATGGCATAAACGATATATTGAGCATTAATGGCAGAGATATTGATGAGATTTTGAGCTTTCAAGTGTACAATCGTTGGGGAAATAAAGTTTATGATTACAAAAGTGGTGATGCTACTTTAGGTTGGAACGGCTTTTATAATGATGTGGAGCAAAATATAGGTGTTTATGTTTATTTTGTAGAATACTTGGAAACAGGAAGTGAGCAAACGAAATTGCATAAAGGAAATGTTACATTAATCAGATAATTAGGGTTTTATTTTTTCAGAAAAAAAAACAAGCACCGAAAGAGCTAATATTGGCTTTTTTCGGTGCTTGTTTGGTAAAAATGATAAGTATTTCTATTTTTTTCTATAAAATTTATCCAACAATTCAACACATGATTGGGCTAAAGCAGTAGCTAAAGGTGGTGGAACTGCATTTCCAACATGTTCGCAGCGTTTAGAATGATTGCCAATAAAAGTATAATTCATAGGAAAACCTGTAATACAAGCAGCTTCACGAACAGTAATGCTTCTATGTTGTTTTGGGTGAACAGGAAAATTGCTATGGCCTGGTACTAAAGTTGGACAACTTTTATCATTGTGCAAACGCATCGTGCTACCTCTTGAATAAAACTTACTAATTTTTAATTCTTTTGGTAACAAGTGCATAGTTTTCACAATTGATTCACCTTCCAAAATATATTTAAATCTTTTTACTGTTTTCGCAGCATGATTCATTGGCCTATTATCGATATCGCTTTTATCATTATAGTCAATATGTGCCAAACAATCGCCAACGGTTAATGCTTTTTTCAAATTTGGAATTAAGGGTTTCCATTCTTCCAAAAAATGTTTTTTCAAAGTTTCAAGAAAATGTGTTGGTTTAGGAAAAATAAAATCTTGATTCACATCATTTCTTACCGCTACTATTATAACACGCTGTCGTTTTGTACCACTACCATACCAAGCCGCATTTAAGATTTGATAGCTGACTTTGTAGCCTATATTTTCGTATAGTTTACAAATATCATCCATTACCGAACTTAAATACTTTTTTTCCTTCATTTCCTTAACAATTTCCACTTTTTGTTTGCGTAATTGTTTTCCAAAATTCAAAAACTCTTCTGTTATAGCGTCTTTTTTGCGTAGTTCTGCTTTTTTTCCTTTATAATTTTCTAACTCTTGCCAAACTTTATTTACTTTTTCTTTAAATTCTATTGGTGTTTCTGGAGATAAAACCGTAGCATTCAAAATTCCTGGTACATTTTCAATGATGCTAATTACAGGCTTCATTTTTGAAACAAGTTCAATTTGTTTGTGATAAAAATAATTTCTTTCATCATTAGGAGAGCGTTCACCAGCCAAACTAAATCCTTTGCATACAATACCACCAAAAAAAACATCTACCATATTAGGTTTTAGCCCAACATTTGACAAAAAAGTGTTAGTATCTATGTCAATAATATTGCGATGGTCAATGTGAGCATTTTCTTTTATTTCTGGGTTATTTAAAAGCAAAGTATCTAAACAATCTTTATTTATATCATTTACATAAAGTGTTTTAAATCCTTTTTGTTTGAAACCAATATGAGCACCACCAGCTCCAACAAATGTTTCTGCAATAGTATATGTTTTCATGCTTTTAGTAAATTTTTGTATTTTTCGATATAATCATAAGCCTTGCTATATTTTTTAATATACTTGATAGCAGCATTTTTATTCAAATCAGGAAGTGGATATATTAAATGTCGTTCTGAACTTCTAGCTTTAAAATCAATAAAGCCAAAATCGTCACGCATAATATTGAGCCAACTCGAAATATAGCGTCCTGCCGATTCTGTTAGAAATAGTACATCTTTTCCTTGATATTTTTTCTGTATTTTTTTGCAAAATGAAGGGTTATTGAAATTGATGATTTTCTTATCTTCAAAACATTCATAAACCTCTTGAAAATAAGGTTGTAAATAAGAATCAAACAATTCGTAAGCAAATTCGGCAAAATCTAAATGAGCAAAACGGCTACCCGAAGCAGTTGGTAAGTTATTGCCATCAATAAATCCTAAAGAAGCTAAAGCAATAAAAGCATTTCGCCAATTTTTATTGTTTGGAGTTTCCAACTGACGCAAAAATTCAAGTTCAACCTTTTTTCTATCACAATTATTGACACCTTTCATTTTTAAATAACTAACATATCGCAATAAAAGATACAACTCATACAAACGGTTATCTCGAATATAATATTGAGAAATAGTTATCAGTTTTTTCTCTTTTGCCTCTTTTAATTTGCCTAATTCTTTATTTGTAATGGCTCTAATAACACTACTTTTTTCATTTAGTTCTATTAAAAGCGTATTCTTAGGATATTTGAAACGCCCAATATTAAAGGCATTATTTTTAATAACAGAAGATGGAAAAAACAAAATAGCATAAAAAGCTTCACTATACGGAAAAGATTTAGGTGATATATTTTCCTCAAAAAAATATTCATATTGCAATAATTGTCCAATACCTCGAACATAGTCTGTAACATTAATATTGCCTGCTTTGCATTCTATTAATGCCTTGATTTTTTGTTTGTACAAAAGTGTAAAATCAACCGTAATGCCATTAATATAAGTATCTTCATGTATAAGTTCAAATTCTTTTATACCTAAAATAGCTTGAAGGTCTTGCTGAATTTCTTTATTTTTTAGCAAAAGGTCATGGACTTTGCTTTCTTTCATAATATTTTTAGGCTAAAATTAATAAAATTATTTATAAAACGATAATTTTAATAGAAAAATCTAATTATACAAACGATAGTGTCAAAAAAAAGGAAACCAAATTACAATAAATTCGGTTTCCTTTTTTGCTAAAATACATATGCTGTTATTTCCTAAAAAATATCAATATCTAAATCATGAGCTTGAATAAACTCATTCTTTTTGCCCAAAGTAACATATAAAATGCCATCTTTGTAAGCAGCCGTAATTTTTGTAGCATTGATTTTTTCGTTCAAAGAAAAAGAACGCTTAAACTCATCATACTTGTGTTCTTGCATCAAATAAGTTTCGCCTTTGTTTTCTTGAACAGCAGTTTTCTTGCCTTTAATAATCAAAGCATCATTTTCGATTTGCAACTTGAAATTCTTTTTTTCGTAGCCTGGTGCCGCTACTTCTACTCGAAAGCTATCTGGCGTTTCAACGATATTGATGAGCGGCACAGTAAAGCCAGCTTTGTTTGTCGTTGCTGTATCTTGCGTTTCCTCAGCACCTGTTGCATTGTTGAGCAAGTCGCTTACACTTTTGTTCAATGTTTCAAAACCTTTGTTGAGGTCTTTAGAAATTTCGCCGAATAAATCTGAAAAGTTAGACATAATTTTAGGTATATTTTAAGATATTTAATTTTTTCTATTTAGAAATGCTACTTTTTATAACGCAAAAAATGGACATAATAGTTCACTTTTTTTGCTAAATTTTACATTCTTTCTGGCACATTAATGCCAAGCAAGTTCATAGCAGTATGCAAAATTTGAGCCGTTTTTGCTGACAAAGCCACACGAAAAGCATTGATTTTTTCCTCCTCATTGTTCAAAATCGGCAATTCGGCATAAAATTTATTATAAGTTTTTGCCAAAAAGTAAGCATAGTTTGCAATCACAGCAGGGTCGTGTGCTTTGGCAGAATCCGCAATCGCTGTTTTGAAATTGTATTGCATGATAATGAGTTGCTTTTCCCAAGCTTCTAGCTTTTCTGTCTCAAAAACTTGCTCATAATTGCCTTCAAACTTTCGCAAAATAGATTGAATTCTAGCATAGCTATATTGAATAAATGGCCCTGTATGTCCAAGAAAATCAATCGATTCTTTCGGATTAAACAACATACGTTTTTTGGCATTTACCTTCAAAATAAAATATTTCAAAGCTCCCAAACCGATAATTTCATACAAATGTTTGGCTTCTTCAGGCGAAAAGCCTTCTGTTTTGCCCAATTCGCTTGTATGTTGCTCGGCAGTATCAATCATATTTTGAATCAAATCGTCGGCATCGACAACTGTTCCTTCTCTCGATTTCATTTTTCCTTCTGGCAAATCTACCATGCCATACGACAAATGATAAATGCCTGCTGCATACGACTTGCCAAAACGCTTCAAAGTAGCTTGCAACACCTTGAAATGATATTCTTGCTCTTTGCCCACCACATAAATAGATTTATCCATGTCGAAGTCTTGAAAACGCTGCTCGGCAACCGCCAAATCTTGCGTAATATACACCGAAGTGCCGTCTTTTCTCAACAACAATTTTTGGTCTAGCTTCTCTTTTTCCAAATCTATCCAAACCGAACCGTCATCTTTTTTGTAAGCAATACCATCTTTCAAGCCAGCATCTGCCATTTCTTTGCCTCGCAAATAGTATTCCGATTCGCAATAATCTTTTTCAAAAGTTACACCTACTTTGTCGTAGGTTTTTTGAATACCTGCATACACCCAGTTATTCATCATTTTCCAAAGCTCAATCACTTCTTTGTCGCCAGCTTCCCACGCCACCAACATTCGCTGTGCTGCCAAATAAATCGGTGCTTTTTTCTCTGCTTCCTTTCTTTCCATACCTTCAGCCACCAATGCAGCTACTTCGCTACGAAAAACTTGGTCATATTTCACATAATAAGCACCCACAAAATGGTCGCCTTTCATGTTTTCCGTTTCTGGTGTTGTTTTGTTAGCCAGCCATTTCCACGCTACCATAGATTTGCAAATCGCAATACCTCTGTCGTTATAAATATTCACTTTATGCACCTCATGTCCATAAGCCGAAAGGATAGCCGCCACCGAATGCCCAAGAAACATATTACGCAAATGTCCAAGATGCAAAGGCTTATTTGTGTTTGGCCCTACATATTCCAACACTACTTTTTGGCCTGTGCTGTCGTGCTGACCATAATTTTTATTTGCTGCTACATCATTAAAAACTTGTGTCCAATAGCTATCTTTTATTTCGAGATTCAAAAAGCCTTTAATCACATTAAAATCGGCGATATAAGCTAAGTTTTCTTTCAAAAATGTGCCAATTTCCTGCCCAACTTGCTCTGGTTTTTTGCGTGCCATTCTTGTAAAAGGAAACACAAGAATAGTCAAATCTCCTGCATATTCCTTTCTTGTTTCGTTGATATTTACCTGTTTTTCCGAAATTTCTTGCCCATATAAGGCTTCGATGGCCTGCATAGTAGCCTGCTTTAATCCCAATTCTATATTCATGATTACAAACTTTTTAATGTCTTTTATATATTCCTAAACCTTTGTTTCTAATTTTGAGTTCGCAAAAATAAGAAAATTGTGTTGTTTTTTTTAGATGCTGTTTAAATTTTATCTTTTGGTTCAAAAAAATAAATATGATATTGAAAATTCAACAATTTTAACAACTAAAAACCAAAAATTCAACACTAAAAACTATTATTCATACCCTATTTTTTGCAATATTTTCGTTGTTGATGTTTGCGAAATAAATGGAATTGTCAAAACCTTGCCTCCATTTTGCAGCACAAAATCAGCACCTACAATATTTTTTATTTCATAATCGCCGCCTTTTATCAAAACATTTGGTTCAACTATTTTTATCAAATTCAAAGGTGTGTCTTCTTCAAAAATAACAATTGCATCAATAAAACTAAAGCTCGCCAAAAGCAAAGCTCGTTGTTTTTCCGAATTGATAGGCCTTGTTTCGCCTTTCAAACGCTTGACAGAAGCATCGCTGTTTAAGCCCAAAACAAGTTTGTCGGCATACTGCGAAGTCATTGTTAGCGATTCGATATGCCCACGATGTAGCCAATCAAAACAGCCATTTGTAAAAACAATTGTTTCATTCTGCTGTTTCCAAATTTCTATTTGCTTGCCGCAATTTTCTTTCGTAAAAATTTTACTTTCTATTTGGTCTAAAATTTTATTTTCATTCATGATTTTATTTTTTTATCCAATAGTTCGGACATTTATACATTTTTTTATCAAAAGCTTAAACATACTATTTTTTTTAGGCTAAGGTGACCAATATTTGCAAACTTTATAGCCTTTTGAACTGAAAAATAGTAGTTTCCCTTGTCAAAAGGCGTTTTTTTTATTTAACTGAATATTGTTATAAAAAATGTCAGAATCATTGTTATCAATACCGTTTCAAAAACATTTTTCTTTAGAGTTTGTTTATTTTTTATCAAAAAAACAAAAAAAGTGCTATATTTCGCATCATAAAATTACCAAAAAATCATTTATGGGCTTATTCGATTTCTTTAAGAAGAAAAAAACGACAGAAACGCCAAAACAGGCAGCCAAAAAATTTTATCCTTTGTCGGTTTCCAAAGTTGTGCGTCAGACAGAAAACGCTATTTCGGTTTATTTTGACATTCCAACAGCTCTAAAAAATGCTTATCAATACAAGGCAGGGCAGTATGTGACTTTGCGTGTAAAAAAAGACGGCAATCAAGTGTTGCGTTCCTATTCTTTGTCGAGTAGTACAGCCACAGATGACTTTTTTCGCATCGCTATCAAACGCAAAAATGGCGGCATTTTGTCTGGGCATCTCATTGATACGCTCAAAGCTGATGATGTGCTAGAAGTTTTTCCTCCGCTTGGTACTTTTACGCCAAATTTGAAGGCGAAAACAACAGATTATTTTCTGTATGCAGGCGGTAGCGGCATTACGCCAATGATTTCTATTGCTAAAACTTTGTTGAGTCAAAAAACGAATGCGAACATACATCTAATTTATGCAAATCGCTCTTGGGAAACCGTTATTTATTTGAAAGAATTGGACGATTTGGTAAAAAAATATGCTAGTCGCTTCAAAATTCATCATATCATCGACGAGCCTTCTGGAATGAGAAAAAGCTATAAAGGCATTTTTCAAAGCAAAGATTATGCAAAATTAATTGGTAGCAATTATACGAAAAATTTTGCGAAAGGCGAACATTTTATTTGCGGCCCTACGCCCATGATGCAAGCGGTAGAAACAGCTTTGAAAAGTGTGTTGAAAGTAGCTAATGACAAAGTGCATATCGAATATTTTGATATGGATAAGCAAGCCAAGCAAACGACAAATTTGCATATTGAACAAAAAAATACAGCAAAAAAAGTTGATAATCAAGGAGTTGTAGCAGAAATTATTTTGAATGGCGAAACGCAAGAAGTTGGCATTTCGGCAGATAAAACGGTTTTGGAAGCTTGCCTCGATGCGGACTTAGATGCTCCTTATATGTGTGAAGCTGGCGTTTGTTCTACTTGCCGAGCGATGTTGAGCGAAGGCGAAGTGACGATGGACGCTACTCACGCTTTGACGGAAAATGAGCTGAAAGAAGGCTATATTTTGACTTGTCAGGCGAAAGCGAAAAGTGAAAAATTGGTGGTGAATTTTGATTTTTAGGTGTACTTTAAATTTCCCACTTGCAAAAGCCAAAAAAAAGCATTATTTTAGTGCTTCAAATTTAAAAAACAGTAATTTCAACAAAATATAAGATATGGCAATCATCATAACAGACGAATGTATCAACTGTGGAGCTTGCGAGCCAGAATGTCCGAACAACGCCATTTATGAAGGCGGAATCGAGTGGGCGTATGAAGACGGCACAAGTTTGGTAGGCGAAATAAAATTGCCTAATGGCAAAGTAAAGTCAGCAGAAAAAAGAAGAGAACCAGTAGAAGAAGATTTTTATTATATCGTACCCAACAAATGCACCGAATGTGTCGGCTTCCATGAAGAGCCACAATGTGCGGCAGTTTGCCCTGTCGATTGTTGTGTGCCAGACCCAGATAGAGTAGAAACAGAAAAACAATTGTTACGCAAAAAAGCAATTATGCACTTTTAGAAGTTGCTGATATTTGCATTTGCAGATGAAAAACAAAAGGCTTTGATTACATTTTTTTGCAATCAAAGCCTTTTTTCGTTATTTAAAAAAAACTGTTTTTATGGACATTCGCCATCTTCATAAGTTGTATATCCTTCACATTCGGCTACACAAGCATTTGGAAATGTGATTCCATCGGCACATACAGGTGCTAAATTAAGCGGACAGAAGCAATCTATGGTGTCATAATTAGTATCTGTCGGATAGTCACATTCGCCATCTTCATAAGTTGTGAAACCTGCACACTCGGCTACACAAGCGTTGGAAAATGTAATGCCTGCGGCACATACAGGTTCAAATACGGTGAGGCAATAACAATCATCTACCCCTGGAAAGTCAATGTCGGTAGAGTCAATTCCTATATCAGTAGAATCAATTTCTATATCAGTAGAGTCAATTGATGGAAAATCAAAGTCATCAACATCGCTTGGCAAATCTTCGCAAGCTACCACAAAAAGCATAATAAAAACCATTAATAAGCTTACTTGACCGAAATTTAATTTTTTCATAGCGTAAAATTTTTATTTTTAATAAACAATATAAATACCAATGTAACTCATCATCTATTTTCTGTAATGATTACAAAAGCAAAGATAGGCGATGCTTTTTTTACTTTTTGGCAAAAAAAATCAAAACCTTACCTTTTTACTGTCTTGTTTTTTTCTTCAAACAACACTTTTTTGGCTGTTATTTTTGCTTATTAAAATTTTTTCACACTATGTTATTTATTGCATTTTTAAGCCTTTACAGTTTCTAAAATAAGTTCATAATAATTTCGACGTTTCAGTTTTGATTGTAGCCAAATACAATAGTTAATCGCTTCGTTTGAACCTAGCTCAAAAGGTGGCGATTCTTCAATAAAAAGATTGATTTTTTTCAATGCTTTGGCGTTGCGAAAAGCGGCTGGCAATTGGGCGATGTTTTGCAAAATATTAATAAATTGTTTCTCTCTGTTATAAGCTTCCTTTTTCAGTTCTTTACGCAAATTTCTTTTCAAACTATTGATTTTGTAGAAAGCAAAATTAAACTCTTCTTTTTCTAATAAAAAAATAACTTCGACAATCAAAAGATTAACTTTCCAATTGATAGACAAAGAGTTATATATATCAGTATTTACTATTTCGTTTAAATTTTCTAAAGCATTATCTAATTGATTCATCGAATAATAAGTTGTTGCAAGATTGAGATAAACAAATAGATGATAAAATGATTGTTTTTTGAGTTTTTCATTCTTTTTGAGCTTTTGCAACAACTCTACTACCTGCCTATTTTTGTTCAAAAATGAATAATTAATGATTTGACTTTGATAATAAATCCAGATATATCGCTCATAAAACAAAGAGTCGAAAGCTAGAAGTGTTTCATGGAGTTTTTGGGTATGTTGTAAGGCTTTTTCAAATTTTCTATTTTTTGTTAAGGTGTTAATTATCCAGCTTAACAAAACAATTTTTCGTTGAAAATTAGCCTTATTGAATAGCTTTTTTTGCTCAAAATTGGTTAAACTTTCTATTAAATAATTTTCTAATACTTTAAAATCCTTTTTCTGCAATAATGTATCTCTAACGCAAGAGTGAATTTGGAATTGAATTTTAACAGAATTTTGATAAATCTCGGTAAATTCCCATTTTTTGATAATTTCGTTGAGCTGTCCGACAATATTTTCATCTTTTCCTGCAAAGTTTGATGCAAATAATTGGTTGTTTATAATCGCTAAAACAGCATTGAGTTGTTGCGAAACTTGGTATTTTTCGTTGTTTACTTTTCGTTTTTCCACATATTTTTCGGCCTCAATCTTATGATTTTGCAAACTTAATTCAATAATATGGTCGTAAATAAGATTGAGCAAGCTAAAATACTCTCCTTTTATCGCTTCCTTTTCTGCTTTTTCTAAGTAAATAAAAGCTTGCTCGTATCGCAATTTATAAATGCAAATTTGTGCCAATGAAATGTTATTATTAATACGAAAACGCTCATCTTTCGTGCGATGAAGCATCAAAAGGCTGTGTTCTATGGTTTCTTTCAAACGATTTTTTAGCCGATAAAAAGCATTTTTATTTACTTTTTCAAATAGCAAAGCAATCAATTTATCGCTATATTCATCATATTTATCTTGTGCAATTGCCTCGAAAAGAGCCAAAATTTTCTTATCACCTTTTTTCAAAACCGTTCGGCTGATATACATTTTAAAATTGCGAACTTCCTCCGTATTTAGTGATTTTATAAGCTCTGTCAGTGCATATTTTACCATAATTATCGTTTTAGAAGCGTAAGATATGAATATTTTTGGAACGAAAAAACAGAATTTTTCTCTTAGCTTTGTAACGTACCTGAAAGCTAACAAAATCTATGTTTGTAAAACATCTATCTATCTTCTCACATATACATTCAAATTTTTCGTTTATGTTGCGACAAGTTTTTCAAAAAACATTACTTTTTTTAATTATTATTATTTTTTCATTATCAAGTTGTTATGATTCAAAAGCTCCTTATGAAAATGATTCAGGTATTTGGTTGCCGATAGATACTGTTCAAGATGGTGAAAATAATTTTGATATAGAGTTTTTGGCAGAAGAATTGCCTGACAGTACAGATATCGGCGATATTTTGCATTTGGTTGGCCAAATTGTTAATTATGGCCCTGATAATTATTTTGGCGATTTGGAGTTGGGCTATACTGTTCTCGATACTTTTCCGACGAGTACGATTCCAATTTATATAGCAGATAACATTGCAACTATTGATTATTTGACAATTGATAACAATGGTTTGTTTAGTCAAGATAGTTTGAATATTGATGAAACGATTTACTTTGAAAATAACCAGAGTGTTGTTGTTACAGAAGAGATTTTTAGAAAAGGGCAAAAAAATATCATCATTATTTGGCCAGTAGATTTGATGAGTGACATTAATTCGAACAATAATTTTTATTTTAAAGAAATATATGTAAGAGAATAAAAGCAATATACAAAATGAGTAAAATTGAAAAACGCCAATAGCGAAGCATTGCTATTGGCGTTCTTTTTTATTCTTTTTCTTAGTAGTTAAAAAGCTATTTAACCATTTCTTGTAATAGTTAGCACCTTTAAAAAACGAAAAGTAGAGCTAAAACATCGTTTTTGCACAACTAAAAGTAAAAAAGTCGTGTTATTTCTAGTAGAAAACAAATTAAGGAGGGATTACTATTTTTCTTTTTATAGTTTTTTGCTAATTTCGCATTTGTTTAGACATGACAAAAACAACACTACCTCATTACAAACTTTTTTTAAGGCTTATTGCTAACTTTCAGATATGGCTCAAAAACGAAAAAAAAACCGCTTACCACTTATTTTAGGAATTATCGCATTGCTGGCTTTTGCAGGCATGGCTTTTGCCAAACAACAAGGCTGGGTTGGTCAAAAAATCTTGACTAAAATAGCGACCGAAAAAATAGAACGTCGACAAATCATTGAAACGGTGTCTGCCAACGGAAAAATTTATCCAGAAGCTGAAGTCTCACTTACCTCCGATGTGTCGGGCGAAGTGATGCACTTATCGGTGCAAGAAGGCGATTCTATCAAAAAAGGACAACTTTTGGCCAAAATTGATAGGGCAACTTATTTGTCATTGGTGGAGCGTGCCGAAGCTGCCGTAAACTCCGCAAAAGCGAATAAAGCGAACTCAGAAGCACGCATTTTGCAAGCTAAATCTCGTATAGACCAACTGCGTATCACGATGGCAAATGTGCGAAAAACTTATGACAGACAAAAACAATTGTTTGACCAAAAAGTGATTGCTCAAGCTGACCTCGACAACGTAGAAACGCAAATGAGAACGCTAGACGCTGACCTAATAAGCTTGCAAGCCGAGCAGAAAGCAATGGAAAAAACGGTAGAAGGTGCATCTTATAGTGTGCAAAGTGCCGAAGCTGGCTTGAAAGAAGCCAACGACAATCTTAGAAGAACCAATATTTATGCTCCTATCAATGGCGTTTTGTCGAGTTTGAGCATTGAAAAAGGCGAAAGAATAGTTGGAACATCACAGTTCGCTGGCACAGAAATCATGCGTATTTCCAATTTCAAGCAGATGGAAGCGAGAGTTGATGTGACAGAAAATGATATTTTGAGGCTAGAAAGTGGCGATACGGCTATCGTTGAAGTTGATGCCTATTTAGATAGAACATTTTTGGGTGTAGTGACGCATATCGCCAACTCTGCCAAACAGCAAAATGCTCTATCAACTGACCAAATTACTAATTTTACCGTAAAAATTCGCTTGCTAGAAGATAGCTACAAAGATTTATATAGCAAATCGCAATTTCCTTTTCGGCCTGGTATGTCGGCTTCGGCAGATATTCAGACAAGAAAAGCAAACGGCATCGTTGCAGCACCTATTCAATCTGTCACGACACGAGAAATTCCTGATTCACTCAAAACAAAAAATACAAAAGAAGAAGACTTAAACGAACTTGTGTTTGTGTATAAAGATGGAAAAGTGGAAAGCCGCAAAGTGAATGTCGGTATTCAAGATGAAACTTATATCGAAATTACAAAGGGTTTGAAGGCTGGCGAAGAAGTTGTTACTGCACCTTATCGCACCATCAGCCGTACTTTGGAAGATAAAATGGAAGTGGAACAGGTGGACAAAGATGATTTGTTTAAGAAAGAGAATTAATGAAAGGACAGGTATAAAACCTGTTCCACATCAAAACGGTAGTTTTTAACTACCAAATACCTTTGAAACCAAAATGTGAAAGTTTTTATGCCTCGCAGAATTACAGATATAGGAGAATCTTACTTTGTTACTAGCACAGTTGTAAATTGGATAGATTTATTCACTCGTCGCTTATACTTTGAATGTTTAATCGAAAATTTGCGTTTTTGCAGAGAACAAAAAGGCTTACGTTTATATGCTTATGTCATTATGACAAATCACTTCCATCTTATAGCAGCTTGCGATACAATGCCGCTCACTAAACTTTTAGGTTCTTTTAAAGCCAATACAAGCAAGCAATTAATTAAACTAATTGAAAGCAATGATTACGAAAGTCGGCAAAAATGGTTGTTAAATGCTTTTTCATATTTTGGTGCGAAAAATCCGCATAATCAAAGTTATAAAATATGGCAAGAAGGAAATTATCCAATACACTTGTATGATAATAAAATATATGACCAAAAGCTAGAGTATTTACATAATAATCCTGTTAAAGCTGGTTTTGTTGGGCGAACCGAAGATTATTATTACAGTAGTGCTTCTTGGGATAATCCATTAGGAAAAATGGATGATTAAAAAGAATAAAATGCAGGTACAAGCTACCCATTTGGTTTAGCACGAGTTAAAAACTCATGCTGGTATAATGGA
>JBMZCV010000104.1:0-18328 GCA_049613665.1 Chitinophagales bacterium | reverse complement strand
AATATATCAATATTAATTTGTAATATATCACTTATTTCAAAGCGAGAATAGCTGTGGTTTCATTAGATGTTATTCATAAAAAAACACATATGAAAATAAAAATATAATTGAATAAGTGCGAATATTACATTTCCATAATTTTAGCAAATTTTGTTGTAAAACGAGGTGGTAGGCATTTTCAAAATGCTTACTACCTTATTCTTTTATTATTTCTTATCTAAAATTTTGTGAATAAACTCTATTTTTAGCTCACTTTTTAATTATTATTTCTACAAATATAAATCGTTTTGAGTAAAAAATCAATTTGAACATTGTGTTTTTCTTTTTCCTTAAAATTGTTTTCTTTCATTAAAAAAAATAAAACAATTTGCTAAAATACAACAGCATAAAACAGATGTATAAAAAAATGCAATGTAAGCATTGAAAAATAATTAGTTTTTCGTAAATTTGAAACACTTTTTTTATAATTTGTAAAAAAAACAAAACGAAAATATGAAAAACTTTACGCCTTTTCTCTGTTTTTTTCTCCTTTTTTTATACGCTCCTAGCCTTTTTGCTCAAACAGAAAGCTGTACTGACAAACGTTATATCGACGAAATTTTTGAATTTGAACGTCTCGGAAATCTTGATATTTATGGTGAAGCAGTTGCGGTAAGTAGCGAAGTATTTGAAGTTGGAAACATTTATTGGGGCGAAAATAGCTCCATTTTGCAACAACTCGAATTCGATATTTATCAGCCAGTAGGCGATACGCTTACCAACCGTCCGATGATTGTGATGGCTTTTGGTGGTGCTTATCTTACTGGTTTCAAACGTTTTTGGCCGTTAGTAGCCTATGCCGAAGCGATGGCAAAACGTGGCTATGTCGTTGCGTCTATTGATTACCGTTTGGGCTTCAATCCTTTGAATGTCGAGTCTTCTGTGCGAGCTATTTATAGAGGTTCGCAAGACCTAAAAGCTGCTATCAGGTATTTTCGCTTTCATGCCGAAGACTATGGCATCGACCCAGATTTAGTATTTGCAGGTGGCGATAGTGCAGGCGGTATTAGTGCACTTCATGCTGCTTATGTGAGTGAAGAAGAAAGAGCAAATTCCGATATTTTGGCAGCCAGCTACGAAGTACCTCAATTTTTTAATGATTGGCCAGATTTGGGCTGTATCGAATGTGCTGCCAATGAATATGGTTTGCCACCTTATGATATTAGCGGACAGCCAGCCGTTGTGCTAAATATGTGGGGAGCTTTAGGTACTATCGAATGGATGGAATCGGCAAACGATCCGCCTGTGATTTCTTTTCATGGTGGCGACGACAATATTGTTTCGGTAGATAAAAATTCGCCTTTTAGTGCCGATGCTCTTTTTCCTGCTATTGATGGTGCAAACCTCATTCATGCAAAAGCAGATTCTTTAGGCATCATGAATGAAAAGTATGTTTTTGATGGCATTGGACACGAAGCTTGGATTTATGAAGGGCCTGATACGATCATTCGTCAAAAATCTGCGAGCTTTTTGTTTCGATTTATGCAGCCAGAAATGCCTATTGTTAGTGGCGAAAATGCCGTTTGCGGTGGCGATACTTATACTTATCAGGTAGAAAATCATGCTGAATCTTATTATTGTTGGGAAATTGAGGGAGGTACGATTGTTTCGGCCGATGACACAAAATCAAGTATTGAAGTGCTTTGGAACGAAAATGGCGTTGGCAAAATTTGGGTGCGAGAAATCAATAAAAATGCGGTAGAAAGCGAACTTGCAACTTTAGATGTGAGTATTATATCTGTAAATATGCCTCAAAACATTGGTGTAACAAATATCGAAACAATGGCTGCTGATGTCGCATGGAACGCTTCTGTGGGCGTGAGTTATGAAATAAATTATAGAATACAAGGCGAAACAGCTTGGCAAACGATGGCAAGTATTGAGGCTTTTATAAGTTTGAGCAACTTAGCAGTTTGTGCAATATACGAATTGCAAGTGCGTGAAGTTTGCAGCAGCGAAGTAGCGAGTGAGTACAGCGAAACCATTATTTTCAATACACCATGTTATCGAGCGAAAGTAAAAGTCTGTTTGGAAGGTGCGTATGATGGCGAAATTATGAGTAGCAATTTAGGAAATAATTTGCCTTTTGAACAGCCTTATAATCGGCCACCTTATAGTTATTTTGGCACAGAAATTTTGAATAATCCGAACAGTAATATCGTAGATTGGGTGCTGCTGGAAGTGCAAGATTTGTCAGGCGAAATAGTGGGACGTGCGGCAGGTTTGCTTCACAACGATGGTTTTGTATATGATGTAGAGGGCAATGAAGGCGTGCGTATTCCAAATCTAGGCATAGCGGCAGATTACCATATCATTGTGCGACACCGCAATCATTTAGATGTGATGAGCCAAGCAATGATGCTTCCAAATGCGATGCCTTATGATTTTACGACTGCCGAAACGCAAGCTTTTGGAAATGGCCAGCAAGGCGAAATGACAAACGGCACTTTTGCGATGTGGGCAGGCGATATTAACGGAAATGGTGCAGTAACAGTTGCAGACTTCAATCAATATTTGTTAGATTTAGGCCATTTAAATGAATATGATGATTCGGATTTGAATTTGAATGGCAATGTAACCATTTCAGATTTTAATCTTTATTTGGAAAATAGCAGCTTGATTGGTATTTCAGCGATTCGATATTAGAATTTTGAGTTCTAAGTTTTTTTCATAACATCTTATTTTTCAAAAAAAAGGACTTGCTTTGATATAATACAAAGCAAGTCCTTTTTGATTTTATATGAAAAAACTAGGTTTTATTTCGCAATATCACCACTTTTTTCTTTCTTTTGTTCTTGTTTTTTTCCTTTTGGATATTTAAACAAGTCGCCACCTTCTGTTTTTCGCACTTCTTCTGCTTCGGCATAGCGAAACTTGTCGGAACACAAAACATTTACCCAATCATCGCCAACAGTTGCATAAATGCACCCAGGGTGTTCCAAAAATGGTTCTACTTTTATTGGAATTTCCTTGCCTGTTTCTTTAAAAGCCGCATACAAAGTATATTTTTGACAATGAGGATTGTAGTAAGCATACATTTTTACATCTGTTGCTTCATCATAATGAATATCGTTTTTGCCTGCATTCAAACCCATGTTATCGAGCTGATAATTGACCAAAGCCGTTGCTGTTTCTTGATTTGGCGGCAATGGAAATTCGCTGATAGGCATTCCGAAACTCAATTCTTCTCCTTCTTGCAAGTTCTCTGTTTTTGACTTTTTCTTTTTCTCTTTTTTCTGTGCCATCGCATTTTGACCAACACATAAGGCTAATACAGCGACTAAAAAAAATGCTTTGACTATTTGCATAAATCTTGTTTTTTGTTTTTCTAAAAAAATCTAAATAAAATATCCTTTATTTTCTAGTTTCAATAACGCAAAAACACAAAGGTATATTTTATTTTTTTGCTACAACACCTATTTAAGATAAACAAAATGTTGTTAAAGTTTAATCTGAAAAATTTTAAACAAAATACTTACTACAAATAAACTTCTCTCAAAAGCTCTGTCAAGTTGCGAAGAAAAACCTCGTAGTCTTTATAACCCAATTGTTGTACCGCTTCATCATAGCTATCGAGCAAGGTGCTGGCAGAAGCAGATGAAGGTATGCAAAAATAGCGAGTTTCTTGTTTTCGTTGTGTTCCAGAACCCAAACCCAAAGAAGTGTAAAGTCTGTCTATCTCAAATTTGATGAAAATAGCATTTGCCGTTCCGCCTTGTGCAATTTTATAAGCTGTAAACTTGTAATTGGCATCTTGGTTTTTAAATTCTACTTTTGTGTCTTTCTTAAACAATTCTTCTTTGCTCAAGCCTTTTTCTAAAGCAGCATCTGGTGTTTTGCTATATTCTTTTGTCAAATATTCGTACTCGCCAGCCGAAAGTGCTACCGCTTCGGCTTTTCCACCACTTTGGCTACAAGCACTACCAAATGTTATGGCAATAAATAGACAAAATAAACTGATTGTTTGTTTCATGTTGTTTGTTTTTTTGCAGCAAAAGTAAACAATTCTAATGTCTTTTTTTGAAAAGTGCTAAAAAAAATATAGCCTTATTCCGCAAAGCTTGCTTTTTTTGAATGAAAAAAATGTAAATGATTTTCAGTAATAAAAAAAACCAATTTAAGCCTCAAAATGACTCAAATTGGTTTTTAAACTCGTGTGATTATACCGAATTAATAGATAGCTTAGTTTCAAAATATGTATGATTATATTGGTCTTTATTCACAAAATATAAATAATATACAATAGCTTCAATTAGATGTTTTGGAGCTATATTTTTACGAAACCTATGGTTAGCCATGAGGAAATGAACGCTATTGCCAAGCGAACTGTTGAGATTTTGGCGGAGTTGGTGGCGGAGTAGTTTTTTGAACATTAGGAAACAAATTATTAAATGTCTAATCAATGCCTATTTCGCTAAAAATAAATTCTAATATTATGGTTAGTTCTAACTCTTTCTCCCAATATTTTTCCTATTTTCCAACGTGGGTTCTCTTTTATTCTAATTATCGCAAGTTCAAATAAAACATCTTTAAACTGCTCATTATAGGCAGTAGTAACAAAACTATCAATAGTAAAATTAGAAACTTCACCTATTGTGTCAATATCAAAATTAATATCCATAAATGGGTATTGTAAATGCTGTTTTTTATTTCCATCAGAGATAAACGTATCTAGTTGGATAGGCGGCAACTCGGTTCTAACATAAAAGTTTGTAATGCGAGAGCCTCCATCGCACATATGAGAAGGTATAGCAGTCGTTTCGTTACTTCTGAGCAAGAGTGTATCAGCTTCTGCCAACAGAGAATCAAAAAAATGTCTATTATATTTTTGAGCTATATAATAATCCATCGTTTCTTTATAACAATCTCTTTCATATGGTGGAACATCTGGTGCAGCACCTAAATACTTGTATAAAATATCGTGTTTTTTCAAAAGTGCAATGAATTCTTTTTTTTGCCTAAATGGCCAACGGCGATGCCAACACAAAACTAAATTGCCATTTTCCACGTCGGTTTTTGCTTGTTTTGCTTCTTTGTCGCAAAGACTATCTTTCTCAACATAATACGAAAATCTATCTAAAGTTTTAGAATTGTAAAAAGTCAAGTTTTCAATCTCATTAAAAATAGAAAATTTTTCGTAAAAATCGTTGAGGCGTTTCAGCTTTAAAGTATCCTTATTGAGATATTCAATTTTGAGCAATGAAATCGAATCATTCCAATTACTGTCACTATTGTTAAGTAAAATGGTATCAGATTGAATTTTATAATTTAAACCAAAAGCAAATAGAGGCATTGTTGCTGTTTTCGAAGTCATTGTACTATTACCAAAACAAATAGCATCTAATTTTGAATTTTCCCATTTCACTCCTTTAAATTTAGACTGTAAATCACTTTCATTTTTTTTTTGGTGGCAGGCGAAAAGGCTGAATAATAAGAAGATGGAAAGGATGTTTTTCATGATGTGTGGTTTATGATTTTGTTTTTTGAGTGGAATATTATGCTTATTTTTGTTTTTTTGAGTGGAATATTTTACTATATAAGAAGTACCTAGACAAAAAAAGATATACTTCTCGTGCAAATTGATGTGTTGATTTTTAGTATTTTGGCAACAAATTATTTATTGGATAATACTTGGCACTTACAAACATAACAATAATCCATTTTTACAAAAAATCATCATGCAAAAACAATATATTATTTTTGAGAAAATACATCATTTTCTTTCTAAACAATTCAAAAATGAACTCATTGAAACTAAAGAATATGCCGATTGTGAGGAAGGTACACATTTGACGATAAGCGATTCTGGAATATGGCTTTCTGTAAATAATTGGGAAATCATAATGGGATATGATGGAAATTGGGATTATTATAATTTCGATTATATAGAAATTGATGATTTTTTTGAAATTTTTGTTGCAATTTTGACAAGAAAAAAAAGAAAAACATGTTTTTTCAAAGGAAAATGGTGCTACAAAGTTGAAGCGGAACTTGAAAATGCCGAAGGAGAATATAAAACATTAAGTGTTAGCACTACTTGGCTATTTCCTTTTTGGAGAAAAACGCAAACAAAAATATCAATTATTCCCAATTTAATTGATTATGAAGAAATTGAAGAGGAACTATTAAAGCTAGAAAAATCTATACAACAAAGTATTGAGAATATTGAAGAAAATGAATAATTTAAAGCCTTGCCATTTTTCCAAAAAAATAGCAAGGCTAAATTTATAATATTCCAAACTAATCACTAAAAACCAAAAACTATTACTTCACTTCCTCCTTAAACCGCCCAACGCTAGTAGGAATTTTCCGCATCACTTCAAAAAATATCGCCAATTTTTCAGCCGAAATATCATCATGCAACACCTTTTCCAAGCCAAAAACCATTTCCATCGCAAACTGCTGCATTTCAATACCTTTTTCTGTCAAGCAAATATATACACGTCGTTTATCTACCTCATCTTTTCGCTTATAAATCAAAGCTTTCTTTTCCATCGACTTCAACAAACGAGACAAACTATTCGGCTCTAAACCCAAACGAGGAGCAATTTTAGTTACTGGCGTACCCAATTTATCTATCGCCAACAATGCAAAACCCATCGCCAAACTGCCACCTTTCTCGGCTGCTACCTTATTATACATCTTCTCTATCTCCAACCAAACCGTCTTAATATGATATATAACAACCGAATCTGCTATTTTTAAAAAATTATCCATATCGCAAAAGTAATATTTTTATGCAAATTTTCAATGCTTGCATTGCTTTTTTCAAAAAAAAGGCCTAAATTTGCAATGCAAGCATTGAAAAAATGACAATTCACAAAACGTTTGCACTATATTTATTGTTTTAAAAAAAGAAAATAGAGCAAAACTTTCTTTTCTAAGATTTCAAAGCTGAAATAAAAACGAATTTAAAATATATAATGATTAACAAAAAAATAGTTGTTATTGATGGTTGTCGCACGCCATTTTTGCGTTCAGGCACAGATTATATGGACTTGATGTCCTACGAATTAGGGCAATTTGCTATCAAAGGCTTGCTCGACAAAACAGGCATTGACCCAAATGAAATCGACACAGTCGTTATGGGAACAGTGATTAGCAATATCAAAACAGGCAATGTGGCTAGAGAATCTGCCGTAACAGCAGGCGTTCCAGAAAAAACACCTTGCCATACTGTTACACAAGCCTGTATTTCGGCAAATCGTGCTATCGCTTCGGCTATCGGCGAAATCGCTCTCGGACAAGCAGAAGTAGCTATCGCTGGCGGCACCGACAATACTTCTGATACGCCTATCGGTTTTTCAAAAGCAATGCGTAAAAAATTGTTCAAGGCTCAAAAGCTCAAAACAATGGCAGACAATTTGAAATTTGCAACAACTTTGCGTCCAAAAGATTTTATGCCAGAAAAGCCGCAAGTAGCCGAGTTTATCACAAATAGAACGATGGGCCAAGATTGCGAAATTTTGACAGCTAAATATAAAGTTGGTCGTAAAGAGCAAGATGAATTTGCGGTTCGCTCTCATCAGTTGGCAGCAAAAGCAGCAGCAGATGGACATTTGGAAAAAGAAATGACAGCAGTAAGTTTTCCACCAAAATTCAAAGCTGTGAGAGATGATAATGGTGTAAGAGGCGATTCTACGGTAGCAAAAATTAGCAAATTGCGACCAGCTTTCGATAGAAAAAATGGTACTTTGACGGCTGCAAATTCTTCTTTCTTGACAGATGGTGCTGCGGCAGTTTTGATAATGACAGAAGAAAAAGCAAAAGAGCTAGGATTGACACCAAAAGCGGAAATTGTTGATTTTGTGTTTACAGGACAACGCATTGAAGATGAATTGTTGCTCGGCCCTACTTATGCGACTTCAAAACTTTTGAAAAAAACAGGTTTTTCATTAGATGATATGGACGTAGTAGAATTTCATGAAGCTTTCGCAGGCCAAATTTTAGCCAACCTAAAATGTTTGGCGAGCGATGAGTTTGCTAAAGAAAATTTGGGACGTGATGAAGCCGTTGGGCAAGTAGATATGGAAAAATTTAACCTTTGGGGCGGCTCGCTTTCACTCGGACATCCTTTCGGTGCGACAGGTGCGAGATTGGTAACAACGGCTGCAAATCGCTTGATTCACGAAAATGGAACGTATGCACTTATTGCTGCTTGTGCGGCTGGTGCTCACGGCCACGCCATGATTTTGAAGCGTTATGAAGCCTAATTTGTTGGCTTTTTCATGAAGCTTACGCCCTTGTTGGTGTTATCACCAACAAGTTTTTTCATCAAGTTTTATATATTAAGAAATAACAACTTTATCATATCAAAAATATGGATAATCAAATCGTAGCAACCGAACCTGCTACTCAACAATATAGCGATTTTTTTACTATTGATATACAAGACGGCATCGCTACCGTTTGGCTCAATCTGAAAAACGAAAAACAAAATGTCGTTTCGCCATCGCTCATTCCTATGTTCAATGAAATGGCCGATATTGTAGAAAACGACAGCGATATTAAAGCCGTTGTTTTCATTAGCGGAAAAAAAGATTTCATTGCTGGTGCCGACATCAAATCTTTCAAGATAGAGAAAAAAGGCGACTTTCAACCTTTCCTAAAAACAGGCCACAAACTTTTGAACCGTCTCGAAAAATCTAAAAAACCTTATGTAGCAGCTATTCATGGTACTTGTTATGGTTTAGGTGTAGAGATGTCTTTGGCTTGTGCTGCTCGTATCGCAACAAAAGACCGCTCTACAAAATTGGCTTTGCCAGAAGTAAAATTAGGCTTGCTTCCTGGTGGTGGTGGCACACAGCGTTTGCCACGTTTGGTAGGCATTCAAAAAGCTTTGGACATGATGCTTACAGGCAAAAATATCTATGCTCGCCCAGCTTTAAAAATGGGTTTGGTAGATGAACTGACAGAGCCAGTAAAATTGCATCAAGCAGCTATCAATTTAGCTAAACGTCTGATTGTCAAGCCTTTAGAACGCAAAAAGAAAAGCTCTTTATTAAATCGATTTTTGGACAATAGTAAGGTTGGAAACAAAATTGTGTTTAGAGAAGCTCGTAAAACAGCCGCTAAAATGACGCAAGGAAACTATCCTGCCGTACCTCGAATCATCGACTGTGTAGAGATAGGAATGACACAAGGTATGAAAGCTGGCTTAAAAGCAGAACGCAAATATTTTGAGGCTTTAATGCTCACAAATGCAAGCAAAGCCTTGATTAGCATTTTTCGTAACATGACAGCCAAAAAGAAAGTGCCAAATGAAGAAGCAGTACAAAAGGCAGAGACTTTAGGCATTATTGGCGGTGGTTTTATGGGAGCTGGCATTGCAGAGGTAACAGCAAACAACAAAATGAATGTTTTGCTAAAAGATATTCAAGAAAGCACTTTAGAGGCTGCCAAACAAGGTATTTGGAAGGGCTTAAACAAAAAAATAAAGTATAAAACTTTAACGCAAACAGAAGCGAATAATATCGTTAATAAAGTAAAAACGCAACTTACTTATGACGATTTCCAAAAAGCTGATATTGTGGTTGAAGCTGTTTTAGAAAAAATGAGCTTGAAAAAAGTCATTTTGAAAGAGGTAGAAGAACATTGCAAAGAAGACGTTATTTTTGCAACAAATACATCTTCGCTTTCTGTTACGGAACTTGCAAATGCAGCAAAAAATCCGAAAAATGTGATTGGAATGCACTATTTTTCGCCTGTTCCAAAAATGCCTTTGCTCGAAATCGTGAAAACCGACAAAACGGCTGATTGGGTTATCAACACTTGTTTTGATATGGGTATTCGTCAAGGAAAAACTTGTATTGTCGTGAAAGACAGCCCAGGATTTTATGTCAATCGCATTTTAGCACCTTACCTCAACGAATGTATGTTGTTGTTGGAAGAAGGTGGCGAGATTGATTTTATTGATAAGCAATTGAAAAAACTCGGTTTTCCTGTTGGGCCGTTTGCTCTCATGGACGAGGTAGGCATTGATATTGGAGCTCACATTATGCAAGGTGATTTGATGGATAGTGTGCAAGAACGTGAAGGCATTACTGTTAGTCAAGGCTTGCCACGAATGTTTAACGCAGACTTTTTGGGACGCAAAAACAAAAAAGGTTTTTATATTTATCACCCAAAAACAGGCAAAAAACAAAAAGTAAATCAAGATGCTTATCAGTTTTTCGGAGCAGGCAGTCGCACAAAATTAGATGCAAAAATGGTACAAAATCGTCCGTTTATGCTCATGCTCAATGAGGCTTTGATGTGCTTGGAAGAAGGCATTATCGCAAATCCGACAGATGGCGATATAGGTGCAATTTTTGGCATTGGTTTCTTGCCATTTACAGGTGGCCCATTCCGTTATATTGATGCCGTAGGTGCTCAAAAAGTCATTAGAAATATGCAAAATCTAGCAGATACTTATGGCCCAAAATTTCAGCCAGCAGCCATTTTGTATGATTACGCAAATAATAACAAAAAATTTCATTAGTTAGTAATTTTCTTTTTTTGAGTATAAAATGAGTTAAGACATACTATTTTTTCTAAATAAAAGAAAGCATTATTTGCTATTTTATTCACCTTTTTTTGATGAAAAATAGTATGTCTTCCTTGCTTTTTTTAAAATTTTTTAACAAGAATACAAAAATAAAATATTTAAAATAATGGAAAACGAAATTTTGGATATAGAACAGCCTATTTCAAATACTCAAGTAGCGAAAAAGGTAGCCAAAAAATGGAAAAAGCTAACAGGTGGCGATTTTTTGGTTAAAAAAACAAAAGCTAAGAATGTTTTTATTCCAGAAGAGTGGGATGAAGAGCAAAAAATGATTGTGGCGAGTGTTCACGAATTTATTTTGCAAGAAATCATACCAAATCTTGACGAGTTGGATTCACAAAAAGACAAAACTCAAATGCCTGCTATTTTAGAGCGTGCTGGCGATATGGGTTTCACGAGTTTGTCGATTGCCGAAGAATATGGTGGTATGGCTTTAGACTTCAATACTGGCTTGTTATTTGGCGAAGCCGTAGCACCAGGATTTGCCTTCGCTACTGTTATAGGCTGTCAAACTTCTATCGGTTCGTTGCCAATTGTGTATTACGGAACAAAATCACAGAAAGAAAGATATTTGCCAAAAATAGCTACTGCCGAATGGAAAGCAGCCTATTGTTTGACAGAGCCAGATGCAGGTTCTGATGCCAATTCAGGCAAATCTAAAGCCATTTTGAATGAAGCAGGCACACATTATATGCTAAATGGGCAAAAAATGTGGATAACAAATGGTGGATTTGCGGATGTTTTCATTGTTTTTGCAAAAATAGACAATGACGAAAAATTATCAGCTTTTATAGTCGAAAAAGCTTATGGTGGTGTTTCGATTGGGCCAGAAGAGAAAAAAATGGGTATTAAAGGCTCTTCTACCGTTCAAGTTTTCTTCAATGACTGCCCTGTTCCTGCCGAAAATTTGCTAGGAGAAAGAGGAAAAGGTTTTAAAATTGCCTTAAACATTTTGAATACAGGTCGTATCAAATTGTCGGCTGGTGGTGTTGGCGGTAGCAAAATGGCCATTGCAAAATCGGTAAAATATGCCAATGAACGCAAGCAATTTGGCAAGTCTATTGGCGAATTTGGAGCAATAAAACACAAGCTAGGCGACATGGCGGTGCGTACATTTGTAGCCGAATCTGGCACATATAGAATAGGCTACAACATTGACCGAAAAATGGAAGCCCTGCTCTCAAAACGCAAAGATGGCAACAAAAGTGCTGCCTATTTGGAAGCCATAAAAGAGTTTGCTATCGAATGTGCGATAATGAAAGTTTACGGTTCAGAGTCTTTGAATTATGCAGCCGACGAAGCCATACAAATTCACGGTGGCATGGGGTATGCACAAGAAACAGGCGTAGAAAGAGGCTATCGTGATGCTCGAATCACTAGAATTTATGAGGGTACAAATGAGATAAACCGTATGTTATCTGTCGGTGAGTTATTCAAGCGTGCATTCCAAGAAAAGAAAATTGATTTGGTGCAGCCTTTGAAGCAATTGCCTATTTCATTGGCCAAGCAAGTGTTGCCGTCTTTCAGAAAAGCACCAGAATTTGCAGAAGAAACAAAAGTTGTCGAAAACTTGAAGTATGCTTTTTTGCTTATTTCTGGTCGTGCTGGCCAAAAGTTGAAATTGAAACTCGTTGATGAGCAAGAAATTATTATGAATTTGGCAGACATTTTAGCAGCAGCTTATTTGGCAGAATCTACCTTATTGCGTGTGCAAAAATTGTCGAGCAATCCGAAAAAATACCCTTTTTATAAGGAGAAAAAAATGATGTTGCAGGTTTATTTGCACGATGCTTTGAAATTGGTGCGTGCTGCTGGCCAAGAAGCGATTATGGGTTTTTCGACAGGTGCAGAGCAAAAAACTTTGTTGTTGTTGTTGTCTCGTCTTACGCCACATTATAGCATTAATCCGAAAAAGTTGAGGCGTAAAATCGCTAATACCATGTTGGAAAATGACACTTATTGTTATAGTCCATATCCATTGCCAGATGGTGCAATGTAAAAAGTAAACAAATACCATAATTTTAAGGAGTAATAAGGCAAACGAAAATTAAGTTTTTTGTTTGTCTTTTTTTTATATATCTACTTTTCAATTAACCCAAGTTGGTTACAACCTTTTTTATTGACTATTTAGAGATTATTTTTTTGCCGTTATTTAATATCATTTTTTATTTTTTTAAAAAAAAGAGTAGAAAAAAAAATGCTTTGCGTCTGACATTGTGAAAAGAGATTTAAAATTTAAAATCATTAAATATTTTACTATGCAACGCAATAACTATTTCTTTCAACAAACAACCTTACAGAGTCTTTTGACTTCTTTGGTAATTTGTTGTTGTTTTCTTTTCGGAAACAATACATCAGCCCAAATGTTTGAAAAAGCCTATCAATCCCAAAAAAATCATAGCGGCTACTCAGTGTTGAGTGTTGAAAACGCTACAACAGGTGGCTATATCATGGCTGGAACAGCTTTTGATGCAGGTGTGCCAGAGCCTGCTCCAAGTCAGATAAATGTTACGCAAGTAGATGGAAATGGTGGTACAATTTGGAACAAAAATTATGATTTAGGTTCTGCTTTTGCCAGATGTTTCAATATTAATCATACACCAGACGGCTATATTATTTCGGGTATGGTGGAGTTTGGTGGCAATTATCAAGCTTGTTTAATTCATATTGATTTTAATGGCAATGTCATTGATTCAAGAATTTATTATGACAATATTTTAGGTATGAACTCACAAGCATTACATACTGTTTTTTCTTACCATGACTTTAGTTTTACAACAGTTGGTTTTGTGAATGATGATAATTACGACAATACAGGAAGCAAGCAATCTTTTGTTTTTCGTAGCGATTACAACTTGAATATAATGTGTGACAAGTTTTTTGATACTCCTCAAATTGCAGGTGTACCTGGAGCAGATTATGATATGGCCGAGCATGTTACAGATTTGCAAGGTACTGGCTATTTTATCACAGGCTCAATAAATGCTCCTACAAATTTTAATAAACAGGGAGTTTTGGCTTTGAGAATAGACAATGATTGTAATTTGGTAGCCAATGGTTCTTTTTCTAGTAGCAACTCGACAGAAGCAGGTGTAAGTGCTGTATTTGATGGGCAAAGAGTTCATTTACTATCAAATAATAGTGCAATACACAATTTTGAATTAACAACTTTTGGGCCAAATTTAAATATCCTTAGTCATGTTGGTTTTAGTCCTTGTTGTGATAATTATGCAGGATTTAGCTTACGAGAAAGCCCTAATAATTCAAATAACTTGATTATTGCAGGACACATTCGTACTCAAGATTTTGTTGATGGTACAGGTACTGTAAGTATTGATAATACTCCTCCTTTTTTGGTAGAAGTAGAAAAAGGTTCTGGTAATCCTGTTACGGCAGGAGCTTTTGGCACATATTATCAAGTAGTCAATAATTTTAATGGAACAGTAGGCTATCGTGATTATGGCGGTTTTTATCAACCTTTTACAGGACAACAACCTTTTATCTTTTCGCCTGAAATGCTAACAACTACGCAAAATGGTGAGTATGCTCTTGTATCGCACCGAACTAACTTTACGAATGAATTGGATATAGAATTGATTAAAACCGATATGTTTGGTAAAGCTACTGATTGTCAGGAAGAGATTATTTTTTCGCCATTTCAACAAGGATACACGAATTATGATAATATAAATACAAATATTGGTTTAGTGGCCACTTTTCCATTTGTTAGTGAGATGGATATGATACCTAGCGAAAGAGATGTATGTAATTCAAATACTTATCCTTGCGATGATCCTGCTATATATGGTGCTGTTGCTCTAGGTCTGACAGATTTAGGTGGTGGTAGTGCAGAAGCAGCTTTAACTTTGCCTGCTGGTGCGAGTTTAGTAAGTTGGGATATAGATTTTGGCGATGGCAGCCCTGTAAATACTTATGGTACTACACCTGTCAATCACATTTATTCACTTGCTGGTACTTATACAGTATGTGCTTGGGGTTTTTATATTATCAACAATGTAGAATGTTACTTTCAGTTATGCGAAACTATTTTTATAGAAAGTAACCCATGTACAAATGTAGGTTTTACCTATTCTGCTAATCCTACTCTATACAGTTATGATTTTGTTGCAAATTATACAGGAAGTCTAACTTTAGTAAGTGTTGATTGGGATTTCGGCGATGGTAATACAGGTACAGGAAGTATTGTTACACACACTTACGCTAATTCAGGGTTTTATAGTGTTTGTGCTACTTTTACTCTTGTTGATAGTGCAGGTGCTACATATACATGTGTTGTATGTTATAGTCTCAATGCAGAACACGTTTGCGACCCCTCTTCAGTAGGTTTAAATTTGGCTGACTTAGGTGGCAATGTAGTTGAAACTGATTTGGTATTGCCTCCTGGAGCTAGTTTAATTAGTTGGAATATAGATTTTGGCGATGGTAGCCCTGTAAATACTTATGCCGCAGCACCAATAAATTATACTTATGCAAGCAGTGGAACTTATTTGGTATGTGCATGGGGATTTTATGTTGTGAATAATGTAGAATGTGATTTCCAAATTTGTGACGAAATAGTAATAGGAGATAATAACCCTTGTGATGATGCACATTTTACATACTCTCCTAGTCCTACTGCTCCTTACACTTACGATTTTGTAGGTACTTATAGTGGTGGTTTAACATTGATTAATGTCGATTGGATATTTGATGATGGTAATACAGGTTCAGGAAATCCAATTACACATACCTATGCTACACCAGGAACTTACTATGTATGTGCTATTTTCACTTTCGCTGATGCTGCTGGCAATACTTTTGTATGCGAATGGTGCGAGGAAATTATTGTAGATTATATTTGCGACCCTTCTGCTGTAGGTTTAGACCTTACAGATATAGGTAATGGTGATGTAGAAGCTGGCGTAATGTTGCCTCCTGGCTCATCAAGCTTAGTAAGTTGGACAGTTGATTTTGGTGATGGTAATCCTCCTAATACTTATGGATATTCTCCAGTAACTTATAATTATGCAGCAGCAGGCAGTTATGTAGTATGTGCTTGGGGAACTTACATTATCAATGATATGGAATGCGATTTCCAAGTGTGTGATGAAGTAATTGTCAATTTAGAGCCATGCGACCCTTCTGCTGTAGGTTTAGACCTTACAGATATAGGTAATGGTGATGTAGAAGCTGGCGTGATGTTGCCTCCTGGCTCATCAAGTTTAGTAAGTTGGACAGTTGATTTTGGTGATGGTAATCCTTCTATTACTTATGGATATTCTCCAGTAACCTATAATTACGCAGTAGCAGGCAGTTATATAGTATGTGCTTGGGGAACTTACATTATCAATAATGTAGAATGTACTTTCCAAGTGTGTGATGAAATTATCATTCAAGAAACTTACACACCTTGTTCAAGTAATTTAGTCATAAATGGAGATTTTGAAAATGGAAATGACGGTTCATTTATGGCAGGAACATTACCTTTTGTACCTACTTGTCAGGTGGAAAGCTATGCAGTAGTAAATAATGCTACCGATAAATGCGGAAACATTAGTGTATTTGACCATACTAATCCTCCTTTGGGTTTATTCCTTGATATTGATGGTTATAGTGGTGCACCTGGAGATGTTTGGTGTCAAAATGTGACAGTTACTTCATTTACAAACTACACATTTTCATTCTGGGCAACAGACTTTAATGTAACAGATATGAATCCAAATATCAACATGACGGTTAATGGTACTGTTATTAATGCAGTTAGTGTAAACACAGATAATTGGACACAATATACAGGCACATGGAACTCTGGTGGTACTAGCGGAACAATTGCAATTTGCCTTAATCAGACCAACTTCATTGGTGTAGGTGTAGATTATGGTATTGATGATATTGAATTTTGCCCAAGTAGCCAAAGCGAACCTTGTGACGAAGCTAATTTAGGCATGAACTTCTTCCCTAATGGATTAGAACTAGGTGTATCTCCAATGTTTGATACTTCTGTTGTTGATGCTTGGGAAATTATTTTTGGCGATGGTTATAGTACAGGTGTGAATACAGGCTTCCCTTATAGTGCTATACACAACTATGATATGGGTGGTTTTTATACGGTATGTTTAGTAGTTTGGATTACAGACCCTTTCACAGGAGCACAAACAGTTTGTGAAATTTGCGAAGAGGTTTATATTGACCCTTGCAACACTAATCCACCACTAGATTTTGATATTAATGTTAATGGTTCAAATGTAGATGTTTGCCCTATTATCACAACACCTATACCTCCAGGAGCTATTTCTTGGAATTGGAACTTTGATGATGGTAACTTGATAAATGATAATATGCCAAATTGTCAAACTAATGTTTATCAAAGCGGCGGCGTTTATACAATCTGTCTGACTGTGGTGTATGAAATGAACGATGGAACATTAATGGAATGTGTAGTGTGCAAAGAAGTAACTATTGAAGATTCTTGTGATATATTGAGCGTACCAACAGGCTTAACTTCTACAATAAACTGGCCAATGGTTACCTTAGCATGGAATAGCGTACCAGGAGCAGTTCAATATCAGTTGGCAGGAAGAAAAGCAGGTGGAACAACAAAAATATTCCCAACACAAGCCACTACTTCACGCACATTTAATGGTGGTATTCAACCAAATACAACTTATCAATGGGCAGTAAGAGCATTTTGTGCCGATGGTACGAGAACAGACTGGTCAAGTATTGCAACATTCACTACACCAAATGCTAAAAATGGCTCAACTGCAAACCAAGTTGCTGACCCCTTTGAAACCAATGAAGTTGCTTTGACAGCTAAAGCATATCCAAATCCAGCCGTTAATAATTTAACAGTAGAATATACTTTGAATGAAAATGTATGGAATACCAATAATGACGTAAATGTCACTATTATTGATTTGCTAGGCAGAACAGTTATGAGTCAAAAAGTAACTAACGAATCATCGAATAATAAAGTAGAATTAGATGTAAGCCAACTATCAACAGGTACTTATATTTTACAAGTTGATAATGGTATGGACAAACACGTTGAAAAATTGTCTATCTTACATTAAACAACTTAAATGAGTAAGTTTTAAATATTTGTGAAACAAATAAGCGGATAAACGATGAATAATCGTTTGTTCGCTTTTTTTGTGCTTTCTTTTAACCCAAAATGGAATAGTAGTATCTAAAAAAAAATGTAACTTTTTTGTTTTTTATCAGCTATTCTTGGTTTAACAAAAAAAACTTTTTTTGATAGGGGAAACATACTATTTTTCAGTTTAAAAGGCTATAAAAATAGAAAATATTGCTCTCCTTAGCCTAAAAAAAATAGTATGTTTAAACTTTTGATAAAAAAAGGCCTTAAAAACTAATTACACTGTAATCTAAGTTTTTAAGGTTTGTATCATAAAAATGTTATAATAATCGAGGTGGAAGGTACTTTTAAAGTGCCTTCCACCTAAATACTAAAAAAGAACAACATGCCCTTGTTGGTGTTATCACGATAGCCGTCAGGTTAGTAAGTTGAGCTTTTCGTTTTCGATAATAAACCTTATTCACAAAATTTTAGATGAGCGATAATAGGAAAATAAGGTGGTAGGCATTTTGAAAATGCCTGCCACCACATATATTTCAAAACAATAACATTTTGAAATAAAAAGCAAATCTTAGGTGGCAGGCACTTCTAAAGTGCCTACCACCTCGTTTTACGAAAAAAGTCGCTTTAATCCAATGATATTC
>JBMZCV010000103.1:0-18647 GCA_049613665.1 Chitinophagales bacterium | reverse complement strand
GTGGTACAACTTGCGATGCCTGTCCGACTTGCGACGATGGTATTCTAAATCAAGATGAAACTAGCATTGACTGCGGTGGTACAACTTGTGTTCCTTGTATTACATTGAATGCTTGTATAATAGGGGAATTAACAAGTCCTTATCTTATGGAATTTGCCCCTAATGGTTTGTTGTATGTTACAGAATGGACAAGTAATGGAGAAATAAGTAGCGTTGATTTAAACACAGGAGTAGTAACAACTATTACTAACAATTTATCATATCCTACTGGTATTGCATTTTCTGCTAATGGTATCTTATATATAGTCGAACATCTAAATGGTACAATAAACAGTATAAATGTAAATACAGGAGATATAACTGTTGTTGCTACTGGATTATTTTATCCTACAAATATTGCCTTCTCTCCTGAGGGTACATTATATGTTGCAGAAGCTATTGGCAATATAAATAGTGTAGATATAAATACAGGAGTTGTGACAAGTATTGCAAATGGTTTATCATATCCTACTGGTCTTGCTTTCGATGATGATGGCACACTATATGTATCTGAACATTTTAGTGGAGAGATAAGTAGCATAGACATAAATACTGGAATAGTAACTATAATCACTGACGGCTTAGACTATCCAGAAGGTATTACTGTTGCTGCCGATGGTACATTATATGTTGCAGAACGAGGCAACAATCAATTAATTAGAATAGATATAAATACAGGAAATGTGGCTACTGTAACAACTGTAAACTCACCTACGGATGTTGCTATTTCAGTAAATAATGAATACTATATAGCTAGTTTTGATGATAATACTATTTCTTGTTCTACTATAGTTTCTTGCAATGATGGCATTCAAAATGGCGATGAAACAGGTGTTGATTGCGGTGGTTCAAACTGTGATGTTTGCCCAACTTGCGGAATAGCAACTGGCTTAGAAGCAACTAATCTTACTGCAACAAGTGTTTCATTAATTTGGGATGCTCAACAACTAGCACAAGAATACAGAGTAGCTGGTCGTAATGTAGGAGGAACAGCCAGAACCGTTGATGTAATAGAAAATATGTTTGATATATCTCCTCTTTTACCTAACACAACTTATGAATGGACTGTAAAAGTAAAATGCGACGGTGTTTGGACAGACTATGCAGACATCCAAACATTTACAACACCTACTACTACAAATAAAAACATTCCTTTGTTTGATATTTTCGATGATGTTGAAAATGTTTTAACAAGCAATGTATATCCGAATCCTGCTACAAATGAGGTAAATGTAACATTTATGAACTCGGCACAAAACGAAGTTCAAATAAATGTATTAGACATCACAGGTAGAATTGTGATGACGCAAAAAGTTCAAAATGATACTTGGGAAACAGAAGTAATTTTAGATATTTCTGATTTGCAAAATGGCTATTATTTCGTAGAAGTAAATGATGGTATTACAAGCACAATTTCTAAATTGAATGTGATACGATAAAACTTTTTTGAGAAAAATTTAGAATAAAGTAAACAATTCCTCTTTCGAATGATGCACTTCATTTGGAAGAGGAGTTTATCTTTTTGAGCAAGTGTCACAAAAAGCTTTCAAAGGTTATTAAGTAGTCGTTCAGAAGTTTTTGGGCATTTCAGAACAAAATAACACCTTGATTTTCAATGCGTTAGCGACTAAACGAATGTTTTATTAAATAATACTTGGTACTTAAATGTAATTTTAATATACTTTTTATACAAAAAAAAAAAGTAACATTACTCAAGCAAAAGCTATTTTTATTTTTTTAAGCAATAATTCACATAAAGCTAAATATTGCTGATAATCAATTAATTATGAAGTATTTTAAATATTAATTTAAAATAAGCACTTATTGATTATCAACACTTTACAAATTTATTTTTAATTAAAATGAAAAAGTAAAAAAAATATTATTTAAGGACATTTTTTTTTTTGTGTCTTAGTACTGAATGCAGTAATAACTTAAATATTAATTATTTAGAAGCTCTTTAAATTTGACTAACGATTTAAATTTTTGTGGCTTCAAACTTAAAATATTTCTTAACTTTTTTTAATTAAAATTAAATTTCATTTATGAAAAATTTAATTCTTACACTCGTACTAATTTTAACCTCGTTCCAAATTTTCGCACAATGCAGCCTTACAGTGACTTCTGGACAATTGACTAATCTCAATAATATCACAGGTGAGTTTCAATTAGACCTTTGTTATTCTTGGCAAAATGCAGAACCAGGTTTCGGCAATGGAGGAGCAAATATTTACTTCAATCTAATTGATGAAAATGGAGTAAAGGAAAATTTCCTTATTTTGGATAATAATGTGCCTTATGGATCAAGTGGTAGCAATTGTGGTTCAATTAGTGTAACAGGTTCTCCTGGAAACTATACATTTACTAGCCCTATCGCACCTTATATTTTAGATGAATTTAATTCAACAATAGGTGGCGGATATGAAACAGGCTTATCTTTCAACTTAGACTTTAATGGTACTTGCATTACCCCAAATTTTGTTTATTCACAAGGTCCTATTCAAAGTTGTACCGATGGTATTCAGAATGGCGACGAAACAGGCGTGGACTGTGGTGGTTCATCTTGTGAGCCTTGCAATTGCGATATTCCAATTACTGTTCCGAGTATCACATCTGGTGTTACTTTAGGCAATGGCAATGATTGTGATTTGAGAGGAAGCGATGACCTAGTTTATTCATTTACTGTACCAACAAATGGAGATTGGATAATTTCAACTTGCAACATGGCTGATTTTAACACTTATTTGTTTCTTGGTTTATTTTGTTGTAGTAATGGTGTTACCGAAAGCGATGCTGGAAGTGGTTGTAGCAACAATACTTCTTATTTAGAATATTACTTGTATGCCAATACAACTTATTATCTAACAGTAGAAGGTGCTAATAATACAGAACAAGGCAGTTTTTCATTAGAAATTATGCCACTAGCTAACTGTACAGATGGCATTCAGAATGGCGACGAAACAGGTATTGACTGTGGTGGTTCATCTTGTCAGCCTTGTATATGTGATGAAAACCAATTATTCGTATCTTTAACTTTTGACGACTTTGCTTCAGAAACAACTTGGAAAGTTACAACTTTAGATGATGTCACAGTTGTAACTGGTATAAATAGCTATACAGACGGTCAGGTTGAAAGTGTTGAAGAAAAGTGCTTAGAAGATGGCTGTTACAAATTTGTAATAGAAGATGCCTATGAAGATGGAATGTGTTGTGATTATGGCAATGGTTCTTATCTTGTAACTGATGCAGATGGTAATCCATTGGCTAGTGGTAATGGTTTTTTTACAAGTGAAGAAGTTACTACTTTTTGTTTCGATAACACCCCTGCTTGTGGCATTCCAACAGGCTTAGAAGAGACTGACCTTACTTTCTATAGTGTCACATTAAACTGGGATAGCCAAACAGGTGCTACGAGCTATCAATTGGCAGGCAGAAAAGTAGGTGGTAATGTAAAAGTTTTTCCTCCTACCAATCTTACTTATCGTTCATTCTCTAGTGGTCTTCAATCTAGTACAGATTATCAATGGTCTGTAAAAGCATTATGCGATGGCGTTTGGACAGACTATGCTCCAGTGCAACAGTTTAGAACACCTATAGCTCCAAGCAAAAATATGTCTTCATTTGACATTTTTGATGATGTAGAAAATACATTAACAAGTAGTATTTATCCAAACCCTGCGGTAAACGAATTAAATATACAATTTATGGGTTCGACACAAAATCAATTGCAGGTAAATATCTTAGACCTCACAGGCAGAGTTGTAATGACGCAAAATGTTCAAAACGATGGTTGGGAAACACAAATCGCTTTAGATATTGCTGACTTACAAAATGGCTATTATTTAGTAGAAGTAAATGATGGTATCACAAGTACAACTTCTAAATTGAATGTGATTAAGTAAAAATATTCGTTGAAACGGTATTTAGAATAAAGTAAAAACAACTCCTTGTTTGAATGAGTAACATCATTTGAATAAGGAGTTTTGTTTTTTGATATTTAGCAAAATTACCCAAAAGGCTCATCAGTAGCGATAGGTTTTATACCTACCTAAATCCGATTTTAGCCTAAAAATCTATTTTTTGAAAGAAAGGGCGAAAAAGCAAAAGAAAGTTAAAAAATACTAATTTTTATTTTTTATGCGAAAATAAGACACTTTTTTAGAAAAAAAACGTTTAACTAAATATATAGTTGAATTTCAAAAATAAAACCTTATGTCTGCTAAATTTACTAAAATTATTTGTGCTATTTTCTTCTTTATTTGCTTTTCAAACATTGAAGCCCAGCAATACAGCTTTTCGCACTATGGAATACCAGAAGGCTTAGGCTCTTCAAATGCTCTGTGCATGTATCAAGATAGCCGAAACTATTTATGGGTCAGCACTTCTGCTGGATTAAGTCGTTTCAATGGTACAAGCTTTCGCAATTTTACCGCAAAAGATGGCATTACTTCCTACAATATTACGAGCATTCACGAAGATGCAAATGGCTTGCTTTGGTTCAAATCGAGGCGAAAAGATAACCTAATAAAATATGATGGCTATCACTTTGAAACAACATTAAAAGATAGCATTCAAACACTAGGTGTTGGCCGAATAAATGCTGGTTACAATGGAAAAACATCGCTTTGGATAAACGAAAACAACAAGCTAAAAACTGTTCATCCAGACATTGATATTATTTTAGAAAATGCCGACTTCCTAAAACATAACTATATCAATGATATGTATATCCTTGACAACCAGCATGTTTACTTAGCAACCGACTTAGGCTTAGTTGTATATAAGAATGGCAAGTATGAAAATTTGACGACTAAAATAAAGCGTACCACCCAAATACAAGATATAGAAGTATTTGGCGATAAATTTCTATTGAGAACCGATGAAGGCTTAATGTTTTTTGACGGCGAAAAATTTGATAATAGCGATATTCCAATGGTTTTGCGAAAAAATATTACACAAAATATGTTGCCAGACAATAAAGGAAACATGTGGTTTGCTACCATAAAAGGCTTATACAAATATGACGGCAATGAGTTTATACATTTTGACAAAAAAGACGGATTATTGAGCAATCGAATTTATAGCATTTTCATAGATAGCAACGATAATATTTGGCTCACTCTGCAAGATGCTCAAATGCTATTTGATGGCAAAAAATTTTCATCGCTAGATATTTACACCTCCAATGTCGACTTTAGTCACCGTTATTTATATCCTCAATTTTTGGAAGATAACGAAAAAAATGTATGGCTGACTACAAAAATGGGCATTGCAAAATTTCACGGTTTTCATTTTCTGCACTATGGCAAAGAAATAAATTTGGCAAGTAACCAAATAAGTTCCATGCTAATAGATAGCAAAAACAACCATTGGTTTGCCTATTACGACAAAGGTTTGAGCTTTTGCAATACGGATTCCTGTCGACATTTTACCGAAAAAGACGGCCTTAGCACCGATGTTGTTTATGATATTATCAGCTACAATGATGATGAAATTTGGTTAGGAACTAAAAAAGGATTAATTTCTTATAAAAATAACAAATTTCAACAAATCATTTTCGACCCAGAAGATACTGAGCAAATTGCAACTATGCTAGTAAAAGATAAAGCGGGCAATATATGGCTTTCAACAAGAAAAAACTTATACAAGTACGAAAAAAATAAATTTAAAAAATATCAAATAAAAGCCTTAGAACGACCTTTTTCGTCTTACTATTATAGAGTGATTAATGACTTTTTGATAGACGAACAAAATAATGTTTGGGTCGCTTCTTTAGAAGGTATGTTTCGCTTAAATGCTACAACAGACGAATTTGAATATGTAGGTGGCGAACAGTTTTTTGATATAGTGAGAGATATGGATACCGATAGTAAAGGCAATCTTTGGATAGTGAAAGAAGAAGGCGGTTTGATTCGCTACGATGGAAAGTTTATAGTAGAATTTAGCGAGCTAGAAGGCTTGAGTAGCAACAATATTCGCTCTATCATTATTAGCGATGATGTAGCTTTTTTAGGTACAGTAAATGGCGTTAATCAATTTGACATTAAAAAATATAATACTACAAAAAAAATTGATATACAGCATATTGGAAAAGAAAAAGGTTTTATAAACATAGAATGTTGGAATGTAGCTTATGCCGACAAAAACAAAGATTTATGGTTTACAACACCTAAAGGTATTACTTGTTATAAAGTAAATGAATTGCCCAAAACGAATAAAACAAAACAAGTACAAATCAATAAGATTTTGCTCAATTATGAAGACGTAGATTGGGCCGCACACAGCGATTCTTTGAATACACAAAGCTATTTGCCCGAAAATCTAGCACTCGAATATCACGAAAACACGTTGACTTTCCACTACAAAACCTTGTCTTTCGAAAATGCTAACAAAAAACGCTATCAATATTTTTTAGATGGTTTGGAACAAGAATGGCAAGCGCCTAGCAAAGCAAAATATATGACTTACAACGATTTAGATGTAGGAACTTATACTTTTTATGTAAAAGAATTTAATAAAAATAAAATAGATGCTAACAACTCAAATATTGCATCTTTCAGTTTCACTATACTCCCTCCTGTTTGGCATTATGCTTGGTTTTGGGCGTTTCTTTTTACGCTATTTACTGCAACTTTGCTAAGTGCTTACTTATTATATTTTATTTTGATAAAACGCCCAAAAATAAAAGCATTTCGTCAAGCGATTTAAAAATTAAAAGCCACCAAAAGAGCAGCTTGCGGCACAAAACCAATGTTTACTTGCCGAGAATCTACATCATTGCCTGCATAATTCGATAACGCACTTGTTTTTTGCTGCCAATATTCAAAAACAGGCAATTGTAGTTCTGCTCCCAAGCTTATTTTTTCGTGAACCTGAAACATCGCTCCCCAAAAAGGGTTAATAGTAAGACCTAAACCCAATATTTGCATTGGGTCATAAGCCTCTTGTTTTAACCAATTGACACGCAAAGAAGGCGAAAAATCAACGCCATAATTATATTGCCATTTATCGAAATGCTTTTGCTTTTCAAAACCTATAATTAGTTTGTTATCTAACCAATCATTATCATAATTTCCTGATTGTTGCGACTTTGAAGAGGTACTCCTATAAGTGCTTGTAAATCCCAAACGAAGTGCTTTTCGTTTAGAATTTCGTTTATACAACAACGCATAAGCTTGATTTTCAGGATTTAATACATAGCCAATATTCACAAATAAGCTATTTTTCTTAAACTTATTTTTTGGCTCACTCACTTCTTTATTTTGAGCAAATATATTTGAACAACCAAATAGTAAAAGAAATAATGCGGTAAAATAAATGTTCATGACTATATTTTTTTATGACAAATAAAAATTAAATGTTTGCTTACTAGACGTTACTTTTGGCTAAAAGAGATGCTTTAACAAAAGTTAAAAAAACTTAATCTTTATTCTAAATAAAATTGTTTAAGATATATTCTAGCTTTTCGCAACACTTCTACTTGCTTTAGTTATCAGAAAACCATTTTTTTTGCTTAAATTGAAACTTTCAAGCAATATATAAAAAAGTAAACTATGACAGAAAGGCAACTTGGCGGTATTGAAGCTTGTTGGGCCATTTCGTGCGAATATGCACCTGTAAATGCTGTAACAATGCTAAAAATAACAGGCAATATGACGACAATGTTGATGCGAAAAGCACTCGACCAACTACAAGCACGACACCCAATTACGCAAACACGCTTGGAAAAAAAAGGCAAGAAATATTTTTATCGTACCGATAATGTTGGCAAAATCCCCTTGACAGAAGACTTTGTAAAGACAAAAGCCGATTTTGATGAGATTGTTGCCGATGAATACGATATTCCTTTCAGCTACGAACATGGCCCTTTCATACGCATTCGATTGGTTCATGTAGCAGCAGAAGCAGGTTTTATTTATATTGTTACCAATTATTTACATGCTATTGGCGATGGTGAATCTATCACGAATTTTACGGAAGAAATCATGAAAATTTGCCAAAAAATAGCTGAAGGCGACAAAAATTATGTGATAGAAACCTTACCAGAAGTGCCTATTTGCGAAGACCGTTTTCCAAAACGAATCACAAGCTGGCGAAATCGTTGGAAGTTTCTCGGCTTTTTGTGGCGACAATTGAAAGGCGAAATTTGGACAAAACATATTCGCATTTTCCCAAAAATAGACAGACCACCAAACGAGTTGCGTACAGGTTTGTTTGAGAAAAAAACAGATGCCATTTTTGTAAAAAAAGTAGCAAAAAAAGCCAAAGCCAACAATGCAAATTTACACGGTGCGATTTGTTCAGCTTCGCTAGTGGCTTGCTACGAATATCACGCTAACAAAACGAAAAACGAAAAAACCATTCCCTTAAAATGCAATTCGCTCGTCAATTTGCGACCGTTTTTAGAACCACCTTTAGAGCATTTTCACTACGGTTCATACATTTCTATCGTCAATAGCATTCACAAAGTGGGCAAAGAAACCGATTTTTGGGCATTATCTCGTGCGGTTCGTGACGATTTGGTAAAAAGTGTGAAGCGTGACGAACATTTTTGGTTTGCCTTATACATCGAACAAATCACTCGAATGACTGCCAATATGGAGAAAGAAAAAATGGCTGCTTTATCAGTTTCCAATGTCGGCCGCATGAAATTTGGGCAAGATTTCGGCCCGTTTCAGGTCGTGGAATATTGGGGAAATGTGAGTAATAGAGGCGGCGGTTCTGACATTTCGCTAGTTGTCAATAGTTTCAATAATCAGATGTTTTGGAGCTATACTTTTACGAAACCTATGGTTAGTCATGAGGAAATGAACGCTATTGCCGAGCGAACTATTGAAATTTTGAGGGAATTGGTGGCAGAGTAGTTTTTTGAAAGAAGTAACAAAATAAGCAAATTTATTATTAGACTTTTTCATAGAAAGATAATATCTTTGTAAAAAATGGTAATTAAGTGCCAAAAAAATAAACATAAACATGAAACAGATATTTTACAAAACTATATATTCTCCTTCTATTAATAAAGTTTTAAGAGTAATCAATAGAAGCTTATCGCCAATCCTTCCTAACAAAATTAAACTTCCGCCTTCAGGTTTGCTGACAGTAAAAAATGTAAATGGAAAAAATTTGAAGCTTAAAACAAACCAAACTAACTACTTGACACATTTGTTATTCTGGTATGGTTTCCAAAATTTTGAATACACAGATATTTTTCTAAAACTAATAAAAAAAGTTAATGTATTTTATGACATTGGAGCAAACATCGGATATTATTCATTATTAGCAGAATTAGAAAATCCTGAAATCAAAGTTGTTGCCTTTGAACCTGCTTCTGGCCCGCTTTTTTATTTGAAAGAAAATGTTAGAATAAACAATTTTAAAAATATCTCAATTGAAGAAATTGCTTTATCAGAAAAAAATGGTGAAATAAATTTTTATGAAATCCGTAATCACAAATATACCTATTTAAAACACAATTTAGCGGGCCAAAGTAATACGGGCAGTGATGCAGCTAACCGTAACTTTGTAAGCATTCAAGTAAAAACCAAAACACTTGATTCTTATATCGAACAAGTAAATGAACAAAACATTGACTTGATAAAAATGGATACGGAAGGTACTGAGTATTTAATTTTGGAGCATTCACATATTGTTTTAGGCGATATGAAACCTATCATAGTTTGTGAAACATTATTTAATATGATTGAAACTAAGCTTGAAACTATTTTTCGTAAATATGGATATGAATTTTACAATCACACAGCTGCTGGATTAGAAAAAGTTGATAGTATTAGTAGAAAAAAAGATGATGGTGTCAGAGATTGCTTTTTCGTTCACCCAAGCAAGTTTCATTTAATTGAAGAGTTTGTAAAATAAGTTGATTAGTGTTTTATTGAAAAAAAAATAGTATATTTAAAAAATATACTATTTCTCATGTCTTGAAAAAAACTTGCTTTATCTTATGTTACTGCAAGTTTGAATGAAAAATGCCTATTATTTTGGAAAATTATAATTTATATAGTAGCTTTGAAAAGCTTTTAAAGTCATTTAAAAGTTATATTTTTTTTTCTACAAAAACATAACAAGACATTTATTATGGCATTTTGGGACTTATTTGTAAACGAATTTATCGACATTATAGAATGGCTCGATTCTACTAATGACACTATTTTATACCGTTTTCAGCGGCATCGCAACGAAATAAAAAACGGTGCGAAACTAATTGTGCGAGAGTCGCAAGTCGCTGTTTTTGTTGAGGAAGGCCGCATAGCCGACCTTTTTAGCCCTGGCACGCACACCTTAACTACCGAAAACTTACCTATTTTATCTACTCTGCGAAATTGGAAACACGGCTTTGAAAGTCCATTTAAAGCAGAAGTTTATTTCATCAATACCAAAAATTTTCTTGACCAAAAATGGGGAACGAAAAACCCTATTATGTTGCGTGACCCAGAGTTTGGGCCTATTCGCTTGCGTGCTTTCGGCACTTACGCCTTCAAAGTAACCAATGCTGTCAAGTTTATAGAAGAAGTAGCTGGCACAAATGGCTATTTTACCACCGATGAACTTGCCAAACAATTGCGTAATATCACAATTTCTCGCTTTACCGATGTATTGGGCGAAAGCAAAATTCCTATTTTAGACCTTGCCGCCAGCTATGATGAGCTGGGTTTGTATATCCAAAATCGAATCAATCCAGATTTTGAAGTTTTCGGCATTTCCTTAACGCAACTTGCTATCGAAAATATTTCATTGCCGCCAAATGTGGAAGCAGTTTTAGACAAACGAAGTAGTATGGGTATTTTGGGCGATTTGAAAAAATATACTGAATATCAAATGGCAGAAGCGATGACAAAAGCTGCCGAAAATACATCGGGTGGAGCTAATGAAGGCATCGGAATGGGCATGGGTATGGCGATGGCCAACCAAATGATGAAGCAGCAAACGGAAATACAGCAAAAAATAGAAACCGAACAAATAAAAGCAAAAGAAGTAGCAAAAAAGCCAGAAGTAACAATAGAAAAAACACCTGCTTTTCAGCCGCCGCCATTGCCAGCACCATTAAAAATATATGTAGCTCAAAATGGCGAATCGACAGGCCCTTTTGATGCTGAAAGTCTAAAAGAATTGATAAAAGCTGGTAAACTAACCACAAGTAGTTTGGTATGGCAAAAAGGTATGGCAAGTTGGGCAGTGGCTACCGAAATTGAAGCAGTAGCTCGTTTCTTGGAAAATATGCCTCCTCCATTGCCACCACTTGGATAATTTTTTTTGAACCACTAGACAAAAATAATGATATATCTCGTTGATGCTAATATGCTGTTTTTTTTCAATGCGTTAGCAACAAATCGACCATTTATTAAATAGTGCTTGGCACTTAAAAATAGTTTTGAGAAACGATATGTTTTGTAGTGAAAAAAATCACAAACAAAGCATATCGTTTTTTATGAAGAAAATACAGCCAAAATCATGCAGCAAGAAGCTAAAACTTATACCTTATTTAAAGATGTAAAATGTACGAATTGTGGGGCGATACTTCTGTTCAAACCAAACACAAACAATTTGGTTTGCGAATATTGTGATACCGACAATTGCATTGATATTGAGGAAACTGAAGAGATAGAAGAGATTGATTATGAAGCTTTTATACATCAAAAAACAAATTTAGATAATAAACAAGAAGTTGTTTTAGTCCAATGTGATTCGTGTGCTGCCAAAACAACGCTCCCTCCCAATATTACTGCTGCCGATTGTGCTTTTTGTGGAACTAGCCTCATTTTAGAAACAGGAACTACCAATACGTTGATAAAACCAGAAGGCATTTTGCCTTTCAAAGTCGAAGATAAACAAGCTCACGAATTGTTCCAAAAATGGCTTTCTTCGCTTTGGTTTGCTCCAAATAATTTGAAAAAGCAAGCTCGAAAAGATAAAAAGCTCATAGGCGTTTATATACCTTATTGGACATATGATGCTCGCACTTATAGCCGTTATCATGGCCATCGTGGCAAACATCGTGTAGAATATCAGCGACATTTTGTGACAGTAAATGGCAAACGTAAAAGCCAAAAAGTTGCAGTCACAAAAACGGATTGGACACGAGTTTCTGGCCATATTCAACTCTTTTTTGATGATGTATTGATTTTGGCAAGTAGCACCTTACCCAAAAACTATTTGCTAGCTCTTGAGCCTTTCGATTTGTCGCAATTAGTGCCTTTCAAAGAAGAATATTTGAGCGGTTTTCGCTGCGAAAGCTATCAGTTAAATGTGAAAGATGGTTTGGGAATTGCCAAGAAAAAAATGGCAGTTGGTATCAAACGTTCTGTTTTAAAAGATATTGGTGGTGATGCTCAACGGATTTCTAGTATTTACACCGAACACTTTAATATTACATTCAAACATATTTTGTTGCCTATTTGGATTAGCAATTACCACTACAAAAATAAAGTTTTTAGATTTGTTATAAATGGACAAACAGGCAGAGTACAAGGCGAACGGCCATATAGTATCATCAAAATTATCGCTTTTTCTATATTTATTTCTTTAATTATCTTTTTGTTAGTAGTGGCTTTTAGTATTGGTAAGTAGTCAGACAAAAATTAAAATTGCGGAAATATTTTAACAAATAAAACAAATTTTCAAGATTTTAAAAACCTTGAAAATTTAAAATAGAGATAAGATTTTTTAATCAAAAACGACAACCGTAATACCTTCAGTTTCGGATTTCCAATTTGGCACATTTAAGGTTCTGCCATTCATTTCAATATTGATGGTCGCTGGCTCGGCAGTATCGAAAAACATATCAGCACCGTTCAGAAATGGAAAAGAGCCAAACAAACCTACGCTTGACATACTTGTGCTATAATCGCCATCATCATACAAGAAAAAAGCAATAGTCGTTTGGTCAGAAGAAGCAAATTCGGCATTTGAAAGTTCATTGCCATCGACATATAATTCATCACGATTATTTATAACTGCCTGACTAGCAGCAAAAACAGCCATTACACTCTGATTGTCGTCACTTGGCAAAGAGTTGGTCAAAAAACCAGCTAGTGAAACTGGCGGTGGCAAAGTTCGCAAATAAACCATTTTGTTGGAATGTGTAAAAGCTTCTCTATAATAGTGAATCGGTCTATCGTCGGCATCGCTTCCTGCTACAAAAAACTCGTAATTGGTGTTGGCTGCTACTTCAAACGGCCCCCAAAATCCATCATCATCTGTTGTAAAAACAGCATTTGGCTCGCTATTCAATCTTTCGCCTGTCGCATTTGAAACCACATAAATTTCTACTTGAGCATTTACTAAAGCCTCATTCAAGCCCAAACTCAAAGCTTTTCCTGAAACTATAATTTCGTCTTCCGTCTCAATTTCGGTTGTTTCTGGCTCTTCGCCATCATTAAAAAAGCGATACATTTCGGCAAAAGTTTCGGCATTTGTCGCTACCTCATAATGGTCTGCTCCTGTGAGCATCAGATTTGTTGCATTCGGAATGTCGCTTCCTCCTACTGTTTCGTCATCTGACGACCATATATTTAAAGTAGGGATTTGGCCATCGCCAGCCGCATCATCATAATAGTTGCTGCCCAAATGCACATAATGAGCTACTTTTTCGGCATGAGCAGCATCGGACAAATAGCTATATCCCAAATCGCCGCCAGCCGAATGGCCAACTAAATTTATTTTTGATGCGTTTGTTTCTGCTAATACTTCATCGACAAAAGCATCAAGAGCCACCGTATTATCGTTTCCGAAACCTACTGAGTTCCAATCGAAAGCGAAAAGGCGTTCTGCACAATAATCGTTGCTTGTCATTCGCATAAATTGTGTAGCATAAGTGTCGCCAGAAGCCAAAAATCCGTGCATCACAACGATAGGCAATAGCGAATCGTTGCAAGCTTCTATGATGTTTATTGTTGTATCGGTTGTTGGTATCGTATCTGTCGGAATAGTATCATTTATAGCTGTTGTATCATTTGTTGTGTCGTCTGGCTCAACTTCACAATCTTTTCCGCAAGCTGTTATGACAAGAACAAAGACACTTAGCATGAGCCATTTTAGTAGTATTTTTTTGTTATTTTGTTTCATGTTTGAAAATTATTTTATATAAAAATTTAAACTTAACCAATATACAACATTATCAACTATTGTTTTGTTTGGAAAAGAGTTTTTTTGGTCAGCTATTAGAAAAGCTTTATATTTGCTTTTGAGAAGCAATGGTTCAGACATTTTATACATTTTTTATCAAAGGCTTAAACATACTATTTTTTTTAGGCTAAGATGGCCAGTATTTGCAAATTTAATGACTTTTTGAACTGAAAAATAGTATGTTTCTCTTGCCAAAAGGCGTTTTTTATTCAACTGAAAATTGTTGTAAAAAATGTCCGAACTATTAGAGTTTATTCACAAAATTTTAGATGAGCAATAATAAGCAAATAGGTGGTAGGCATTTTGAAAATGCCTGCCACCTCGTTTTACGACAATAGTTGCTAAAACTATGCGAATATATGATTTGCATTTATCTAACAATGCTTTTATTTGCCTCTACACTTTTTTTGTGAATAATGTCTATTGAGAAGAAAAAAATTATTTATTTTAAATAATCATAAAATGAAAATTAAGTCTATAAAGATTGAAAAGTTGTTTGAGATTTTTGATTATGAAATTATTTATCCCGAAAATGAAGATGTTTTGATTATTACGGGGCCAAATGGTTTTGGAAAAACAAAGATTTTGAATATTATTTTTCATTTTTTTGACAACGCATATCATTGCACTTTTTTGAGAACTTTAATTTTTGAAAAAATAAGTATCTCATTAGAAAACGACTTTTTATTTGAAATAAAAAAAGAAAAAGATTATTCTCTTTCTACTTATAATAGAAAAGGAGTAAAAATATCTGCACGTGAAGAACTAAAGTTTTTAAATAGCATCAAACCATATTTGATTCAAGAACAAAGATTATTGAAATTTGCAGAAGTTGAGCAAGAAAAAAAATATGTGACATTTAATAATAAAGAACAACCTACAAGTGTTGTCATAAATACAATTGAAATGTATGCAAGTGAATTAAAGAATTCAATTGTTGAAGCTTCGCAAAAAGTATATGCCATTTCGCAAAAATTGGATAGCACTTATCCAAGACGTTTAATTTTTGAAAAAGGGAAAATTTCGGAAGCAGACTATAATAAACGATATACGAAACTTAAAAATAAGCAGGAAAAACTGATAAAGTACGGTTTGTACGAAACCCAACCCATTGATTTCGAATATAGTGAAGCCGATTCAAAAGCTTTGTTAGTTTATTTGAATGATTTGGAAGAAAAATTAAGTGTTTTTGATGAATTGCTTGAAAAATTAGAACTTTTTACTACGATTCTGAATGAGCGTCGTTTTACGTTCAAAACCATAGAAATCAGCAAAAATGGTTTTGTTTTTAGAACAAGTAAAGGCAAAGAACTCAATTTAACACAGCTTTCTTCTGGCGAACAGCACGAAGTTGTGATGCTCTACGAACTCATTTTCAATACTACGCCAAATACTTTAGTGCTGATTGATGAACCCGAAATTTCGTTGCACATTAGATGGCAAAAAGAATTCTTGAAAGACTTGTTAAAAATCGTGAAAATGCAGAAAATTCAAGTGATGATAGCAACACACTCGCCATCTATTATAAATAGTAGATGGGACTTAGTTTATACGCTTGCCAAAAATGATGCCTAATGGAAAGAAAAGATATAACTTATCAAGATAAACTAGATGAATTAAAAATGTTCTTTGATGATGATAAAAGTAAAGAGCAAGTATTAATTTTTGTAGAAGGGCCGAGCGATGTGCGTTTGTTTCGCAAATTTTTTGATGACGAAAAATGCAATGTAGAGTATATTCCAGAAGGAAAAACAAAGTTAGAAAACTGTATGTCTATTTTGTTAAACTTTTCTCCTTTGCTAGTAGGCATTCGAGATGCCGATTTTTTGCATTTAGAAACAGCAGAATATCAAGTCACAAACATTTTTTTGACCGATTTTCACGATACCGAAATGACTATTTTGGCACAAGGAAAGGTGTGGAATGCTTTGTTTTATGAATACTCCAATTTAGCAAAAGCAGAACAACTTGAAACAAAAGAAAATTTGCTCAAAACTATTGCAGATGTCAGTTATTTGAGATGGCTGAATGATATAGAAAATCTTGAGTTAAAATTTAAAGCTGGTTTTGTAAGTTTGATGGATTTTGATAATCACACTATAAATTTTTCGGAATATTTTAGGCGAACATTAGGAAAATCGCCAAATGCAATATTAACAGATATAAATGTTATTCAAGAAAAAATAACCGCTTTAAAAACTCAAAACCCAGATTTGTTGCAATTGACAAATGGCCATGACTTTTTGAAAACTTTAGCAGAATATCTTAGAGAAAAATACGGCAATAAAGGATTAAGTGAAGCAATTTTGGCAAGTTCGTTGCGAATTAGGTTTGATTTTCAAACATTTCAGCAAACTGCTTTGTTTCAACAATTAAATGATTGGGCAGTAACAAACAATGTCGTCATTTGGGAAAATTAACACATTGTTTATAAAAAAACTAAATAAAATGAAAAAAGCATTATTATCTATTTTTATCTTTCTCTTCCTATTTTCCTCCTCAGTATTTGCCCAAGAGTTATACAATCCGCAAAGTTTGTATGACGAATCAGGTGGTTTATTTGACACAGATTCGTTGCGAACTATGAGTATCAATTTTTACGAAAATAATTATGATGAAATTTTGGACGACAGTTGGTTTGAGCAAACAGGTGTGCGGCTGCCAGCTACTGTGCAGATGAGCAATGGCGTTTTTCTTGACAGCGTTGCGGTGCGTTACAAGGGAAATTCCACTTATTTTATCGCTCAAGACATTGGCATTCCGAAAGTACCTTTAAATTTGGATATGAATGATTTGGTCAGCGGCCAAAATTTGATGGATTACAAAAAACTAAAACTTTCAAATGCTCTTTTCGACCCAACATTTTGCAAAGAAATCATTGGTTATAGCATTTATCGCAACTACTTGCCTTCGCCAGAAGCCAATTTTATAAAAGTAAATTTAGAAGAAAATTATTTGGGTTTGTATGTGAATACAGAAGCGATAGATAAGCATTTTTTGCAAAAACATTTTGGTGAAAATGATGGTATTTTGTTTAAATGTGACCCTGAAGGGCAGTTTGGCGACAACAATTTTGACCTATCCTCCAACTTAGAATTTTTGGGAAATGATACGGCTTTGTATTATCCACACTACGATTTGAAGTCGGAATATGGCTGGGAAGAGCTCAAAAGATTGACTTATATTATAGAAAATGAACCCGAAAATTTGGGCGATATTCTGAATATTGATAGGGTTTTGTGGGCGTTTGCTGTCAATATGGTGATTGCAAATTTGGATACTTACAATGGATTATATGTTCATAATTATTATCTATATCAAACGCAAGATGGCTTGTTTCAAATGATACCGTGGGACGTTTCTGAAAGCTTTGTAGCGGCTTTGCTAGGACATAGTTTCAACCAAGATGCGATATACGAATATGACCCTTTTGCTGGCTACAATTCTTGGACTCGTCCGCTTGTTTCGTTGCTCACGAGCCATCCAGATTCTTTTTATGGCAAGTTGTATGCTGCTCATATCAGAACAGTTTTGGAACAGCATTTAAATCCTACGGCTATTCAAAATTTTGCCGATGAACTACAAAGTCTAGCCGCAAATGCAGCTTCTAGCGACCCTTACAAGTTGTTTGGTATGAACGATTTTTATGAAAATGTCAATGAAACTATCGGCTTTCCATGGCAAGACCCTTTTGCTGGCATTGTGAGTACGGCTACGATTAGAAAGGAGTTTTTGGAACAACATGAAGCTATCGATAGAGTTACGCCAGATATTGTAGATGTTGAGCTGGCCAAAAATAATGATTTAATTTATATTTATGCAGAAGTTTACAATACAGAAAGTGTTGATTTACAAGCTACTATAAGTCCTTATAATTCTAAATTTGAAACTGCTGCTATGTATGACGATGGCACAAATGGCGATATTTTGGCCAATGACAACATTTTTACAGCAAGTTTGCCTTTTCAAGATAGCGGTACAGAGATTAAATATTATGTGCGTGCCGAAAATGAAGCGGCGATAAGTTTACTGCCAGAAAGAGCAGAATATGAGTTTTATGTCTATTTGCCTACTATTGAAACAAGTGTGGTAGAAGCAAATAAAAAGAGTTTTTTGAATGTTTATCCAAATCCTTTTTCGCAAGAAACTAGCTTTCATTATTATTTAGAAAAAACCGAGCAGGTAAAAATAACAATAGAAGATAATACAGGCAGAATGATAAATACACTTGTTGATGATTTGCAAATGCAAGGTAAACACAAGATAGTTTGGCAACCGCAAAATTTGGCTAAAGGTGTTTATTTTTATACTTTTCAAACAGCCAATAAAATAGAAACAGGACGTTTGCTAGTGTTGTAATTGTCTTTTTGCAGTTCAAGATTTCATTTAAGTACCAAGTACTTGTATGTTTTCAAAAGGGGTATTAGGCATTATTCACAAAAAAATGTAAGCGACAATACGAATATCAT
>JBMZCV010000102.1:0-18650 GCA_049613665.1 Chitinophagales bacterium | reverse complement strand
ATAGTATGTTTCCCCTATCAAAAAAGGTTTCTTTTGTTAAACCGAGAATAGCTGATAAAAAAATGATATAATGTTATTTTTTGCGTATATTTAAGAGAAGTATCTAACGATTTTATTATTTCTTATTCAAAAAATTAAGAAAATGGCTTATGAAGACTTTACATTACTGGATTTAAAGTATAAATTTCAAATCAATAATCAAATTACACATCTATTTGATAGCAAAAATCTAGTGTCTATTGAAGCAAGTCATTTTTTGTTACAGCAGTTGGAAGAGGCAAATGAACTATCTATAAAAAGTGAGAAAGCACGTTCTGAACTCATTATCACTCCTATTCTGATGGAATTGAGGCGAATGAATGATAAGTTTTTTACGATTTATTCTGGCGATAATCTAATTGTGGATAGAGCAAATGGATTGGCTGGCGAGTGCGATTTTATTTTGGCTAAAGAAACAGATTCGTTTTCTATCAATTTACCGATTATTTCTGTTGTGGAAGCAAAACGACAAAACATAGAAATGGGCATTAGTCAATGTGCTGCTCAATTGTATGGTGCAAGCCTTTTTAACGAAAAATATCAAAACAACATACCTAAAGTATATGGTTGTGTGACAACTGCCGATGCTTGGAAATTTATGTTGCTAGAAAATAATGTTGTAAAAATAGATAGAACAACTTATTATAAAAGCGATTTGGGTAAAATTTTAGCTGTTTTTAATCAAATTATTGCTTATTATCGGGAGTTATTGGGGTAATTAAGTAAACGATATTATTATACTTATTATCACTTTCCAATTATATTTGGACTGTTTTTTTTTATATGTTGAAATGTTATTTATTTTTCCATTTATCACAGTTTCTATAATAATTTCCTTTGAATTTTTAGAATTTTCTCTAAATTCTACCTTTTGTTTTTTCAGTTCATTGCAGTGATTTAATTCAATTGTTAAATATTTATCATCAATTTGAAATTTGAAATTTACTGGACTTTTCGAAGTGTTTTTTAGCTTTAAATCCTTGTAGCCATAGGCCACGGTAGCATCTGAACCCAGAGGAGTAAACCTAGTTTCTTCATTATAAATATCCATAGAATGATTATATCGCTCAATTATTTCTAAATTCCCAATTAAGCTAACGTAGTATATCAAACCAGCAACTTGACATATTCCACCTCCAATTGATTCTTCTACTTTATTGCCGATTATTGAACGACTTGGGATAAAACCCTTTTTTTTAGATGGCATACCTACTATCTTGCTAAAAGAAAAGATTTCATTTGGCAGTATATGAATAGGCTCTATTATTTTTATAGCAATTTTGATATTATGTACTTTGGGCGGATGAGGTTTAAGTTCTTGTTGCACCACTATTTTATCAGTATATACAAAATCCAAGTTTCTTCTTTTCGCAAAGTACAACCAATAACCATTAACAATGTTATTTATTGTATTTAACAAGACATGAACTGCAAACATTATTTTTCGGGGTATTAAACGTTTTAGCATTTTAATTCTAATTATTACGGATTGATGTTTTTTTATATCAAATTTAAAGCACTTTTTCGTATAAAATAGGTTCCAATAGTCATTTTTGATAAGGGTTTGCTAAAAAATGAATGATTTTAGAGATAAGTATGTCAATTAAATAGCCCTATTTAATACACTGTAAAGTAAGTTTTATCGAAGAAAAAGGCTTAAAAACTATACACAATTTAATTTATCGTATATTTTATGTAGCACCGCAAAGTGTAATAATTAGCAAAGTTATGGTTCAACCTTGATAAACCATCCTGCTTTTGTTGCTAAAGCTAGTAGCTCAAAAATATGTTCTCCTGAAGGTATTCTTGCTTGCCCTCTTGCTGGTTGAAGATTTCCGTTAGGTTGTCTCTAAATAAAACGATAACCGTTTTGAGTAGTACCATTGTCATAATGATATGTTCCCCATTGAAAGCATAGCCTCCAATCTCCATCTGTTCCGTTTGTAACTTCGTTTTTAATTTTATAGTTAGCCATTTTTAGCTTTTAGTTTATTTGTTATAGCACCCAATTAGTATATTTCAAGACAGAATACCTTGAAATTACCGTATTATAATTTAATATGTATGCAAAATTTAGTTAGTGCATTACAAATATAAAACATTTCCCCAAAAAAACAAAAACCTACTTGCCACAACTTTAAAAATAAAGTAGCGACAAATAGGTTCATTTTTTTTGTTATTGAAAAACCTTCATAGCTTTCCGTCAAATTAAAAACTTATTCTAATCATAGTTACCAAAGTCAAAATCAGTGTCAATATTCCAATAGTCGTTGTAAACCTTCCTACTTCTTTAGATTTTGTCCAACCAGATAACGCAATCATTGTTGTTAATGAAAAAAGCCCAATTGTAAAAGTCAATATTCCAATTATTCTAGGAACAATGAAGTCACTTACAACCACATTTTTTAAATATCCTCCAGGTGTCGTCATCATTGAAATCTGCATCATCGCAAAAACAGTTACGAGAAAGCAAGCAGCAGATAGGGTTGCCAATTTCAAAATTCGGTTGGTCAGTTTATCGTTTTTATCGGACACTAACAAATTTGCGACAACCGTAATCGAAAACCCACTTAATAATGAGCTTATCAGAATAGTTTGTTTCGCTAATTCATTCCAATATTCTAATGTAATTTCCATTTTAGCATTATTAAGTTTCGTAAAAGTAAGTTTTCACTTTAGATTAGTAAGCTCTCGCAAACAAAACCCTTTGCGTAGAAGGCTGGCCAGAAAAAACGCAAACACCATCTTCTAGCTCATTATTCAAAGGAATACAGCGAATAGTTGCTTTTGTCGCTTCTTTTATAGCCGATTCTGTTTCTTTCGAGCCGTCCCAATGTGCCGAAACAAAACCACCTTTCGTATCTAAAATGTTTTTAAATTCTTCAAAAGTATCAGCTTTCGTAATGTGTTCATCTCTGAAAGTCAAAGCTTTGTTGTAAATATTTTGCTGAATATCGTCTAGCAAATCTCTTACGGTTTGCCCAAGATTTTCGACATCGTACAACTCTTTTACGCCTGTATCACGACGAGCCATTTCTACTTTTCCTTTGTCCAAATCTCTGAAACCGATAGCCAAACGCAATGGCACACCTTTCAATTCGTATTCCGCAAACTTGAAACCTGCACGCTTCGAGTCGTCATCATCATATTTCAATACGATGTTACATTTTGCTAAATCAGCTTTTAAGTCGGCTACCAAAGTATCAATTTCGTCTTTTCTATCTTTGTTTTTCTTATTCACCAACGGCACAGCTACGATATGAATAGGTGCAAGTTTTGGAGGCAATACCAAGCCAGCATCGTCAGAGTGTGCCATAATCAACGCGCCCATCAAGCGAGTAGAAACACCCCAAGATGTCGCCCAAACATAAGACTCTTTGTTGTTTTTGTCTCTAAACTTCACATCAAAAGCTTTCGCAAAATTTTGCCCCAAAAAGTGAGATGTTCCCATTTGCAAAGCTTTTCCGTCTTGCATCATGCCTTCGGTAGTGTAAGTTTCATCTGCTCCAGCAAAACGCTCGCTTTCGCTTTTCATGCCTTTGATAACAGGTACTGCCATATAAGTTTCCATAAAATTGGCATACTCTTTTAGCATCAATTCTGCTTCTGTGATGGCTTCTGTTTTCGTGGCGTGAGCAGTGTGTCCTTCTTGCCAGTAAAATTCTGCGGTACGCAAAAACAAGCGAGTACGCATTTCCCAACGCACTACATTTGCCCACTGATTGATGAGAATAGGCAAATCACGATGTGAGTTTATCCAGTTTTTGTAGCTATGCCAAATAATCGTTTCAGAAGTTGGTCGAACAATCAATTCCTCCGTCAATTTTGCTTCAGGATCTACGATAACGCCTTTTCCATTGGGGTCATTTTTCAATCGGTAGTGTGTGACTACTGCACATTCTTTCGCAAAACCTTCTACATGGTCTGCTTCTTTGCTCAAAAAACTTTTGGGGATAAATAGCGGAAATGCAGCATTTACATGGCCTGTCGCTTTGAATCTAGCATCTAAGACCGCTTTCATATTTTCCCAAATTGCCCAGCCATAGGGTTTGATAACCATACAGCCTCTTACTGCCGAGTGTTCGGCTAAATCTGCTTTCATGACAATGTCGGTGTACCATTTTGCCGCATCTTCGGCACGGCTCGTTATTCCTTTGCTCATTGGTTGTGTTTAAAATTTTCGGATTTTAATTTTCCTGTAAGTGCCAAGCACCAATTAATATCGCCTATTTGATTTGCTAACGCATTGAAAATTAAGGTGTTAGCTTTCACATAAGGGCATTTTTTTAAATTTTTCGTTAATATCTATAATCAAAAAAAAGCGTACATAGTTCCTTTGTTTAGGAACTTAATCCTGTTATTTTTAATTAATAGTGAAGTGCTTTTTCTTTTTTTTAAGTGTAAAGCAACTAGAAAGTGCAAGATAAAAAAGCTACTGCAAAGTGCAAAACAAATGCACGAAAAAGAATGAAAAGGTTTTTTTTGATTCTTTTTCGTGAAAAGTTACATTGTTTTACATTATAAAAAACTTATCTTGTAAGAGGCTGTTTAAATTCTATTCTTTGGCTTAAAAAAAGCATCTTTTCCGCTCAAATTTTCCCTTTTTTTCGAGCCGTAGCGGTGCTATGCCACTCAAAAAAGTATCAATTTGAACAAAAAATCTAGCTTTTTCAGCATCAAAAACAAAATCTAAACAGCCTCTAAAACATCAAAACCTGTCTTTTATTCTAATAAAAAATCTAACTAAAACAAAACTATATGCAACAAAAAGTTACAACTTATTTATTTTTCTTTTTTTTCCTTTTTTCAGACTCAAAAGCAAATAATAACAATTACGTTGAAGGACAGTTTTTCATAAAAATAGAAAATGATTGTTCTTTTATTTGGGAAAAAAATGATGAAAAAGCTACGCAAAATTTAGAAAATGATTTTCCAGGCTTTTATAGGCTTTTAGAAAAAAATGAAGCTTTTAGCCTAAAAAAAGCATTTCCAAATCTCAAATATCAGCGTTTGAGTGATGTTTATTTGCTAGAAAAAAATAAAACAGAAACAAGCAATCATAAACTTTTTATCAAAGAACTAGAAAGGCTAAATTATGTGGCTTATGCCGAAAAAGTACCTTTGTATCAAGCTTTCTGCACACCAAATGACCCATTTTTAGGCCAACAATGGGGAATGGAAAATACAAATGTGGCAGATATGTTTAATGTTTTGACCAATGCAACTTGCGACTTTTCAAGTATTACTTGCAATGAAGAAATCGTAATTGCTGTGATTGACGATGCGGTAAGATTGACGCATGAAGATTTGGCAGATAATATTTGGCAAAACCCAAACGAAATTCCCAATAACAATATCGATGATGATGGAAATGGTTATGTCGATGACATCAACGGCTGGGACGCTGCCAATAATGACAATAATCCTAATCCAGATTTGAGCATTGCTTCCAATAGCTGTTTTACGCATGGCACACACGTTGCAGGAATTGTGGCGGCTACAACTGATAATAGTATCGGCATTGCTTCTGTGGGTTTTCGCAGCAAAATTATGGCTGTAAAAATTAAAAGTGATGGAAGCTGTGGTGGCGGCTTAGATGGTGCTTATAGCGGCGTTGAATATGCTTTGGCAAGTCAGCCACACATTATGAGTATGTCATGGGGCGGCGGCGGTTTTTCGCAAACTTATCAAGATATGTTTTTGTTGGCCAATGATTTGGGCATCACTTGCATTGCGGCAGCAGGAAATGATGCGAGTGCCATTCCGATGTATCCAGCTTCGTATGATGGCGTGATTAGTGTAGGTGCAACAAACGACGACGATGAAATTACTTATTTCTCCAATTTTGGTGCTACGATTGATATTATGGCTCCAGGCCAAGATATTTTAAGCACTTTGGCAGGTGCTGATGATGCTTATGGCGAATTTAATGGTACTTCTATGGCTTGCCCTTTTGTGAGCAGCGTTGTTGGTCTCATGCTTTGCTTTGATGCTACTTTGTCGCCACAAGATGTAGAAAATTGTTTAGATGATACGGCTATAAATATTGATGCTCAAAACCCAGATTTTGTTGGGCAAATGGGAAGTGGTTTGATTGATGTAGGCGAAATTATCAACTGTTTGCAAGTTCCTCCTATTTCTGCTTTTTCTATTGATTTTGATATTTATTGTGTTGGCGAAACCATTGATTTGACAGCAGAAAGTTCGGGGCCGCAAATTACGGCTTATGATTGGGCTTTTGAAAATGGAACGCCTGCGAGTTTTAATGGCCAAAATGCGAGTGTTAGTTTTGCGACAGCAGGAACTTACGATATTACACTCACAACGACAAATCCGTATGGCAACCACAGCATTACAAAACAAGTAACAATAGGAACGCCAACAGCTACATTGAGCGGAACAACAACGATTATTGCGAATACAACAGCGAGTTTGGGCATAAATTATGATGGTTCTTTGCCTTTTAATTTGGTTTATAGCGATGGCGAAAATGAATATACCATTGAAGATATAGAAAATGTGCCTTATTTTTTCAATGTCACGCCTAGCGATACGACAACTTATAGCTTAGTGAGCGTTTCAAATGATTTTTGCGAAGCGGATATAAATGGAACAGCTACCGTAACGACTTTGCATATTGGCGAAGACGAAATGTGTGAATATGCTAGCATTTATGGTACAAATGAGGATAATGGTTTTGGGTATGTTCCTTTTTATGATACCGAAAACGAAATACTTTACCGTACAGGAAGCAATCCACGACTTTGTTCTTTTGATGCCAGAACAGGAGAAGTAATATGGAGCAAAAATTATAATTCTGGTTTAGGTTTTGGCAATATATCAAAAAATAATAGCGGTATGCTGACATTTGTAGCAAATACTGCTTGGTCATCTAATAGCGATTGGGTCATTAATAGAACTGACACGCTAGGTAATATACTTTGGTCAAAACAATATGTAACAAGTGGAAGACAAGTAAGTGGTAGAATCATAGAGTCTAATAATGATACACATATTATAACAGGTTGGTATAATGCTAATGGTGGCAGCAGTGATGATATAGGCTTGCTAAAAGTAGATAATGATGGCAATGTATTAGCAGGAAAATCAATTTCATTAGGTGGCGACGACCAAATGGGCGAAGTGTTTAGCGATGGCAATGGTGGTTTATATATCGCTGGCGAAATAGAACACGACAAAACAGTATTTTTGTTTCATATAGATGCCGATTTGAATATTTTGCAGCAAAAACAATGGCAGCCACAACTTAATTATTATACATCGAGTTATTTTAGTCTCATTCAAACAGCCGATAATGGATTTGTAATATTGGCATGGCGTTCTGGTGGTAGCGAAACCGATGAATATGCAGCAGTTTTAAGAATAGATAACAATTGGAATATGCAATGGGTAAGAGCAATTTATCCAGCTAATAACAATGACATTTATGCACGTCCTGTGAATGTAAATGAAGATTCGGCAGGCAATATTTATGTCAATACCGTTAGCAAAACCAACAATAACACTCTTCGCACTTGCTATACAAAATTTGATGCAAATGGCAATGAAATATGGACAAAGCTAATGCAAAACCCAACTACTTTCGAACCTTTGGCTGTACCTAATGTATATGTGGCGATGGAATATAATCCGAATACGCCAAACTATGAATTTATTTTAGGTGCAAAAATAAGCGGAGGAGTTTTTGGTGGTGATGACTTTGTGTTGATTCGTACAAATACTAATTTTGATGCTTGCTCTTTTGCAGAAACAGATTTTACGATAGAAAATGAGACATGGAATGAGCTAAATTTAAATTACACAACAGGAAACATTAGTTTCAATCCTACGAATCTTTCTCAAACTGCAACAGATTATCCGCTCAGTAAAGAAACACCTTGTATAGAATGTGAAATAAGCGAAGAATGTAATTTTGAATGTGATTTTACAGCTTCGCAAATGACTATCTGCGAAGGCGAAAGCATTGATTTTGAAGCTGCTTGTAATGATGCTGTTTTGTATATCTGGCATATCAATGATTCGCTTTTTGCTGAAACGCCAGACACCTCTTACTTTTTTACAGAAACAGGCACTTATAGCATCAAACTTTATACTAGCGATGGCGATTGTGTGGCAGTAAGCGAACAAACGATTACAGTAGGTGCTGCCAATGCAACTGCCGATGAAGACATGACAATTTGCAAAGGCGAAACCGCTAATTTAAATGCTTCTGGTGGGCTTACTTATAATTGGTCACCGAGTGGAAATTTGAACGATGCAACTATCGCCAATCCAATCTCTTCGACAGATACTAGTACACTTTATACGGTTTTGATTACTGACGCAAATGGCTGCAATACGACTGATAGTCTCATGCTTTGGGTAGTACCTCCGCCTGTTTTGATACCTGCAACTTTGGATACAACTATTTGTTTTGGCGATACGCTAGTGACACAACTGACCGATTTTACGCCTATTTCAAACTACGAATATAGCTGGTCGCCAACGACAGGCTTGAGCTGTACGGACTGTCCAAATCCAATAGCAACAGTTACCGAAACAACTATTTATACACTCACTTTGACCAATGCTCTGGGCTGTAATAATATGCAAGACTTTACAATAAATATTTTGACGCTCGAAGATTTAAGTCATCAAACAGATACTGTTCTTTGTAGTGGAGCAAATTTTATATTGCCAAATGGCTTAGAAATTATTGAAACAGGTATTTATTACGATACTCTAACAAGCGTTTCAAATTGCAATAGTTTGCTCATTTTTAATGTAACTTTTAATGAAAATGCAACTAACGAAACTGCTGAAACTCTTTGTTTAGGCGAAATCTTTATTTTGCCAAATGGCGTAGAAATAACAGAAACAGGTATTTATTTTGATACGCTAACGACAGTTACAAATTGCGATAGTTTACTCGTTTTTGATATTCTTTTTCAAGAAAATATCAGCAACACAATTAGCGAAAGTTTGTGTAATGGCGATACGTTCACTTTGCCAAATGGTTTAGAAGTTTTTGAAACAGGTATTTATTACGATACTTTAATAACTAATGCAAATTGTGATAGCATACTCGTTTTTGATATTTTGTTTAGCGAATTTTTGATAGATACTTTAGCTTTTGCCAACTGTTCTAATGATATTTTAATACTGCCAAATGGCTTAGAAGTTTCAGAAACAGGCGTTTATTACGACACTTTAACAACTAATACAACTTGCGATAGCTTATTCGTATTTGATGTTTCTTTTGGCGAAAACTCAAATATTGAAATCAATGAAAATTTGTGTTTGGAAGATATTTATGTATTGCCAAATGGCTTGGAAATCTTTGAGACAGGGCTTTATTACGACACTTTAACAAATAATTCAAACTGTGATAGCCTGCTTACTTTCAATCTAAATTTTGAGGATTGTACTGAAATAGAAGACTTGCCTTGCACTATGTTATTGCCTACTGCATTTTCGCCAAATGACGATGGAGTAAATGATGAGTTTGGTTTAATTTGCAATTGCAAGATAAAAGAAAGTAGCTTATTGGTATATAATCGTTGGGGCGAAAAAATATTTGAAAGTGCCGATAGTAATATTTCTTGGAATGGTTTTTATAAAAATGGAGCTTGTGAAATAGGCGTTTATGTATTTCATGTCGCTTATATTATGATTGACAACGAAACAGGCGAGGAAATTATCGAAACGCAAAAAGGAAACTTGACACTTGTGAAATAAGACTTCATCAAAAAAGCATTTTCAAATATCATAACTCTTTGATTGTCAAGGAGTTATGACATGGTTTCTACAACTTTTAATTTGTTTTTTTCTGTATAAAATGATAGTTATATCGTGTTTTTGATTGAAAAAGTTACTTAAACTTAATTTTTCTAAAAAAAGCCTTCATCAAAAGCTTTTTAGTATAAAAAGTGAGTTTACCTAAAAAAACAAATAGCATATCATAAATGGCTGATAATCAGTCTTTTATGATATGCTATTTATCGTTTTAAATAAGTTTATTATTTAAAATTTCATTTCAGGAATTTCGCCTTCAATAATCAATGTACCTTCTGTTTTCGCTTGTATTTCTTCTACCGAAACATTGGGCGCTCGCTCTACTAATTTGAAGCCATTTTCGGTAATATCTAAAACAGCGAGATCTGTCACTACCCTTCTGACGCACGCCAAACCTGTAATCGGTAGCGAACATTTCGACAACAATTTAGATGCACCTTTTCGGTTAGTATGTCGCATCGCAACGATAATATTGTCGGCACCAGCCACCAAATCCATTGCTCCGCCCATGCCTTTTACCATTTTTTTCGGTATTTTCCAATTGGCGATATCACCTTTGTCAGATACTTCCATAGCTCCCAAAACCGTCAAATCGACATGTCCACCTCGTATCATCGCAAAGCTAGTAGCCGAATCGAAAAAGCTACTTCCCGCCAAAGTTGTTACCGTTTGTTTGCCTGCATTGATAAGGTCTGCATCTACCTCTTCTTCTGTTGGAAAAGGCCCCATACCTAGCAAGCCATTTTCGGAATGCAAAGTTATATTGATACCTTCAGGAATATAGTTGGCGACCAAAGTAGGTATGCCGATTCCAAGATTGACATAGTAACCATCTCTTAGTTCTTGAGCAATACGTTTTGCAATGCCATTTTTATCTAAAGCCATATTTTTATTTAATTTTTTTGAGTAAAAAAGCGAAAGCAAATATAACTAAAATTGTAAAATCAAAGGCTATTTTAGCTAAAAAAAAGCAAGAAAACAACATTAGGATAGTTTCCAATTATCAATTTCTAAGTTTTCAATTCTCGAAAAATGATTAGTATTATTCGTTATCAATGTATAATTGTTTTCTATTGCAATTCCCGCAATTAAAACATCGTTATGGCCTATAAAATTTCCATTTTTCTTTAGTTCAGCAGTTATATTTGCAGCAATAGTTGCTGAGTTTTTGGTTAAAGGTATAACATTGCTAAAATCTATGAATGCCATAAATTTTTCAAGTTGTCTTTGGGCATTTTTATAATATAAACCATTTAGAATTTCATAATAGGTAATAATTGAAATATTTATAGTCCCAAATTCTAACAAGTATTTCTTTAATGTCGTAATAACATTTTTGTTTCCTTTTAAAAAATATGAAACGGTATCTGTATCTAATAAAGCTTGTTTCATTCTTCCAAATTAATTTCTCTGTTAAACATATTTTTTTTAACAGCTTTAATAGACTTCATATAGTCATCAAAATCTTCTTGTGGCATATCGCTCCACGAACCTGCTAGTTCTAATATTTGCAAATGTTTTTTTTCTTTCATAGTGATTTCTTCACTCAATGTTGTCAAAAAAACATCTACTTCAGCCAAACGTTCAGGCGGAATAACACTTAGTTTTTGCAATACTGATTTGTATAAATTAATTGCTGTCATTTTTTATTTTTTTGTAACTGTTCCAATAGTTCAAGTTACATTATTTTTTTTATTTTTCCAAAAAAAACATATTATAATAAAAATGTGTAGCCTATCAAATTTCATTGACAAACTACACATTCAATTCATAATTATGAGCTAAATAATCGCTTATTCTATAATCACTTTTTCGTAGCGAATATCATTGCCTGCACCAACAGAGAGCATATAAATCCCTGCTGCCAAATCTTTAAATTCGTAGGTTTTGCTAAAGCTATTATCCGCTATATGTGCTGTTTCTTCAAAAATCGTTTTTCCTGCTATGTCCATCAATTTTACCGTTACGTTTTGTGCCTTTTTTAACTCAAATTGCAACTCAAAAACGCCTTGGTTTGGATTTGGATAAACGCTGATGTTTTGGGCAAAAGCATTTTCTTCAACACCAACACAATCCGTAAATTCAACCGTTACTTCTTCTCTTGAACTGCACAAAAAGCCAGCTTCTTTCACTTCCCAATCGTAGAAATGATAGTAGCGATAAGAGTCAGCATCAACATCGTCGTAGTTTGAACTTGTGATAGATACAATATCAGACACTTCGTAAGGAAAACTTACATTTCCATTGTTACGAAACATAGACGGCCATTCAGATGTTCCTAATTGGTAATTTTCGCCTACTTCCAAATCAAAATTAAGTGTTACTCTGCTACCGCCATCTGGCAAGAAAACTGTTAACGATTGCAATACATTTCCTTCATTATCACGCAATTCGATAGTTCGCTCACCATCATCAATAGCAAAGGCTTTTACAGAAACTAATGTAGCTGCTTTGTGTACATTAAAATTGAGGTGTCCGTTATAGATTTGTCCATAAAGGCCGCCAGAACCGAAAGTATTGTCGAAAGGGCCGCCAAAATAAGTCGCTTCAAAAGATTGCATATAGTCTGCATAATATGTTGTCGTTTCGCTCAACTCATCTGTAACAAACTCATTGCCTGTTGCGATAGGCGTATCACTATCAGCAGAATTGTACCATTGAAATTCAGCATTTTCGGGCATTTCGCTATCAATACTTGCATCTAAAGTTATACTTGTTGGTTCGCAAATCGTTTCTTCGCTGGCAGCAATACTCACTTGTGGCGTATCAAATACACTAATATTTACCTCATTATAAGTCAAAGCATTGTCGCATGACATAGCCGTAAGTGTGTAAGTTCCTGCTTCTGTTACTGTAATACTCGGCGTTGTTTCGCCTGTATTCCATTGAAAATCGTAGCCCAACTCTGCCATCAAAGTCACACTTTCGCCACTGCAAATATTGGTATTTCCTATCACTCGGATTTTTTGCTCTGGTGAAATATCTTGTTTTGTTAAGGTAAAAGGCACTACCATCAAATTATTATCGATTCTCGATTCTAAAAAGTGATTTTGTGGGTCTATTTCTACCACCAATTGATAAGTACCATTGCACAAAGAGCTAGGAATCGGAATATCCATACCGTCCAAATTGTAGTGATAAATATCGGTGTAGCCAGCCGAAATGCCTTGGTCATATAAGCCACAAGAATAAGTACCTCCACCTAAACCATAATTAGGGATTTGTTCAGCATCGTTCATCACTTCACCATTGTCATCTAGGCAATGTCCATCATAAAAAGGGCAGCTTCCAAAGTCCATTAAACAAAAGCCGATTTTTGCACCTTCTGCTACGATTGGCCATTGCAAAGGGTCGTCAATGCCTTCAATTTGCTCACGCAACGAAAAAACACCCCAATCATCAACGTGCATGTGTCCGTGTGTTGGATGATAAGTCATTGAGCCAGCCCAACGCTCATAAGATTGCATACTTGTACCTACTTTGCGATAGATTTTTTGCTTGATCAATTGTCGAGGAGCAGAACCATCTGGACAAATTTCAAAGTTAGCTCCTTCTACCTGAAAGGTATCTGTTCCACAAACGAAATAGTCGGTAGAAGTAACCGAAAGCGGCCCATAGCCGATATTTGGCGTTGAAACCGATACTCGGAGTTGGCCATAAATTTCTGGATTTTGTGAAGCATCTAACAACAATTGCTCTGATATTTTAATATCTGGCAACAAATCGCATTCGTTTGTTCCATCTGGGCAAACACAACCTGCTGCTGTCGTTATGGTGCATTGAGCAAATAAGGAAGTTGAAAAACAACTCAAAAAGGAGAGTAAAAAAAGCGTAAAAAAGTGTTTCATTACTATATTATTAATGGTATGTATAAATTATTTTTTGTAAAAAAGGAAGTGCCAAGCGATATTTATAGTATAAATCTGTCCAACTACTTATCCCAAGTTGGAATTGTAGTTTCCAAAAAAATGTAACTTATTTGTTTTTTTATTTATTGAAAAAAACAACAAGAAACCACCATTGTAAAAAAACTTTTCCTTTTTTGTCATTGCGAAGCCTACGAAGCAATCTAAACCATACTGAAACGGACAAAATTTCATTTTAACTACTTTTCTACCGCTTGTCACGCTGATTTAGATTGCTTCACATTTTTTCACTTCGTTTAAATAGTGCGTCTATGACAAAAAGTCGACAGTTTTTGTTTGTTATTCTAACAAAATATTGTAAAAATTTGGAGACTACATAGCCAACCTGGGTTATGAATCTTTACAAGATACAAAAGCTTTTTGTAATGCAAAAAAATAAATATTTAGTTCCAATTAAAATAAAGTAAAAAACTACTTTTTGTTCACTTTTGATACTATTTTGTCGTTTTTTATACATCAACTAAACAGCGAATAAGTAATAAGCAGTTCATTATCTTTTTTCCAACGAATCCAACCTTTTCCTATTTCTTTTAAGTTGTCATTCATCAACCGCACATACATCCACTCTTCTTCCACAAGTAGCGTTTGCATAAAATCAAATGCTACTTTTACTTCTCCTGCGTAATCTAAAGGCTTTACAAATACTTTTTTTGTGCTGCTTTCATTAAATTCAACACTATTGACCGATAAAAAAAACGCTGGCCAAGTTACAAACCTACCTCGATTTTTATCTAAATATGTTATTTGCTTATTTTTTTTGTTGGCTTCTGCTTTCAAAAAATCATGCCCTAAACCCAGCACTTTAAACGCCATTATGCCGTAGTCTAGTTTTATATGTTCAGGATAAAGCCAAGGCGGTGCATAAGTTGTTGTTAGATTGTTGTGTTCGTCTTTTGCAAAAACAACGCTATCTTGAGCAGCATGGTCTAGTTGTCCTTTCTCAAGATTTACGTTTCCATAAAAATAAAGCGTAGAATGCTCAATAATATTGGGTATAAACAAGCCAAGTCCCATTTTCGACGCTGGACTTTTCGTAGCTTCGTTGCCAATATCAGTCGTTTTTTCTGCTGCAAAGGTGGCATTGTCTAAACTCATAGAAGCTGGCTTCATGGATACAGGCTTAGTTTTTTCTTGCGGCAGTCTTGTATCAGATTTTTTTCTTGCTTTTTCACGCTCCAAATATCTATAATGTGTTATGCCATAGAAAAGTATCAGCAAAACCAATAATACCCAATTGATGCGTTTAATAATACTTTCCTCCACATAGTAAGCGATAAAAAAGGACGCAATAAAAGCTATTCCAGCAAATAGCACGCCCCAACCCAAAACAATAGCTCCGCCAGCCAACATTTGGTCTTTTCCTGCCTCAATGAATGCAGCGAAGTAAAGTCCAACAAAAAAGAATACGGTAAGCATTAACAAATAAAAAGCAATGTTTGACAATTTAAATATTTTTTTCATGCGTTTAAAATTGTAAGGTCTTAGTAAAAAGTTCTCCTTGTTTGATTTCTATCGTAAATGTTTGCTGTTGTTTAGCTTTATGAGCTCCCAAAGGTCTTACTTTGACTTCGTATAAAGCTGGATTGAGCAAAAATTTAGTTCCTCTTGTATAAGTGCGTGAACCTGCGACATCTTTTCCTGTTTTCGTCTCTTTTATCGTAACCATAGCATCTACATTTTCGCCGCCTACTGTTGTGAAAACCTCCAAATTACCTGTTTTGAAATCGTAAGTAAGTGGTGTTATATCGCCTGCCTTAATCGTGATATTTTCAAACTCTGTATAAGTCTCCACTCCCTTCATCGTTAAGGCTTGAATACTCACTTTATAAATACCAGGATTTACCTCCATTTCTTTGGAAGCAGTATAAGTTCTTACACTAGCAACTACCTTGTTATTTGCATCAAACATTTTTACGACACAATCCCATTTTTTACCATTATTGGTTGTTGTGATGCCCAACTTTCCGCCATCGAAAGAAATGGTTTGATGACCTATTTTGTCTTCAAAACTTTTTATGTTTTCCACCGTTATCATATCGACATCGCTTCCCTCCAAAGGCATCACTTCAAAATTGTAGGTGCTAGGAGGCAAATAAAAATAAGCGGTATCTTGATAGGTGCGAACCGTGACAGGCTTTCGTTTGCTCACAATATCATAAGCTTTTACCCACGCATCTATCGCAACGCCATTTTTGACAGCATATACCGAAAAATTTCCTTTTTCATCATCTATCGTTGTTTGGGTAGCTTCGTCCAAGACCTCGCCTAAATCACTAGCATCTTCTGCATTATAATAGTTTCCATCTCCTGCTTTGGCAGCACATTTCAGTTGCTCAGTATCTTCATTTTTCAGGCCAAATCCAATGATATGAATTCTAAAATCAATGCCTTCATTTTTCGCAGCTTTTATCACCTCGCAAATGTTTCCATCGCAAGACTCTATGCCGTCAGTAATCAATATTATCGTTCCTTTAATTTTGTTTTGACGCAGCTTGTCTATGACCTGTAAGGCAGAATAGGCCAAAGGAGTTTTTCCGAGCGGTTTTATGCCTTTAACCGCTTCGACGACCTTAGCTTTTGTGCCATTTTCAACATCAACCAAAAACTCAACATCAGTGCAATCGCCTTTCTTGCGATGACCATAAGCAATAAATCCTATTTTTTGGTTGTCGGGAAGTTTCTTAACAGCAGCCGATAAGACTTCTTTTGAAATTTCTATCTTTGATTTACCCTGCATTTGCCCCCACATAGAGCCACTAGCATCATAAATAAAAAATATTGGAGAGTGTGTTTCATTAACTTGAGCATGAATCTGCGATGCAAAAAGTAATGTTGTAAGAAGAAGGAGTATCTTTTTCATAATTTTAAAATTGATGATTTGAAAATTATTTTTTGTAAAAAAGATAGGAATAAGCGATAAGAGGCTATTTATATAATGGAATGACTTACACACGCCTTGAAAATTAAGGTGTTAGCTTTCGCAATTTGTAGCATAAATTTGTTCGACTACTTAAATATATTGCAAATTAAATTCTAAAACAAACTATTTATCTTTTTGTTTTTTTTGTCGATAACACGCAAAAATCGTAATATTTGCCGTTTTTTCAAAAAAACAAATGAATGGTATGTAGCTAAAAATTTGTAGTTGAGCTAAAGAATGCTTGCCCAAAACACATATCGTTTTATCCTAACATTTACAATAATAAAAGATTCTACTCAAAAAAGCAAATTTTCATTGTTCTTTTTTGCAAAAAATGATGACTTTATTATGATATAAAGTCATCATTTTAGCATATAAAATATTATCATCTAAAAATTACTATTAAATAACTTGACATTATTTTTTTATTTATAAAATCGTAGCTTTCAAAACAAAACAATTTATTTTTTTGCACATGCAAGTTAGTTTTTTGTTTTTGAGTTTTTTTTTTTTTGGCAAAATCACATTATGCTTTTTTGAGTTGCTGGCAATAACATGAATCAACTAATACGCTTACCTTCATTTTATTTTGTCATTTTGTTAAGCAGTTCTATGCCTTTTTCTAAAACCTCATCTTTTTTAGTTGTTGTTTGTCTCATATAGTTTGTCGGAATATAAGCTTCTCTTATCGTGCCATTGATGTGATACAATTTCGCTGTTGAAAGTTTGAAACCATATTTCTGATGTATGAAACCAAAATCATATACTTCTCCTGCCAATCTTCTCATTTCAGAACCCACAATTTCGGCTCTTCCCATTCCTTCAAAACCAATCGCCAAGCCTTCTCCCATGCTTCCTGTCCAACGTCCTACTAAAACGACAACAGGTTTTGTGTATTGTTCTGAACGTGGGCTGACATACTCTATCCAACTTCTTTCTACGTCAGGATTGTTTTCTGATTTCGCCATATAAGAATGTCTCTGATACGGCTGTGGTTCATTAATAAACCTGCTCATAATTCCACGAGCTTCATAAGTATCACCGCCAAATATCGTATTTCTCAAATCTATAATCAGCCCTTTTGTGTTTGATAAATCATTTAAGGCTTTGTCAAATTCACTTACTAAATTGTCATTTCCGAGTGAGTTGTTTATTCTGATTATTCCAATTTCATTTACTGTTTTTGAACTTAAAAGGCTATCGCTGTTTTTTAATTTGAGCTTATCTAAATCAAGTTTAATTTTTTTGCCATTAGACAGTCTTAAAGTCAATATTCTTGGCTCGTTATATCGCCCTGACAAAATTTTATTGGCAATCCATTCTTTTGTTTCATGCAAGTTTTTGTCATTACAATGCGTTGGGAAATTTGTTACTGCCTGCTCAAAATCAATACCATTAAATTCAATAATTTCAGCACCAATTATATTTTGCTTCAACTTTTCTATTTGAGTTTGCCAAATATTTGTTACAATTGGCTTATTATCTTCTATTGTGACATAAATTGGTGCAAAAAGGCGAAATGAGGAATTTCTATTTGTTCCTAAAATGACATGATTGTCATAAAATTCATCTAGCAAATATTCAAAAAATAGCACCGTTTCTTCTTCCGTTTTTATATGCTTAATTTCTTGCTCATAATATGCTCTAATACATTTTAAATCAACATTTTTTTCTTGTAGATAAACATAATTTTGCGATATATCGGTTATAATTTCGTTCAAATCTTCTTTGATTTTAGCTTGGTCAATTTCTTCATTTTGAGCTTGAACGATACAACAATTAAATAAAACTATAACAATTAAAATTACTTCCTTCATTTACTTGAGTTTTTTTTGTTTTAAGTGAGTGATTAAGTACACTGTAATTTAAATCTTCTAAGGTGGGCTGTCGAATTTCGTGGTGTTTTTTTATAAATATTCGCCCTATTTTTTGTAAGAAATGACAAAATAATAAGTCTTAATATTAAAAAA
>JBMZCV010000101.1:0-18717 GCA_049613665.1 Chitinophagales bacterium | reverse complement strand
TTGGAATAAAATAACATGCAATAAAAAGGCTAAAATGCAAATTACTTATATTACAATGTTCTAGCTTTCAAAAACTAAACAATTACTTATAATTTTTGAAACTCGAAATTTGGTGTTCCTTTTTCGCCTGTTTGAGTATCATAGAAACCCACAAAACGAAACTTATAATAAAAGCCATCTGTATCACGAATGATAAAATTTTTGTTTGGAATAATAGTATATAAACCTCCGCTACCATTTGTGAAATCATAGATTTTCCAATCCCAGCCAATCGCATTCATAGACATATCAAAGGTATAAGCAAGACTATCCATGACAGCAATTTTGCTAAAACTTTCTTCTTTCGATAAGGCCACTTTTACTTCGCTATGATTGATAAGCACGCCTGTAACAAGATAAGGAAAAGGCGGCGTAAAGTTGTGAGGTATCGCAGGATGTGGCGAGTGAAAAATCTCGGTATATTGTGTGAAAACTAAATCGTATTCGTTTTTTTGTGGAGCAATATCTTCTTCTATATGCGTATCAAAAGAAAAATATTTGAAATAATGGGTTTCATTTTTTTTAATTTGAATGCTATGTTCATTGCTACCGTTCAAATCGGCATAATGTATAAAGTAGGTTTCATTGTCCAACAATTCAAACGTTATTTTTTGAAAACCTATCGCATTGCCTAGTGCGTCAAAGCCTCTATCAATGATGTAAACATTATTATTTTGCCACGAATGATTGATAGCTGTTGAATCGGGATTTCCTGTATCACTATCATATCGCCAACTTGCATTTGTGATATCAGTAATAGCACTAAAATCGCTTTGTGAGGTGTTGCACGCCTTCATAAATTTGCTCGAATTGAGCATAATATAATGCAATGAATCAGTACAAGAAAAGGCGATATCCCATGCTGTTTTATCATTTTGTTTTACGACACGGTTAGTATTCAAATCGAACCAAACTTGTTTGCCATAGTCTGTGCCTAAATTGACAGCGGCTTCTATTATATCTCCTCTATCATAAGGAGTGATAGGTTCTTCTTCTTTTTCGCAAGCTAAAAATGTGGTGCAAAACAAAAAAAGCAGATAAATATATATTTGGTAATTTTTTTTTCCTTTAAAACAAAAGTTTATTGTTTGTTGCTGCATAATCTAAGTGCCTTGTAAAGTAAATTAAGTAAAATTGTAACTTTTTATGCTGTAGCAATTTTGGCTAAAAGCACATCAACAGTTACCAATTTTCAAGATATGAGAAATGACATTTTGGCTAAAAAACGATAGACTTTCACTTCTTATATTTGACTCTCTTGGTTAGAAAAACAGGTTATTTCTTACTAAAGTTCCAATCTAATTTTATAAACGCACTTCGCCCCCAATTCATCGGTAGTGTTTCGGACGAGGCAGCATGAACATTGTTTGCAATAAACCCTGTTACGTTGGTTACATTCAGCAAATTTTTTCCGCCAAGTGTCATCGTAAACACATTGCGAAAAGATTTTGAAAAAGTCATATCTAAGGTGTGATAATCGCCAATAAATTCTTCTGCTATTTCATTTTCGTCATTTTCATATAGCGTACTCAAACGACCTGAATATTTGTAAAATAAGCTGGCATTGAATCCTATTTTCGGCAATTGATAGCTCATATTTACTTTTATTTCTGGACTATAATTAAAAGTTACCTTTTCCTCTTCATAAGAAAGTCCATTGTATATTCCGATATAGGAAGTTCCGATTTGCGTTTTAAAATTTTTGAACGAATAGCTCGTATTAAATTGAGCACCCCATGTTTTGTATTTTCCAATATTGACATAAGAATATTGTGAAGGACTGATTTGATACAAAGAAATCATGTTTTTGATGTCGTTGTAAAAACCAGATAATTCCAACTTTAGCACTTGATTATTTTTCATGGCTTGCGTTTTTGCCATATGTAGCTGACAATTGTGAGATTGCTCAGATTTTAGGTTTCTATTGCCAATAATGTTGTGGTTTAAGTCCAAAAATTCGAGATACAGCTCCTTGAGTGAAGGTGCTCGAAAGCCTTTTGCATATGAGGTACGCAAGGTAAAATTGCCGCCCAATTTGTAGCGAATATTAACAGATGGCACAATAGGTGCGGTATATGTCGTATTGTAGCTCGCTCGCAAGCCAGGTCGGATAGTAAAGTCGGTAGTTGGTTTATATTCAGCACTTGCAAACAAAGCATAATCGCTTATTTCTTGTTGTCCGAGTTTCATACGGCCGCCAGAGCCTGTTTCTATATTTACATCGTAGCCTAGCTCATAATGAAATTTCTTTTCAGGGTGTGTGACATTGTAAACACCTCTTGCCAAAAATGAGTTGAAGCGTGTCGTATCTTGGTCTTCTGGGTTAGTCGTCAAATTATTTTCTAAAGTTACCAAATCTTTGATATATGTATTTTTGGTACGTTGATAATGGTTGTGAGCCAAAGTGATGATAATGTTTTTATGTTCGCCCACTTCGTCCGAAAGATGCAAAGCATTGCTCAAACGATTGGTGTGATAATAATCATCGAAAGCTGTTTCGTAATAAGGCATAAGGCGATGTCCTCGATTGAGTATATCATCTTGGAAGAAGCTACTTGATAGATGTATCTTAAACTTATTGATGAGATAAGCATATTGCAAATGTCCGAAAAACTGCTCTTTAGGTTTCCATTGCTGAAAGCGAGATGTATCGGCATTGGCAGGCGACCAGCCATCAAAAAAATTGCGACCACCCGAAAACGACATGGTATGCCCTTGACGATGCAAACCAAAACTGCCTGTAATATTATATTGCCCAACGGTTTCGTAATAAGTACCAAAGTTGCCTGTCATTTTTTCTTGTTGCGACTTTTTAGTAATCAAATTAATCGCTCCTGCCAAAGCATTCGTGCCATAAGTGACTGATAAAGGGCCTTGTACAATTTCGATACGCTCTATGTTATTTAAATTAATTTGACTCAAATCAATATTGCCATCTAAGCGTCCAACTATCGGCACACCATCCATCAATATTTTGACATTGTTACCCGAAATACCTTGAATACTTGTGCTAGTACCCAAAATATTATTTTCGGAAATACGCATATTCATTTCAGTAGCTAACGCCTCTCGCAAGTTATTTGCTCCTCTGCTTTCAATGGTTTTTCTATCAATAACATTGACTTTATAAACTGATTTTTCGAGGTCGCTAGGCAAATATTGTGCCGTAACAACAAATTGCTCTAATTCGAGCAAGCTTGATTTTAAATAAAAATATTTTGATTGATTTCGGTTTAAACGAGCCGTTAACGTTTCATAGCCAATAAAAGAAATTTTGACTTCTATTGGCCCATCAAAAGGATTGAGTGCTGTTCCATTGCGGTCTGTCGTAACCGTTTTGGTTTGATTGCGTTGTGGCCCACTCAAACAGCGAATATGAATATGAGCCGACGGAATAGCTTGCTCTCCTTTTTCGGTATAAACTCGAATGCTAGGAGCAGTTTGTGCATATAAAAAAGTGGTGGTATTTCCTAATAGCAACAGACTAACTAAAAAAAACAGTATGGTCAGATAGCTTTTTATTTTAGTTGTACAACAAAATAGCTTGGTTAGGTATTTTCCCATTTAATTAGTTCAATTTTAGATGTAGATAGTAAATAATAATTTGGAATAGTAGTTTCAAAAATTAATATCGTATTTTATGTTTTTTTTCATTATGTATATCAAATGCTAATTACTATTTAATATACATATTGGTTTGTGCTAACATATCGAAAATAAGGGTGTCAGTTTCCACAAGTGACCAATTCATTGCCAATGTTTCACTAAATGGCTAATTTAAACTATCTTAGGCAAACTAGCCTTATTTCTCCTTACACACTTTTGTAATTTTTACAAATATAAATTTTAAATTATGCTGACATAAATGGCTTTCATAAAACAACAAAAAAGCTTGCACATTTTAGTATGCAAGCTTTTCTATTTATTGAATAATTACTTTCTTATATGTTTTGTGCTGGTCTAGCTTTAAATGAATGAGATACATTCCACTTTGGAGATTTAAGTTTTTTAGATTTGTTTGGTATAATCCCTTTTCGCTTTTCATTTTTTTGTGAAATAAAACTTTGCCCGACAAATCGTGCACTTCGAGATGTGCCTCTTTGATATTGGCTTCTTCAATACTATAAATAACTTGTAAGGCCTCTGCATGATTTGTTGGATTTGGGTAACAATCGAATTTTCCAATTCTATCGTTTGTTGCATTATATATACTAGTAGAATTGAGTAGTGTTTTCGTAAATTCAAAATTGCCATTGCTAGTGCCGCCAAAGCCTGTAAAAATTATTTTGTAAATATCGCCTTTTTGCGTCTCCACAAAGTAAACCAAGTTTTCTTCAACGACATAAGCACCTTCTCCAAAATCGTATTCTTTCCAATCATAGCCAATTTCTGACATACCTGTGATAAATTCTTCATTGCTATAATCTTCTGTATTCACATCTACGTCATGTACCTCTGCAACCCTTGTGTTTAGATTGCTCAAAACCCCCGAAACAGGGTAATATTTTTGTGCTGTGTCTTGTGTTACATATGCTTCATATTGTGTAAACGACAAATCCCAGCTACCACGATTAGGCTCTCTATCTAGCACTTCTTCATTTAAAAAAGAATAATAAATAAAATTGCGATAAGGATAATCTGACTGATTGATAACAAGATTTGTTTCATTGCTACCATCAAGATGAGCAAATTTCAAGTTCCATACCTCGTTTGATAAATCCTCTATTAAAACTTTGCGATACGAATCATCGCCTAATTTTACGACATAAATAGAATCTCCTATTACATTGTGAGTTGTAAAATTATACAATCCCCAGCCCAAATCGAAAGGGTCGCTCGTATGTTGTACATTGAATGCACCATGCACCCACGAGGTTTCGCTATTGTGTATATCGTCCCAAAAATCAATACTTCCTGCATTGATATTTAGTGTTTCCCAATCGGCTTTTGTAGCATCTTGCACAAGAAACAACTCTACACCATTTACGCTATTGATACGAATAGTACCATAGCGGCCATTTTGCTCTAAAGCAATATCCCAATTTGTTTTTGGTTCGGTTTTCAAAACGCCATTTTCGAGGCTATAAAACACTTGATTGGCATAGCCAGCTCCAATAGAAACGACATCTTCTACGGCTTCTTGTGCTATTGTGGGCAAGCTAAAGAGGCAAAAAAGTATTATTTGTGATAAGTAAATTTTTGTCATTTTCATCATAAGAAAATTAAATTTGTAAGAAGCAATTTTAAAAATTTTATTCTTAAACTCAATAGTTCAGACATTTATACATTTTTTTATCAAAGGCTTAAACATACTATTTTTTTTTAGGCTAAGGTGACCAATATTTGCAAATTTTATAGCCTTTTGAACTGAAAAATAGTATGTTTCCCTTACCAAAAGACGTTTTTTTATTCAACTGAAAATTGTTATAAAAAATGTCCGAATCATTGAAACTTAAAAGAGTATTTAAATAACTGCTTAATATTTTTTGAATGTTTTTGCAACAAAATTACATATAAAACTAACAGCTTACAATAGGAAATGTTTTTTTTAACACAAAATAAAGTCAATAGCCGATAAATGGCAAGCACTATTTAATCATAAAACAGCTTCTATCAATCGCCCCTAAAAACTAAAGTATTAGCCTAGAGTATCTCGAATCAGGCTTTTTATTTTTGGCCCATTATCCAATCTGCTCTTACATCTTTTGCTGCCATTTTCACATTTTCGCCTATCGAATCTATCAAAACAGCTCGTACAATATTGTTTTCTTTCTCTATGTGCGGAAAACCTACTGCCCAGCTTTTTTCGCCATATTCTTTTGCACCAATAGCTTTATTGCGAATGCTGTTTCTTCGATTTTTGACAATATTCATAGTATCGGTTGCAAACTCACTTTCTTCAAAAACAATTTTATTTATTTTTACAAAGGTAGTATCGTTGGTATAAGCTTGCTCTGCCACCCATTTTTCGGCTAGTGCAATGGCTTTTTCTGTGGTCATCAATCTGGCTTTTGCCTCTGCTTTTCTTGTCGAATCTGCTATGGCCTTTGCTTTCGCTATGGCAGCCACTTTTGCCAACGAATCGGCGATGGCTGCATCTCTTATTTTTTTTGCTTTGGCTGCTTTTTCGGCACTACTTTCGCAAGCAGTTATCAAAAAAAGCATCAAGAATAGACATAATATAGTGAAGAAAATAGTATTTGTTGATTTCATAAGGAAGTTTGTTTGTCTAAAAAAAGGTGGCTATTTGTAGTATAAATATTTTTTATCTCAAAAACTCACACCTAAACAGGTATGAAAAAACATGAAAGAAAACCATATAAAATACATTTTTATGTGATGTATTTTATATGGTTGTTGAAAATAAAATGTATTGTTTTTAGAAATTCTAAAAGTTCATTTAAGAGGCTGTTTAAACTATTCGCCTTTTTTGAAATGCCAAAATAAGCCACCTGCAAAAAGTAACAATAAAGTTAAAGAGCTAATAAACGATACCATTTTGCCCAAACTCAAAGAACTGCTTTCAAATTTAAACTCAATAGTATGGTTTCCAGCAGGCAAATTCATAGCACGCAACAAATAGTTGGCTCTGAAATGCTCGACAGCTTTGCCATCTATATACGCTTGCCAGCCTTTGCCATCGGCATAATAAATCTCTGAAAAAACAGCAAATAAGTCGGTTTTTGTTTTGCTCTCATATTTCAGATAGTTAGGTTTGTATTCGCTCAACTGAATTTGAGCTGTGCTATCTGCTTGCAGCCTTTTGCTTTTCAATTGGTTTTCAAAACGCTTATCAACTATAATTTTTTGCGTCAAATTCAAATTATTCAAACTTGCAATTTCGGCATTTGCATCAGCCACAACTTCGACATTGCTTACTGTCCAAGCATTTCCCATCGCCAGCAAATTGCGAAGCGGAGGAGCAGAAGGGCTATAAATCATATATTTTGTGTTGAGCATATTTAAAACAGTTTGGCCGCTAAACAAATTGATAATATCAGGGTTTTCGCCTTGCAATTTTGTTTTCAAAGCATTGATTTCTTTTCCCAGATGTTGGTCTATCACATCTTGATAGCGACGCAATTTTGCACCATGATAGCCACCAATAGATTTGTGATGATACGATGTTGTGGCATCATTGAAAGTATTTACTGCCAAATTTAACACTCGATAATCTAGGTCTTTGTCTTCCAAAATCTTTTTATCTGCTGTGCTAGGCTTGAAACTTTGGTCTAATTTTCGGCTCGAAACAAAGTCTTTTGAGTCTAAATAACGGCCATTTACCATACCTAAATCTAATAATATTAAAACACCAATACTTGCGGCCAAAACAAGTTCGCTCATTTTTTGCTGTAAGAAAGCCCATATCAAAGCTGCCGTTGCGAGTATAAAACCTAAAGAACGCAAGCTATCCATCATCATCATATTTTGACGCTCACCGACTAGCATAGCCACAAATTGCTCAGGATAGTTGGCATCTCCTGCTCCCTCGAAACGAAAAAAACTGCCACTTAAAAAGCCAAAAAATAGTAACACACCAGCCAAAATACCTACACTTATTTTTAAAGCTTTCAAAATTTCTTCTTTGTTTTTCTGCTTTTCTATGATATAATTTAGGGCTAAAGCAGCCAGAAATGGCATCGTGAATTGTGCCAAAACCAATATCATAGAGACTACCCTAAATTTGTTGTAGAGCGGAAAATAATAGAAAAACAAGTCGGTTACTATTGGAAAATTTCTTCCCCACGACAAAACAATGGCGAAAACCGTAGCAGAAAGTAGCCACCATTTGAGCGAGCCTCGCACCAAAAGCAAGCCTAACAAAAATAGAAAACAGACGATAGCACCATGATAAATAGGCCCTCCCGTAAACGGCTGGTCTCCCCAATAAGTAGGTGCTTTGTTGTCTTTCGAACTCCTTTTAATGATAGGATACAGCTCCGAATCTTTGCTGATAGGCTCGGCAGAAGCACCGCCATAAAAACGAGGAATGAGCAAAGTCATCGTTTCGCCAATGCCATAACTCCACGCCAAAGCATAATCTCTGTCTAATCCGCTGCCATCTTTGCCTTCGCCTGTGAGTTCCGATTCGCCTCTAATCGTAGTTTTCGAGTATTCGTAAGTGGGCAATAGACTCGACATATTGGTAGCGGCAGCCAATAAAGCGACCACTAAGAGTACGCCAGAAGATTTGATGAAATCGGCAGTTGTTTTTTCTTTTATAGCTGTACCAAATTCTATTAAAACATAAATCACTAGCATCAAAAACAAATAATAAGTAATTTGCAAGTGATTGGCATATAAATTGAGTGCCAAGCCAAGTGCAAAGATACTTGCTCCCAAAATTCGTTTTTTTCGATAGGTCAGCAATGTGCCTGCCACCACAGGGGCCATAAATGCTATGGTAATAAACTTGGTGTTGTGGCCAGCTTCTACGATGAGAAAATTGTAAGTCATCAGGCCAAAAGCAATAGCTCCTACAACAGCAGTAGGCGGCCGAATACCTAGCACAATGAGCATCATATAAAAACTTACAAAACAAATGATAAGAATACTAGCAGGAAAAGGCACAAAATAACGCATGGCTGCATAAATAGGTCTTACCAAATTGGAATTTCCTGTTGGTGGTTTTATTTGATAGGTCGGCATACCGCCAAACATCGAGTTTGTCCATTCGGTCATATCGCCTGTTTGCTCCTGAAATTCAAGGCTTTCTTGTGCCATGCCTTTCCATTGTATAATATCGCCTTGCCGTAGGCTTTTGCCACTAAAAAGCGGATAGAAAAATATAAAAGAAATAACCATAAAAATAGCCATTGCTACCAAATGCGGAACGATGGCTTTTTTCCAATCTGTTTGACTCATATCTATTAGGTAGTTTGATTTGATGAATAAGTTGCTTCAAACATTTTTGCTTGCTACATTTCAAATTTGAAGGCGAAATTTAACGTAAAAATTATAGAATGGTAAAAATAAACATCAAATTGAAAATTTTTGCTACAAAAGGTATGAAAGTTTTGAAAAAAATGAAATTTGAGCAAGAGCAAGCTTTTTAGGAAAGTAAAGATATGAAAATTATTAAGTATTTGTTCAAATATTTTTGAGTTATTCTCGGTTTAACAAAAGAAATAATTTTTGAATAGGGAGATAAACTATTTTTTACCAACAAAAGTTGACAAAACATTACAAATGCTGGGTGATTCAGCTTGGAACAATAATCTATCTAAACTTTTGGTCAAAAAAGAATAGTCTTATTTTTTAGCTAAAAAGTCTATACCTAAACCATTGCGTTTTTTTCACAACATTTCCACCAATTTTACAACCTCAACGGCTTCTTTCACATCATGCACTCGCAAAATCTGGCAGCCTTTTAGCAAAGCAAAAGTATGTAAAGCAGTTGTTCCATTCAAAGCATCTACTGGCTTGACATTCAGGTGTTTATAAATCATTGACTTTCGAGAAATACCCACCAAAATTGGCAAATCGAAAAGCTGAAAATCTTGTAGCTGTCGCAAAATTTCATAATTATGCTCCAAAGTTTTTCCAAAGCCAAAGCCCATATCAATCACCACATCACGAATGCCCAAAGTGTTTATTTTTGTTAGTTTTTCTTGAAAAAAAGCGACCATTTCCTGGACAATATTTTCATATATTGGCTCATCTTGCATGGTCTCTGGCTTGCCTTTTAGGTGCATCAAAATATAAGGCACTTGCAAATCAGCTACTGTTTCGAGCAGTTTTTCATCGAAGTTGCCAGCCGAAATATCATTTATGATACTTGCACCTGCTGCTACTGCCTGCCGAGCGACCTCGCTTCTGACTGTATCTATTGACAAAATCGCTTGCGGAAATTTTTTATGTATCGATTCAATAGTAGGCAACACACGCTGCAACTCCTCCTCCACCGAAATGAGTTTTGCACCAGGCCGTGACGACATGCCACCAATATCAATCATCGCAGCACCTGCCGAAAGCATCTGTTCTGTCTGTCGCAAGGCATCGTTAGTGTTTGCGAAATAGCGACCACCATCATAAAACGAATCTGGTGTAAGATTGAGAATGCCCATAACTTTTGGCTTTGACAAATCCAATAATTTTCCTTTGCAATTTAATGTCGTGTTAAGCATAAAAATATTTTTTTTCAGTCTTCTTATAATTTTTCAACTAAAAATTTAGTTAAAGTAATAAACTTATCTTATCTTTGTATTGTTGTAATGAAATATTGTATTTTTGCAGTCTTACGAAACTATTGTTTAAAAATAAAAAACAAAATGACAAAAACTGCTGTGCAATATAAAGAGGCTATCGCAAAATGCAAAACGCTTTTTCTCAAAAAGACAAAAGATTATGGAACAGCGTGGCGAATTTTGCGGCCGATTTCGCTAACCGACCAGATTTTTATCAAAGCCAAACGCATTAGAACCATTGAAGTGAAAGGAGAGCAAAAAATTGCAGAAGGGCGAGAAAGCGAATTTATTGGTATCATCAATTATTGTATTATGTCGCTTATTCAGCTAGATTTGGACGAAACAGATGAATTGTATTTGAGCTACGAAATAGCCGAAAAATTATATTCCGAAAAAGTGACAGAAGTTTTTAACTTAATGCTGGCAAAAAACCATGACTATGGCGAAGCCTGGCGTAGCATGAGAATTAGCTCTTTCACAGACCTCATTCTCATGAAGCTGTTGCGTATCAAGCAGATAGAAGACAATGCTGGCACTACTTTAGTATCGGAAGGCGTTGGAGCTGGTTATTCCGACATTATGAATTATGCAATTTTCGGCCTTATAAAATTAGAAGAAAACAAAAATTTATAATAATCAATTTTTACAAATATGAATATATACACGCTAAATGCACTTATTGCCGTTTTAGCATTGGTTGTTACCATTGCTTTTGGCCTGATGAAAAAGCCAGAAAATTGGCTATTATATTATGTTCGCAATTTTTTAGGAACATTTTTTATCTTTTCAGGTGTTGTGAAAGCCATTGACCCACTCGGAACGGCCTTCAAAATGGAAGACTATTTCAATGTATTTACAAAATATACGCCTTTTCTCGAACCCTTTTGGGACTTTTGGGTTTCCTTAGCATTGCCTGTTTCAGTATTTATGGTCGTACTCGAAATTGTGCTAGGTATTGCACTCATTCTCGGCACGTTGCCCAAAATAACTTTAGCTTTATATGTTGGTCTCATCGCTTTTTTCCTTTTCCTAACAGGTTTCACAGCTTATACGGGTGAAGTGACAGATTGTGGCTGTTTTGGTGATTTTCTGAAACTCGAACCTTTTGTTTCGTTCCTAAAAGATGTATTTTTGAGCATTTTACTAGCTCTAGTTATCTTTTTTCATCAACAAATCAAGCTTATTTTCGACAAAAAAGTTGCTTTTATCAGTCTTGCTATTCTGACTATCGTAACGACTGCTTTTAGCTTACGCAATTGTTATGACTTGCCTGTTGTAGATTTTAGAGCTTATCATGTTGGGCAAAATTTGATAAAAGGCAAGTCTTCTGAAGGCTTAGACCCTGGAGAAACCCTGACGTATTATACTTTAGTGAAAGAGGGCGAAACGCCTAAACGTGTTGATAGCAAAACATATATGGACAAAAGAATGTGGGAAGATAAATCATGGACAATCGACAAAGAAAAGACAGAAAGCGAGGTTATCAGACCAGCCGAATTGCCGAAAATCAAAGACTTTTTGCTCTTCGACAAAAACGATACTGACCAAGCGGACTCATTGTTGGCTATCAATGGTTACCACTTTTTTGTATCGACATACTACCCTGACAAATCGTCTTTAGAAGGTTTCCAACGCATCAATAAATTGATGGCAGAAGCGAAAAAAGGCGGTGTTTCGGCAGTAGGTATCACATCTGGCGATTTGGTACAAGCCGAAAAGTGGGCAAATAATCAGTATGAGTTTTATAATTTAGATGCTACGCCTATCAAAACGATGATGCGTTCAAATCCGGGCGTTGTGTTGTTGAAAAACGATAAAATTGTCGGTAAATATCATCATAACAATTTGCCTACTTGGGCAGAAATTAAGAAAGACTTGAAAATAAAGTAGTTTCTTTTTGTAGAAAAAAATAAAATAAAAACTCCTCAATCGGAAAAGATAACCTTTTCGGTTGGGGAGTTTTCTTTTGGAAATTTTTATTCTAACATAAAATTTGCTTGTTTTATATTGTCTAACTCTGCTTTTTTGCTCCGTTTTTTTCTTCCAAATCATAATCGTTTTGCAAACCCAGCCAAAATTTAGCTGAATTGCCAAAATAGCGAGACAAACGCAAAGCTGTATCTGCTGTTATTGCTCTGCGGCCTTTTATAATTTCGCTAATTCTCGTTTGTGGCATAAAAGTATCTTTTGCCAAGCGATAAGCCGAAATATTTAAAGGCTTTAAAAACTCTTCTAATAAAATTTCGCCTGCGTGTATGTTTTTGATGCTGTTTTTCATTTGAAAATTAAGTTTTGGATATTCATTTAACAAATAAAACAAAAATAATGTTCCTTAAAAAGTATTTTTTCTGATTACTTTACTTTTTCAATAAGTTTTTGTAGTTTTAAGCCGAAAAATAGCAAATATGAGTACAGAACAAAAAGATTATACCGAAAAAATAGTCATTAAAAATTTTGGAGGCATCAAAGATTTAGAAATGCCTATCAATAAAATTAATGTCTTGATAGGGCCGCAAGCGGCAGGGAAAAGTATGGTTGCAAAGTTGTTATTTTATTTTAAAGATTTTTTTTATGAATTAGTAGATGATTTAATAAATCGACTTAGTAAAAGAGAAATAAATGATAAATATATGGCTAGGTTTAAAGAGTATTTTCCTACAACTGCTTGGCCAAAAAATCATTTTGAAATTCATTATTTCAAAGGAAATGTCAAGCTTTCTATTTATAGAAAAAAAATAAGAAGTATTAAATTTGAATATTCGGAAAATTTTCACGAATGGTTAAAAGAAGTGAGAAAAGAAATTACAAACTTTCCATCAGAGGCGTATGAAATTATTGTATATGAGGATCCGATTACAAATGGAGGTTTTGAAAAACAAATATTTATGCCTGCTGGACGAAACTTTTTTGCTGATTTACAAGCTAATATTTTTTCTTTTTTGTCAAATAAACAGCATATAGACCCTTTTTTAATTGAATTTGGTAAAATTTATCAACAAATTAAAGGAAATGGAAAGTTAAATAATGAAACAATATTAAAAGCAGAATATAAAAGAGAGTATAATAAAGATTTTTTAGTACATAAAGATGGGCGAAAAGTTAATTTATCTTATGCATCTTCTGGACAACAAGAAGTTTTACCACTTTTAGTGATATTAGATGCTTTTAGTAATAATGGTTTAGATAATAGAGTATCTCTATACATAGAAGAACCCGAAGCACATTTATTTCCAAATGCTCAAAAAGAAATAGTAGAATTATTGGCAAAAGTAGTGAATAGTTCAAATAATAATATTCAAATTGTCGTGACAACACATAGCCCTTATATTTTGTCGGCTTTCAACAATTTGTTGTATGCTGGCCAAATAGAGAAAAATAATGTTGAAAATGAGAAAAAATTAACTGCTTTGTACAAAACCGTAGAAAAAGAAAGCATTGTAAAGCCAAATACTTTGAATGCTTTTGCGATGGTAAAGGGCGAAAAAATAAATATCATTGATGAAGAAACGCAGTTGATTGGCGATAATGTGTTAGATGAAATTTCAAATGTAATAGCTAATCAATTTGATAAATTATTGGATTTAGACGAATAAAATCAGTGTGGATATGGAATTTAAAGAAAAATGCCTAGCAAAAGTAAAACACCCAAAAATTGTGTGTGCAGATAGTGGCACAAAACGACAATCGAAAATGACTTTTCTAAATGCAAAACGAAAAGAAATTTTGAAAATTCATGTCGACGGCTGTCAAATTACAGATAATAATACCTTGAAATGCGATTTTTTGGTGATACGAGAAGAAGAACGTTTGGAATGTTATGTAGAGCTAAAAGGGCAAGATGTGATGCACGCTGTTGAACAAATTGAAAATACGATAAAATTGTTGAGTAAAGACGAAAAAAAGCAATTGAAATATGCGTTTGTTATTTTTTCGAGTAGAAACCCAAAAACTTCCGCTCAATTGCAAAATATTAAAAAGAAATTTAAGAAATCTTATAATTGCAAACTCATTTTTCAGAAAAAGCAAGGCGAATTTGCTTTATGATTCTACGACATAAAAAAACCCACGAAGTAAACTCATTTTACTTCGTGGGTTTTTTGTTCTATTCTCTAAACTTAAAATTAATAGCATCACAATTTTCCAAATCCGAACTCAAAGCGACACGCCTTGCTTTTTTGCCATCTTTTATCAACACAGCAGCCGTATTTGGCGGTCGCAAACCCTCATTTTTGGCATATAAAATCAGATAATTATCAGCATTTCGAGATACCTCTAAACGTATAGTTTTCTTTTTTCGCTTCAAAGCATAATCTTTCAGCAGCCATTCGCCATTGAAATAAATCGAAATAGTATCGCCATCTACGGTTTCTTCGTCCCAAACACTCACTTCAATTTTTTCCTCTTTCAAAAAAACATTGCGTGGTTTCTTAACATTTCTATCGCCTAGCTTGTCGGGCAAATTGCGTGTGGTATAAGTTAGTTCCAAATTTTCCAAATCTATTTCCTCCTCATTTTCAGCAACTTCTACATTTGAAATTTCTGTTTCTACAACATCTACTACATTAGTTGTAGGAGCTTCCTCTTCCTCTTTTGGTCGGTGAATGGTGGTTGCAAAAGGCAAATAGCGTCGAAATTTGCAACCTTTAGCATCTGTGACCATCATAAAACCAATTTCGGCAACAGCATTTTCGCCAGCCGCATACAAAATCATTTTGCGATTGACGGTACCTTTATCTTCATAAATAAATTTTACATTGTCGTGCGTTGGCACTTGCAAATTTTTGGCATCTACATCCATCGTGTTTTCTGTTTCGAGAAACGCATACCCTTTTCGCCAAGTATAAGGAGGTGTACCACCTGTGGCTTCTGCCGACCAATCGAAATCTGCGTCCGAATTTTTCTTCATATCGACAATATCTAAAGGGTTTTTCGACTTGAGCAAAATCGCTTGTGCTGCCGAAACACCCATGCCATCTGTTACGGTCACCTGATAATTTCCTGCCGCCAAATTGTCGATTTCTTGCGTCGTTTGTCCTGTTGACCAACGATAGCTATACGACTTGATGCCTCCAAAAGCTGCTACTTTGATACTGCCATCATTGCTTTCAAAACAACTTGGTGCATTAGCCGAAATTTCGGCACGCAAAGGCAAAGGTGTGAGTTTGATGCCTTGTGTATAATACTTTTTTCGGCTTGTAGCTCCTGTAAAACCCCAAAAAACTTTGGAATTTCCATTAAAAACCGTTTGCATAATATCGCCACGATAAGAAACAACTGACATGTTATCTACAAAAATAAGCAAGTCTTTCGTTTCTGTTTTCCAGATAATCTGTACTTCATAATGGTCGCAAAAAGCCAAGCCAACTGCTTTTTCTGGACTTGCAAGTTCTGGCCCTGCCAAATTGTTGGAAGTGTGATGTTGCGTATCGCCATTTGTTGTGATAGCGACATGCGTGTGCTTCATCGGAAAATAGCTTTCAAAATCATTGATAAAATTGTCGAACTCTACTGCCAAAGAAGGTTTGATATTGCGATAAGCTATGCCGCTACTGCCTTCGCCAATGGCTGTTAAACCTTCTTGTTGTAGCACAAAAGCAATGCCGTCAGCTTCTGGATTGTTGCAGCCAAGAAACAAATCAAACATAATATCGAAATCTTTTGTCAAGTCGAGTTGATGTTCGCACCAAACAGCACCTTTGTTGGACGGAACGGTTTTGGTCAGGCGAAATTTGTATTTGTCAATTTCTCTTGCATTTTCTATCGTTTGAAATTGTGCGTATATCACATTTAAACTAGAAAAAACGGCAAAAAACAAGATTGCAAAATATCGTAAAAATAGTTGTTTAGACATGAATTATTAAGTATTAAGAAGGAAATAATAAGTGCCAATCACTATTTAAGAATAGGACGATTTGTGCTACTGCCTTAAATTTCGGCGTGTTAGTTTCCACAATTTGTAGAATAAATCTGTCCAACTGCTTAAAATGATGTTGTTTAAAATATAATAGCGTTGTTGTGATGGCAAATATAACGTAAAAAGTTGTATTTATTATGCGAATAAAGCTGCTTGTATGAGCATTTTTTAGTTGTTGCAAAAAAAGCACGCTTACTTTTTCTTTCTTTACTGTATTATAAAATGCCAAAAACATGACAGTTAGTATGAATCGATAACATAAAAATTGTTTTACTTTAAACCTTGCGTATTTTAAAGTATTCATACTTAGAATATCCTACTTGAACAAGCAACTTTCAAAAGCACCTATCACCTCCAATTTTTGTAAATTTCTTTGAAAATGAAAACATCATTATTTACTACTACTTGCATCATTACATTTTGTTGCTTGTTATTTTTTAGTTCTTGCAGCTTGTTTAAAAAATCGCAAAAAAGCAGTCAGCACCCTGTTTATCGGCCAGATGATACCCATATTACTGTTGTACCCAAAAAGCCAACCCGAAAAGCTGCTACTGTAAGACCTCATGGAAAGCCAAAACCACAACAAACTCGACCTGTTCCGATAGAGGAACAAGCAGAAATGCAGCCAAACTCAAGATTTCCGAGAATAGAAGAAACCGAAGTAGTGCCAGATGTGCCTCTAAATTTTGACCATAAGTCGGATTTGGCAGATTATGTCGAAAAAGATTTTCAGCAAACAAAAAGAGCAAATGGACGAAAATTTAAACTCGAAAAATATAGCTTGGCTATGCCCGACAATCCATCGCAACATTTAAATATAGTCAGTTGCAAGCCATCAAATGGCTATTCGGGCTATTATGAGGCAAAAAAAGTAAAAAAAGAGCGTATTGTTTTGCATTTTACGGTAGGAAACCTAAAAAGTGATGTCGATATTTTGACACGTCCACGGCCTGGTTATAGCAAATATCGCTGTTCTGTTCCTTTTGTGATAGCAAGAGATGGCAACATTTATCAGCTCTTCGGTTCTGAATATTGGGCATATCATTTGGGTGCTGGCACAATAGGCGGCAATGAAGCTGCTAGTAAAAAATCTATCGCTATCGAACTGTCAAATTATGGCCCTTTGATTTTGAAAGGCAACAACTTGGAAACAATTTATTCTCGCAAAGGAAAAAGCAAAAAAGTAGATGTTTATTGCACTTTGGAAGATACACACAAATACATTAAGCTCAAAACTCCCTTCAAAGGTTATCAGTATTTTGCGACATTTACCGATGCTCAATATGAAAGTTTAGCCGTTTTGTTGCGTTTTTTGACAGCCAAACACAAAATACCACGAAAATTTTTGGGCAAATCTACTAGATATGTCGCCAACTCAGCTACGGCAGGTTTTAGAGGCATTGTTTCGCATCTCAATTTTCGAGCGACAGGAAAATGGGATATTGGCCCTGCTTTCGAGTGGGATAAACTCATTAGAAATGTACAATCACCCTCACGACGACGAAGTGCAGTACAAGCTCTCACAAAATAAGGGATAAATAATTTCTAAGTACCAAATACTATCTAATAAAGCATTCGTTTAGTGGCTAACACATTGACACTCAAGGTGTTAGCTTGTACTGAAATGCCCAAAAACTTCTGAACGACTACTTAACAAAAAAGGCAATTTATAAACGCCATCAATTTACTGAGTAAATTGATGGCGTTTTGCTTTTGTACAAAATGATACAAAAATTGTGACTTTTTGCTTTTTTTTATGCCAAAGTCAAAAACAAAAAACTCATGCTAAAAAACTGACTGCCAACACATTAGGCATAACTATTATACTAATACAACTATTTCATAAAAAACAACGACATAATTTAGTGCAACGAAACCGCAAAAAGTGTCGTTAATAGTATATAAGTAAGTAATTAGACAAAAATAAGCGGTTATCTCATTGAAGTTAATACCTTGATTTTCAATCCGCTAGCGAATATTTTTTTTACAATAAATCATTTCTTTATGAAAAATATAATAATTTTATTTCTGCTACTCTATTCTACAAATGCTTTTGCTCAAACAATATGGGCAAAAAAAATAGAAGGTGGTGGTTTTAGTGGTCCTAATATATATGAATTAGCCAACGGCAACTACCTTATCAAAGGTGTTGGTATTCAAGAATATGATACTAATGGAAATGCGGTAAATCATATTTCTTATCAAGATATGATTACTTATAGCATGATAAAAACCAATGATGGTGGTTATGCTTTTACAGGTGTTGGCTGGACTCCTAATAATGAATTTAGTGGAGCAATATTATTCAAAATGAATGCTGAAGGTGATAGCCTTTGGACAAAAGCATATGGTGGCGATGGAATCGATAGAGGCTACGACCTACAACAAACTGCCGATGGTGGCTATTTTATCGTTGGATATACCGAAAGTTTTTATACTGAATTTGGAGGAAATAGCATACAACAATATGCAATGTATCTTATTCGTACCGATGAATATGGCGATACACTTTGGACAAAAGCACATGAATATAATCCTAGTGGCCCTCCTGAATTTGCATATTGTGTGGCCAAAAAT
>JBMZCV010000100.1:0-18867 GCA_049613665.1 Chitinophagales bacterium | reverse complement strand
GCTTAAACATACTATTTTTTTTAGGCTAAGGTGACCAATAGTTGCAAATTTTATAATTTTTTGAACTGAAAAACAGTATGTTTCTACCTATCAAAAAATGTTTTTTTTGTTAAACCGAGAATAGCTGCCAAACACTAATATAAAACTCTCACATTTATTGTATGTTTTACTGCTCGCAAAGCTGCTAGCATTTCTGGCGAAGTCGCTTTATCTACATCTAACACCACATAGCCTATCTTTGGATTCGTTTTCAGATATTGCCCCAAAATATTAACATCAGCATTTGCCAACGCTTCATTGATAGAACGCAACACGCCTGTTTTGTTTTCGTGAATATGCAAAATACGATGTGCCTGTTGGTGTGTAGGCAAAGTAAGGCTAGGCACAGAATGCGAACCTACCGTACTTCCTGTATCCAAATAGTTAATCATTTTTTGTGCTGCATCTATGCCTATCGTTTGTTGTGCTTCAAGCGTTGAGCCGCCAATATGAGGTGTCAATATCACATTTGGCAACTTTTGCAAAGGCGTTTCAAATAAATCATGCTTAGATTTTGGCTCTTTGGGATATACATCAACGCCAGCACCAGCCAAATGTCCGCTTTCTAAGGCTGCTCTCAAAGCATCAATATCAACGACATTTCCTCTACTCAAATTGAGTAAAATACTGCCTTTTTTCATTTTGTTTAGCTCTACTTCGCCTATCATATTTTTTGTTTCTGGCGTAGCAGGCACATGCAATGAAACGACATCAGACTTTTCTAATAACTCATCTAAGCTACTGACAGCTATGGCATTACCCATAATTAATTTTGGCTCTATATCATAATAATATACTTTCATGCCCATGGCTTCTGCCAAAACTGAAACTTGCGAGCCAATGTGTCCATAGCCAACAATTCCTATTTTTTTGCCTCTCACTTCATAGCTTTTGTCGGCTGTTTTTAGCCAAATGCCTTCGTGCGTTGCCATGTTTGTTTCGGCCACTCTACGAAGCAAAATGATAGTTTCGGCAATCACTAATTCGGCTACCGAGCGAGTGTTGTTGTATGGCGAGTTGAAAACAGCAACACCTGCTTCTGTTGCTGCTTCTAAATCTACTTGATTTGTGCCGATGCAAAAACACGCCATAGCTCTCATTTTTTTGGCTGCTGCAATCACACGAGCATTCATTTGCGTTTTTGAACGAATACCGACAAGGCTCACATCTTTGATTTTTTCTATCAAAACATCTTCAGGCAAGGCTTTTGGCAGTAGTTCGACATTGTGATAGTTGGCAGCTTTGAACGTGTCTATGGCTGATTGGTGTATGCCTTCTAACAACAATATTTTGATTTTATCTTTTGGATATGATGTTTCTGTTTGCATGATAATTTTGTTATATAATGTCTATTAAAGAGAAATATTTTGTAACTATTTTTAAGAAGCTGCAAAAATACTGTAAACATCTATTTTTTTCAGAAAAGCAACTAATAAATAAAAATAAATCGTTGAACTACCAGTTATTCTCACTTTGAAATAAAATAAATATTATAAAAAAAACATTTACTTATTTTTATGACCTTTTGAACTGAAAAATAGTATGTTTCCCCTATCAAAAAAAGTTTCTTTTGTTAAACCAAGAATAGCTGTTAAACTACACATTATATTATTGCATTGATATATTTTATTTTTTGCAACTATTTAGGTTTGAGTTTTTGAGATAAAAATTGTCACAACGTAAATGGCAACTATTTTTTGAACAAAAAAAACTTGAATAAAATTACCTATAAATTATTTTTTTTATTCATAGATGATTTTACTCAAGTTTATCTAGTTTTTTTCTCTTAGCAAGAGATTTGTTTTACTTTGCTATTCCACTTTATTGAGTATTATTTTAAGGCATTTAGTTGGTGGACACTCTAATTCACAAGTTGGCGAAGTCACTATTTGCTCAACTAAACAACCATCTAAATCTGCTGTTAAAGTGGCATCAGTACCTGCTGGTACATCTGTTACTTGATTGCCACTTACTGTGCCAACATCACTTGTTACGACACCATCACTTGTAAAATCAATGGTATAAGTTGTGAGATTGGCATCACAAACCACATCATCAATAGTTAGTGTTGGTGCAGTATTTGCACTTAAAGTGACATCCACAAAATCAAAATTTTGACAACCGCCATCTGTAATTTTGTACATAAAAGTATAAGGGCCATCTGAGGATAAAGGGCCATAAGTAGTTGTGCTGCTATTTGATGCCGAAAAAGTGCCAGAATCAGTACCAGAACTTAATACCCATTCATAAGTATAATCTGCTCCTAAATCATTGCCTGTTAGTGTAACGGTTTCTGTGCCACACAATATTTGGTCTGCTCCTGCATCAATAGTAGGCTGGCTGGCAACATTAACCGTTATTTGGTCAGTATCGACACAGCCTGCATTATTATTCACTTCATATTCAAAAATATAAGTACCTGCCACTAATCCTGTAACTGTTGTTGTAGCACTTGAAGCATCAAAAATCATAGGTACATTGGGGCCTGATACTAAAGCCCAACTATTGGTAGCACCTGGTATTACAGTTACATCATTTCCTATTAGCGTAGTGCTTGATGCTTCACACAAATCTAAATCTTCGCCATTTTCGCCTGCTAGTGCCGAGAAATAATCTATTAGAATAGTATCAGTATTCGCTGGGCAAAAAGCAAAATTAGATTGAGTAGTCCATAATAATGTAGCCACGCCAGTACCTGTTAAAGTAAGTGTTGTATTTGGGTCATTTATATCATCAAAAGTAGCATTTAAATTGCCTGTACTGCCCGCAAAAAACCAATTGCCAACTTCGCCAATTGCTAAATCTAGTGCATCTAAAGTAAATATTCCATTGCCACCACAATCACTTTGATCAGGGCCTGCATCGGCTACTGGAGCACCAGCACCTATATCAATGGTAATATAATCTGTTTGTGTATCACAGCCTGCAATACTAGACTCCCAACCGATGACATACTGACCCTGCATGGAAACAGTAAAGGACGATGTAGAAGAAGTCGTATCGCCAAAAGTAAGTAGGTCGGGGCCAGCAATAAAAATCCATTGTCCCGTAGATGGACTAACTAGAGGAGTAGCTGCTAAGTTGCTCATAAAAGGGTAGCTATCCACATTGCAATACTCTTGGTCGCCACCTGCATTTGGTAGGTCAGCAACGCCTCTGCCAATTATTACAGTATCTCTTGATATGGTAGCACAAGGTATATTACTTACTGCCCATTCTATAATGTATGTTCCATTCTCTGACACATCATTTATCGTTGTACTAGGATTATTTATATCTGAAAAAGAAGCATTTGCTCCTATTGGCTGAGAAATAACACTCCAAATACCTATTCCATTGGTAATATTAGCTGCATTCAATGATAAAGTAGAACTGCTAGTGCAAATCAAATCTTCAGAAATTTGAGCCAAACTAGGCCCTGCATCTGAGTTAGTTGTCAAATTAATAGTTTGACTATTTGAGCCACAGGCATTGTTAGCAGAAAATTCAATCGTATAATTTGTGCTTGCTACTAAATTATCTATTATTAAGGTATCACTTCCCAAACCGCCACTTGAAGTAAGTGTTTCGGAAGTTACAGCAGGATTAATAATAGACCAAGTGCCACCTAAAGCGTATTCATAGCTTGCTGCAAAAACTGCATGACCAGCACAGCCTCCTTCCAATTCTGTGAGTGTAATTATTGGCGAATTATCGGCTATTACAACAATTTCTACATCATCATAAGTTGGATTACATTCTTGCACTGGATTACGATTGAAGTATCTAAAAGTGTAAGTACCTGGATTCAAATTGTCGATAAAAGGTTCTGATTCATACTGAGAGGTTTCGGTAAGCGGAGAAGGGCCTGGGCCTGACACCATTGTCCATTGTCCATAATGTCCACTCCAATCTTCTAATCCTGCACCAGCAAGCGTAGTACTAGGCGTATTACAATCTAAAATAATATCTGTTCCTGCATTTAAAGGAAAAGAAGACCTAGTACTTATATATGCCTGAAAATCATCGGCTACATAAGTGCCGCAAACTGTTTCTACGCTGGTTACTACATCATAATAGCCTTGCGTACTATAAACATCAAGAGATACATAGAAGTTTGCACTTGCATTATAGTAAATAGATTCTTCATAAGTCTCTCCATCTAAAAAGTCTTCTTCCAAATTAATACATGTTCTATAAGGCACTCCTACTGTTATAGTGCCAGGAGGCAGTATATAAGAAGAAGGTAGAAAGCCTCCTGGAGAAGCAGAAATACCTGTAATTACTCTTTCATCGAAAGTGCCATCGGCATTCAAAGCTTCTTCTGGCACTTCTTTTATTAATAATGTAATACAAATACTATCTTGTGTAGCAATGGCATTTAGCGGATAGCTTGCATTATTGAAAACTCGAAAATCATTGGGTTGATAACCTGTTGTACTTATACAACCTGCTGGGTCATAACTATCAGGTGCCATAGATGGTATCTCTGTAAAAGAAACAGTATCTCTCGAAAAACAACCATTGCCATTTACCAACCATACAAAAGTGTAATGACTATCTCCAGCAGTAAGTCCTGTAATAGAAGTATTAGGGTCATTAATATCAGTTATGGTTATTAAAGGGCCGTGTACCTGCGTCCATTCCCCTACTTGATTTGTGCCAGGTACAGAGCCATCTAAAACAATAGAAGGAGGAAAATTGCCACAATAATTTTGGCTTGTTCCTGCGTCGGCCAATGTTTCGACTGGACAAACACCGCTACAATCTACAAATGTTACATCAACAGTAGCTACATCAGGATTACAACCACCTGTTATAGTCCAAGTAAAGGTATAATCTCCAGGAACACTTGCATTTATATATGTTTGTGCTGCATCAGAACCTGAATCATAGGTAATAACGCCAGGGCCAGTATAAGTCCATTCGCCTGCTCCATCTAAAGGACAAGCACCAAATAATTCTATATCGGTACAACCAAAATCAGGGATAGCATTGGCATAGACTGTTTGGGAAGCATAATTATAATTAAGGGTTTGATATACTGTTTTTTGACAACTTGCACCATTGACAATTTGATACCGAAACCTAGTTGACCAGCCATTATCACCTAAGCAATTGCTATTTAATGGTTCTGGAACAAATGTCCAAGTATCAGCATCTAATTGACTTATTGTGCCAGGTATGCCCTCCTGATAATATAAATAACCAGTCTCACCTGCTGCAGGAAGAGAAACTTCAATTTCAAAAGGTGTTCCCATATAACAGCCTAAATCTGTAGAAACTACCACTGCTTCTGTGGGTTCTGCTACCACCATAAAAGTTACTTGGTCTATAGCTGTTACATTATCTGTGCAATCTGTAGTCAACTGAAAAGTATAATCTCCCTCTATGATAGTGCCACTAACAGAGCTTGACAAACTATTTGGGCTATCTATGGTAGCAGACGCTCCAGCAGGCTGAGATACAATAGACCATTGAAGTGTACCAGGTTCTACATTAATAGCAGATTGATTTCCCTCTAAAGCAATACTGCTTATTATGGGAAGTTGATTGGAACTATTTGGGCAAACAGTTCTATCAACTCCTGCATTAACGGAGCAGTTTTGGGCATTTGCATTTTGGTAGCTAAAACAAATAGCCAAGAGGACTGCAAATAACTGAAACTTTTGAAGAAATTTTAGTGTTCTTAGCTTTTCGCTAGTAAAAAAAGGTAGGCAAAACAACATTTTATTGTTGTAATTTACATTTGTCGACGTGTTTTCCATCTATAAAAAATTAGGATTAAAAATTTAATGAATGTCTTTTACTAAATAAATAGGTGCTTGATACTTAGTATGATTAGACTAGATTGATGAAGTGTTTGCTTTTAAAGTAAGACAGAGCATAAAACGACAAATTCAATGCCAAAACTTCACGTTCAGGCAAATATCAAAATGGAGCTAAATGTTTCTTTAAATGAATAATAATATCCATATTTTAATTTACAAAATACTAATAACACAAAAGCAAAAACATATATCTTGAATAGTATTTTAACCTTTATTATATTTAATATTTTATTTCATTGTTATTTTAATCAAACAAAAAAGGCTTTAAACAAAAAAGCTTTATTTTTATCTTGCTTTAAATTTAAATTAACTGATAATCAGCATTTTACACATAACATTTAATGTTTAAATGCTTTTTTATAAGCTTTGTAGATGCTCACATTTAAAGTAAAAAAATTAATATAAATACATTGTATAAAAACTTGATTTGTAATGATTTAAAACTATATATAAAAGCAATTTTCATCAAAAATCAAATATTTAAACGGTATATCGAAATTAAGAAATAAAAAAAAAACTTTGTGCTATCAATTATGTTATTTTTTATTTAACTGTTTGTTGAAAGTTTTTTGACATCAGTAGCCAAAAATCTGGCATAAGCTATGTTTTAATAGACAGATGTTTTGTTGCCAAAACATTAAAATTAAGGTGTTATCTCCAATAAAATATTAAGCTATTTTTGTCTAGCTCTCATTCACTTCATAACAAGTCAAAAAACAAACCCATTAGCACAGCAAATATTTTTTTAGATAGAAAGCAAGTATCAAATGCTATCTAAAATTCAAATAAAAAATATAGATTTAAGCCTTTAGTTTTAAAGATTAAAATCTTGTAAAACATGGAGTTGAACCATAAATTTTTCACAAAAAAAATTAAACTGCTTTTAAATATTTTTTTAGGTAAAGAAAAAACTTGTATATTTGAACGATTTGGAAATAAACAAAAATGTTTTGCCAAAAAAATAAACACGATATTTATGTATCATCAAAAACATCTTATTATTGGAGCTGGGCCAATAGGTTTGGCTCATGCAAAAGCATTAAAAGAACACAATATTAGTTACGACCAAGTAGAAGCCGATGATGATGTGGGTGGAAATTGGTATCATGGCACTTATGAAACAGCTCATATTATTTCGTCGAAAAAAGTAACTGAATATAGCGACTGGCCAATGCCTGATACTTATCCTGATTTTCCAAGTCAACAAAATATGTTAGATTATTTTAGAGCTTATACGCAAAATTTCGGTTTGCGAGAAAACATCGAGTTCAACAAAAAAGTAGTTTATGTTCGGCCAATAGAAAAAAACTTGTGGGAAGTGCATTTTGAAGATGGCGAAACAAGAAATTACAAAGGCGTTTTAGTGTGTAATGGCCATCATTGGAAAAGGCGTTTTCCGCAGTATGAAGGCAATTTTGATGGCGAATGGTTGCATTCCAAAGATTATAAACGCCCAGAACAACTAAAAGGCAAGCGAGTTTTGGTTATTGGTGGTGGCAATTCGGCTTGCGACATAGCATCGGAAGCGGCTCGTGTGAGCCAAAAAGCAATAATGAGTATGCGGAGCGGTGTTTGGTTTTTGCCAAAAACATTATTAGGGCAACCACTTACTGATTCTCCTTTTCAGGCTGCTCCTATTTGGTTGCAGCGTTCTCTGTTGAGATTGATGTTAAAAATTGTGGTAGGAGACCTTTCAAAATATGGGTTGCAAAAGCCAGATTACAAAATTTTTGACAAACACCCTACCGTTAGCACCGAAGTATTGCACTACATCAAACACGGCCGAATAGAAGCAAAACCAGCCATAAAGCGTTTGGCAGGCCGCAAAGTTATTTTTGAAGATGGCACAAGCCAAAACTTCGATGCTATTGTTTGTGCAACAGGCTATCATGTGTCTTATCCTTTTTTGCCAAAAGAGCTAAATAGAATAGATGGCTCAGTTGTTAAAGTTTATGCAGGTTCTTTGTTGGAAGATTACAAAGGCTTGTATCTGATTGGTTGGGCTCAAGCTCGTGGTGGTATTGGCTCGCTCATAACACCTAGTGCCGATTTGCTGGCCAAAATGATACATTTGCAAGATAGCATCAAACCACCTTTGGGCTTAGTGATTAAACAAACGGGCGAAAAATTGCCGACGACGCATTTGGTCAGTCCTACGGAAGTGAAAAAACGCCTTAAAAAAGCTAATCGTCGCTGGTGGATGCTCGAAAAAGTGGCTAGAAGAGTAGATTCCAAACATCAAGATTTCGAAAATAAAGTGTTGTCAACTATGCCAAAAGAAACAGAAAAAATGCTAAAACAACAAACTATGCAAGTGTTTTAGTAAAAAAACCGAAAAGCTGCTAAGAATGCCAAATGCTAATTAATATTGCTTGTTTGGGTGGCTAACGCATCGAAAATGAATGTGTCAGCTTCCATAAAAGAGCAATTTATTGCTAAATCCTTTTTGAAAATGAAATGATAGTGACATTGAGATATTGTTTTCGTCTTACAAGCCGAAATCTAGTATGTACTATTATCATGTATTGTTTGTTTTTTGCAAAAGTTTTATCTTTCATGCTTGAACAACTTATTTTAGTAAAAACCACAAATATTTTACCTTTTTATAAAAACATTAATTTATGTCAACTTTAATAGAAACACTCATTGACCAATTTGGAGATGATGCCATTAGAATTTTAAGCAGACAATTGGGTGCTGAAGGTAGTGCTACTAGTTCTGCTTTAGAAAGTGCTATTCCTGTAATTATTAGTGCTTTGGCACGAAATACAGAGAAAGAAAAAGGTGCTGAGGCACTCAATAGTGCTATTGAGCGTGACCATGATGGTAGTATCTTAGATGACTTGCCTGGCTATTTGAGTGTGCAACAACAACGAGGTGGTGCTACGAAAATAAGTAATATCGCTGATGCGGCACGCCGTGATAATGGTAGTGGCATTTTAGGGCATATTTTTGGCAATAATCTCGATAATGTCGAAGATTTGATTACGCAAGTCAGTGGCTTAGATATGAAGTCTGCTGGTGCTTTGCTTCAAAAAATTGCTCCTGTTGTGATGGGAATGGTTGGCCGCAAAAAGCGAGAAGAGAATTTAGATGCTGATGGCTTGTCAGATTTCTTGAAAAAAGAAAGCGAAGCAGGTGCAAAGAAAGCTCCTTCTGGTGTAAAACGTATTTTAAACAACTTTTTAGATGCCGACAAAGATGGCGACATCATGGACGATGTAGCTGATATGGCTATGAAATTTTTAGGTAGTTATTTTACTCGCCGACGATAAAATCGTTTAATGTTTTCATACAATAGCCTTTAACACAAAAAGCTTTTTCTTATTTTCTATAAAAGAAGATAGGAAAAAGCTTTTTTAGTTTTGTGTATTTGTGCAGCACAAATTTACACTAAGTCTGCATCACGCCAGTAGCATAAGACTTCAAAATTGGTGCATGATTAGCCGCAGCTATACCCATCGAAATCACTTTGCGAGTTTCTATTGGGTCTATCAAAGCATCTACCCAAAGCCGAGCTGCTGCATAATAAGGTTTGGTTTGCTTATCATATTTTGCCGTAATTTCGTCAAGCATACGTTGTTGTTCTTCATCTGAAATCACTTCGCCACGTTTCTTTTTGCTCGCCATCTGAATTTGCAAAAGCGTTTTGGCAGCTTGCGAACCACCCATTACCGCTATTTTCGCAGTTGGCCACGCTACTATCAAACGAGGGTCATACGCCTTTCCACACATCGCATAATTTCCTGCACCATAAGAATTGCCTACTACAATCGTAAATTTAGGCACAACAGAATTGCTCATTGCATTTACCATTTTTGCACCATCTTTGATAATGCCGCCATGCTCGGAGCGAGAACCAACCATAAAACCTGTTACGTCTTGCAAAAACACCAAAGGGATTTTCTTTTGATTACAATTCATGATAAAACGAGCAGCTTTGTCAGCCGAATCAGAATAAATAACGCCACCAAGTTGAATTTCGCCCTTTTTGCTTTTAATCACAGTTCGCTGATTTGCCACTATACCTACTGCCCAACCATCGACACGAGCATAGGCACAAACAATGCTTTTGCCATAATCTTGTTTGTATTCCAACACGTCAGAATCATCTACAAAACGCTTGATGATTTCGAGCATATTGTAAGGTTTGCGGCCGCCTTCTGGATAATGGCCATATATTTCTTCCATTTTCAAAGCAGGCATTTTTGGCGTTTCACGGCTAAAACCAGCTTTCGGCTGCTCACCAATATTGCCAACCAATTTGCGTATCGTTTCGAGGCAAGTTTTGTCGTCTGGCATTTTGTAGTCCGTAACACCCGAAATTTCGCAATGTGTCGTAGCACCACCCAAAGTTTCTGAATCAACATTTTCGCCAATAGCTGCTTTCACAAGATAAGGGCCTGCCAAAAATACCGAGCCTGTATTTTCGACAATCAAGGCTTCGTCTGACAAAATAGGCAAATAAGCACCTCCAGCAACACAACTGCCCATAATGGCTGCAATTTGCGTGATTCCCATAGCCGACATGATAGAATTGTTGCGAAAAATGCGGCCGAAATGTTCTTTATCTGGAAAAACTTCATCTTGCAAAGGCAAAAATACGCCTGCACTATCCACCAGATAAATAATAGGCAAGCGGTTTTCTATCGAAATTTCTTGTGCTCTCAAGTTTTTCTTTGCTGCAATCGGAAACCATGCACCAGATTTTACGGTAGCATCGTTGGCTACGACTATGCACATTTTGCCGCTCACATATCCCAACATCACGACAACGCCACCAGCAGGACAGCCGCCATATTCTTTATACATCTCAAACCCAACAAAAGCACCAACTTCGAAGCGTTCTGTGTCTTTGTCGAGCAATAAATCTATGCGTTCTCTAGCAGTAAGTTTATTTTTTTTGTGCAATCTTTCTATCCGCTTTGTGCCACCACCTTTATAAATTTTGTCTAAATGTATATTAACATTTGAAACGGCAAGCTTCAATGCGTCTTCATTTTTCCTAAATTCTAAGCTATATTCCATTTTTTTTGTTACGATTTGAAGGTCTAAGTGCCAAACATTTTTGTATATGGCTGAATTTTCAAGTTTCTGTAATATAATTTTTTTGCTTCAAAAAAAAAGATTTTTTAAATAAAAAAAGCATCGAACTTTCAAGTATCTTTTTTCTTGAAAGTTCGATGCTTGCTATGTTATCTATTGATAAGCATAATTTCGCAATTGCGAATTGCCATCTAATCTCTATTTTGTAGCAAAATAGAAACATAATACAACAACTGCCCTAAAGAAGCCAAAGCAGCAACTACATATGTCATTGCGGCCCACCACAGAGCATTTTTTGCTTTGCCAAATTCAGCATTATTAGTGATATTGGCAGACTGCAACCATTTCAAAGCACGAGCACTTGCATCAAATTCGACAGGCAAAGTCACAAAGCTAAACAAGGTACTAAATGAAAAAAGAGCAATTCCAATCATGAGTACAATGGCATTTTGCGAAGCGAAATAAATACCAATGCCAGCCATCAAAACATATTGCACCCAATTTGCACTAAGATTAACAACAGGCACTAAGCTAGAACGCATTTGCAAAAATGGATAAGCTTTGGCGTGTTGTACTGCGTGTCCTACTTCGTGGGCGGCTACTGCTGCTGCTCCAACATGCGTTTCGTTATATACAACTTCACTCAAATTGACTGTTTTGTTGCGTGGGTCATAATGGTCTGTCAATTGACCAGCAACCGACATAACTTCTACATCGGTAATGCCATTGTCTCTCAACATTTTTTCGGCTACTTCTCGGCCTGTCATGCCTGTTTCCAAATAAATAGTCGAATATTCTTGAAAGCGTTTTTGCAACATACTTCCAACAAACTTGCTGGCCAACATAGCCACACCTGTAATAATCCAATATATCATATGCTTGTTTTTACAAACGTTTTTAAGTGCCAAGCACTATTTAATTTTAAAATTTTGAATAACTATTTAGCAAAACAACTTAATAATAGCAAAATGTTATGACAATCATTTTTTTTGGAATAAAATAACTTAAAATGCCAAATTATTTATATTATAATGTATTAGGCTAAATATTAGAAATAGATATTCCATAGTTACAATTTCTATCTAATAAGACTCTAGCTAGTTTTTTAAGTCACTTTTTTTGTATAAAGTCTTGTTTTTCAGCTTTTTACATATCTAAAAAAGCAAGTACTACTTTTTTAAGAAATACGAATATATTCATCGGCTGCTGCATAATTTTGCTCTTGCATTTTTGGTTTCGCAAAAAGGTAGCCAAATATACCACCACAAATACCGCCAATGATGTGTGCAAATTGCGAAATATTGTCGTTTGCTAAAGCCATCATAATTTCTTTTCCAAGAAAAAGCGAGATAACTAAAAGAAAGGTAAGCGGTATTTGAGAGCTTCGAAAGTTGGTTAAAGAACTCAATAAAATGAACATAAAAACAATGCCGCTTGCACCTAATAAACCTGTATTGAAAAAAGTGATATTCAACAAGCCTGTCACGACTGCCGTTATCAACATCATCAAAAATAGGTTGAATGAACCAAATTTTTCTTCCAACATTGGGCCAAGCAACAAAATAAAAGTAAGATTTCCAACAAGATGTTCCCATCCTCCATGCCCTATAACATGAGAAGCAAGGCGAAAATAAGAAACAGGATTGGCGTAATTCATATCTGGCACAACGCTAAAAAGTGCATACATAATACCATCTATATAACTATTGTTGATAATCATAATGGCTGTGCAGAGCAAAGCAAATGTCAAAATAACAGGAGAATTATATGTGATTTTCATAGTCTTTTTTGCTTGAAAAAGAAAAACTTTTTTGTTTAGAAGGCAGTAGGCATTAAAAATATATCCTACACTATCATATCAACAAATAGAATAAAAAAATAATTCCTTGAATTTGATTTTCCTTTAACAGTTTGCCTATAAATTTTTTAGCCACACTATTAAAAAATAGTATGGCTAAAAAATTTGGTTACTTCTCCTCTTTCGCTTCAGCATACAAACCAAGCATAAGGTCTTCGATATGGTCGTTGAGTTCTACAAAACGTTGTGTTCTTTTGATATGTCTATCACGTTTTAGCGGCAAATCTACCTTAACATGATGTGCAATTTTTGATGGTGGAGCTTTCATAATATAAATATCGTCGCCGAGATAAACAGCTTCCGAAATATCGTGAGTCACAAAAATAACTGTTGGGTGAACTTTGTGCCAAATATCTGCCAACATATTTTGCATTCTGATGCGTGTATTGATATCTAACGCACCAAAAGGCTCGTCCATCAGCAAAACTTTAGGGTTTGCCAACAAACTTCTCGCAATCGCAACACGCTGCAATTGTCCACCCGAAAGGCTCGGATATTGTGCATATTTATGTTGGTGTCCATCTAGGCCTACCAATTTGATAAACTCCATTGCTCGTTCTTCTCGCTCTTTTCGCCCCAAACCTGAATATTGCAACGACAAAGCGACATTGTCCAAAACCGAAAGCCATGGCAAAGAAGAATATTGCTGAAAAACCATACTTACACGATTGTCACTGCCCACAGGTTTGCCATTTACTAATACCTTGCCAGCCGTTGGCTCTTGCAAACCAGCGATATATCGCAAAATAGTTGATTTGCCACAACCCGACAAACCCAAAATAACGACAAATTGCCCTTGATTTGGCTTATCTTCTATGAGCAAATTAAAGTCTTTCAACACCTTTACTCTGCCGTTGTCATAATCCTGATAAATATTTCGCAACTCAATGATATTTTCTTGAGAAGGGTTGTCTTCAAATTGGTACATATCACATTTTTTTAAGCGTTTAAAGAGTTGGTAATGAGCAGTTTACAAAACAATAGCTATTCTTCATCAAACCACGCATCAATCATATCATTTTTTACTGCATACATGCTTTGATGCACTTTTGCCAAATTTTCTTTACTAATCCAATCATTTTCGGCAGCATGTTTGGCAGCTTCTAGGCTATCTTTTATCAAAATAAGCGGCACATCTTTGCTTATTTTAGCCAATAATTTTACTCGTTCATCTCGCTTTTCCTCATTCACACTACGAATATAAATGGCTAAAATGCGATTTGGAAATCGGTATTTCATTTCCAAATAAATATCAGCATCTTTCTCTCCGCTATCTCCTATCAAAATAAATTTCATGTTAGGATAAGTTTCGAGTATATTTACAATTTCGTTATACTTATGGTTTTCATAATCGAGGCGTTCTGTGCCTTTGTGCAATCCAAAATCACGCAACAAAATAGGCCCTTTCGGAATATGATTGATGTCCATAAATTCTACCAACATGTCATATAAATTCCAAGGACTATTAGAAACATAAAAAATTGGATTTTGTTTTGCACCACTTTTTCCTGTTTTCAAAGCCCAATAAAAAGCTGGAACACCACGAAAAGCAGCTCGTGTATAAGCATTTTTGGCAATAGACGTATAAATCATTCTTATTTTTGAGATAACATTTGTTTGAATGAGTGTATCGTCTAAATCGCTGATAACGCCAAAATCGGCATCTTCGGCAGGAAACATAATTTCGCCTTCTGCTGTCACTTCCGTTTCAAAATTTTCTGCCGCTTCGAGTAAAGTCAAATGTGTTTTATGCCACATTTTTTCGTGATATTCTATATCTTTTTCTATTTCTCTTTGCAAGAGAAAATATCCTTCCTTATTTGTAACTAGCTCATAATCAAGGCCTTGAAAGTTTAAGTTGAGTATGCCGCTCGAAATTTCGTCACTTTCAAAACGCTTATAAGAATTTTTCAAATTTTGCCAAGTGCTATGATTAATATTCGAATCAATGCCTTTGTCTTTTAATAAACGCCCACGACAATTGACAAAATTTTTATTTCCATAGCCACGATAAGGCATAATCATTAAAGGTAATTCGGTTGTTTTTGTTTTTTCAGACATCGTTGTAAGTGTTTTTCTAAGTTATGTCAAACGTTTCTATAAATGTTTGATAATTCCCATAAAACTATCTGCTTTTAGCGAAGCTCCACCAATCAAACCGCCATCAACATTTGGCTGACTAAAAAGTTGGGCTGCATTTGTCGGCTTACAACTGCCACCATACAAAATTGTCATATTTTCGGCTGTTGCTTCGTCATATTTTTTGCTCAACAAAGCTCTGATATGTGCATGAATTTCTTCTGCCTGCTCTGGCGAAGCTGTTACACCTGTTCCTATTGCCCAAATTGGCTCATAAGCCAGCACCACATTTTGCAACTCTTCTTTTGTTAAATGAAACAAACTTTCTTCCAATTGTGTGGCGATAAAATCGAAATGAGCTTTACTTTCACGAATATTTAGGCTTTCGCCACAGCAAAAAATAACTTGCAAACCTTGTGCTAAAGCAATATCTAGTTTTGCTTTTATGACGCTATTGTCTTCACCAAAATAAGTGCGTCTTTCAGAATGCCCTACCAAAACATACTGCACTTTCAAAGATTTTAGCATAGCTGCTGATACTTCTCCTGTATATGCTCCAAAATTTTTGGTATGACAATTTTGGCTGCCAACTTTTATTTTTTTATCTGCCAACAAAGCTAATATATCATTTACTTTTGATAGATAAACCAATGATGGACAAATGATTACTTCATGGTTTTCTGCTAACTCATGTTTTTGAAGTGCCAAACTCAAAGCAGTTGTCAATTCGATAACTTCACTTTGTATCTTGTTCATTTTCCAATTTCCAGCTACTATTTTTTTACGCATTTTATCTTGTTTTTGTGTTTGTGTTTGTAAGTTTTTTATAGCACGTTAATGTACCAAATTTTCAGCAGTTTTCTCTCTATGAAACACGGTTTTTTCAAAAATAGTTCGCAAAATTCTTTCATCAACATCTGTCAATTTTTGATTGCGTCTAGCCATTACTATCTCTGCCGTTTTAAGGCTTTTTTTCAAATCATAGGTTTCCAAGTCTTTTGCATTTCCCCACGAAAACGAAGGAATAAATTTTGGTGGAAAATCTGCACCATAAATGTTTGCCGAAACTCCAATAACTGTTCCTGTATTCAACATCGTATTGATGCCACATTTGGAATGGTCGCCCATAAAAAAACCGCAAAATTGACGCTCAGAATTGACGAAATTCTCTTCAAAATAATTCCAAACTTTCACTTTTCCATAGTTGTTTTTCAAATTGGAATTGTTGGTGTTTGCTCCCAAATTGCACCACTCACCGATAACAGCATTTCCCAAAAATCCGTCGTGTGCTTTGTTTGTATAGCCCAAAATCACGACATTATTGAGTTCGCCTCCTACTTTGGTGTAAGGGCCTAAAGTTGTTGCTCCATAAATTTTCGTTCCCATTTTCAAGACCGAATTTTCGCACATCGCCAAGCCATTTCGCACCATAGAGCCTTCCATAATTGTGGCATTTTTGCCTACATAAATCGGTGCTTTCGAAGCATTCAAAAAAGCACCTTCTACGCTCGCTCCCTCTTCTACAAAAATATTTTCTGGTGCTATTAGTGTATTGGTATCGCTAATAGTTTGCGATTTTCTACCATTTGTAAGTGTCTGAAAATCAGAGCGTAACCAATAATCATTTTGCTCAAAAATATCCCAAAGATGATTTATTTTTTTATAATCTTCTGCTGGTTTTATTCGCTCTAGTTGGTTTACTAAAAGTCGCAATTCGCCAGAAGTTTTTTGCAAAACAGATGGAAACTTGCCAGAAGTGCGAATAGCCAAAACCGTTCCATCATCAACGATAGCTTGATTGGCCTGCAAATATTTTATCTGATGAAAAAGTGCTGGCGTTGGCAATAGTGAGCCATTGATAAACAAATTTTCGGTGTGTACGCCTTTTGCAAAAGGATATTTTTCTCGCAAATACTCAACTGTTAAACTAGCTGTTTTGGCCTGAAAAAGATGTTCCCATTTTTGGCGAATAGTCATTATTCCGATGCGAATGTCGGCGATAGGTCGTGTGAATGTAAGTGGCAACAAACGCCTCCAAGTGTCGCCATCAAACAAAATAATATTTAAATTTTCCAAAATATCAGTTTAATTTGTCAGTAAAGAATAGGAATAAAATTATTAAGTAGCCGTTCAGAAGTTTTTGGGCATTTCACAACAAGATAAGACCTTGATTATCAATGCGTTAGCAACTAAATGAATGCTTTATTAAGATAGTACTTGGTACTTAATTTATAAGTTTTACACCTGTCAAAACCAGATTTTAGTCTAAAAAACTTGTTTCTTTAAATACGGTTTTAGAATCTAACAGTTTTTAAAGATTTTTGCATAAAAAAAGCCTCGACAAACGAATTTATCGAGGCAAAATAATATAATATTGTCACTATAACACTTTTTATCTTTTGTTAAAAAGGTTTTTCTATACACATATCGTTGTATAGCTATATTTAAAAGTGTTGGAGTATAAAATATATGCAGTCTTATTTTTTGCGACGGCCATATTTTTTCTGGAATTTTTCGATACGTCCAGCAGTATCTACAAACTTCATTTTTCCAGTGAAAAATGGGTGTGACATACTCGAAATCTCTAATTTAACAAGAGGGTATTCTTTACCATCTTCCCAAACGATAGTATCTTTAGTATCTGCGGCTGATTTGCTCAAAAACGCTTCGTTGCATGAAAAATCTTTAAATACAACAAATCTATATTTTTTTGGGTGAATATCTGCTTTCATTATTATGTTATTTTTCCTTTATATTCGACAATTGAAGTGCAAAGGTAAGCTTTTTTATTGGTAATCAAAGTTTTTTTTCTACATTTTTCTTGTCTGTTTCTATTTTTGTTTATTTTTTTTAGGTAAAAATTCATTTTTTCTCAAAAATAGCATATATAAAACATTGTTTTTCACCGAAAATATGAATTTAAAAATAACATATATAATTTTTAATTAGCATTTTTTTCCAGCAAAAATACTAACAAAAATCCTGCTATCATTGCTACAACTGCGGCTAAAATATAAGGGTCTTGCTGCACAATTTCGGCATATTGAGTTGGCAAAATACTTTTTTCCAAAAATGCTTCTTGCTCGCCATGGCTATTTGTGCGATATGACAATACTTCTTTCCACGGCCAAACTTTGTTGAGTGAACCTATCATAAAGCCAGTCAGAAGTGCCAAAGTGGTGTTTCGATAGTATTTAAATGTCCACGAAAGTAGGTGCGAAAAACTTAATAATCCAACAACACAGCCGCTCAAAAAAACAGCAATAAGTGGCAAATTCAAATCTTTTACACCATTGAGTACCATAGCATAACTTCCTAACAACAAAAGGATAAAACTGCCTGAAATGCCTGGCAAAATCATAGCACAAATCGCAATGCAGCCAGAAAGGAACACAAACCAGAGTGATTCCGGAGCAGTAGCAGGTGCTGCAATCGTGATGTAATAGGCTACTACTGTGCCAATGAGCAAAGCAATGATAGCTGGCGGATTCCATTTTTTGATTTGCCGACCGATAAACAAAACAGAAGCAATGATGAGACCGAAAAAGAAACTCCACAACAAAATGGGATAAGTTTCTAATAAATGACTGATAATTTTGGCGAGTGAAAAAATGCTTGTGCCAACGCCAAGAAATAAAATAGCTAAAAATGTGCCGTTGATGTGTTGCCAAGTCGCTTTGATGCCTTCTTCTTTCAAAATGAGCAAAGCTTTTGGACTAATTGATTTGATAGACGCTAATAATTCTTCATATATTCCTGTGATAAAGGCTATCGTTCCGCCCGAAACTCCAGGCACAACATCGGCTGCTCCCATAGCCATACCTTTCAAGAATAATTGTATCTTTTGTTTGGTTGTTTCCATATTTTTTAGAGGCTGTTTAAATGTTATGATTTTTATAATACTGTTTATATGCTCAAATGTATTTTTTTAGTTCTCTAACAATTAGGGGATTCATTTTTATAACAAAAAGTAGATAATATTTATTTCTTATCATCAGAAAATCAAAAAGATTGACCTTTTAAAAATTAGTCTTT